>CAZVVC010000039.1:0-16100 GCA_964630425.1 uncultured Bifidobacterium sp. | reverse complement strand
GATCCGGACGGCGCCAGGCCGCCCCGCTCGCGCAGGAAGTTCTTCACGATCCGGTCCTCCAGCGAATGGAAGGACACCACGGCGAGCCGGCCCTCGGGCGCGAGCAGCCTTTCGGCGGCGCGCAGGCCCATCTCGAGCTGGCCCAGCTCGTCGTTCACATGGATGCGCAGCGCCTGGAAGGTGCGGGTCGCCGGATGCAGCTTGTGCGGCTGGACGCCGCCCGAGACGCGGGCGACGATGTCCGCCAGCTCCAGCGTGCGGGTGATCGGCTTGTCCTTGCGCGCGGCGACGATGGCGCGGGCGATGCGGCGCGAGTTCCGCTCCTCGCCATAGAGCCAGATGATCCGCGCGATCTCGGCCTCGTCCTCGTTGTTCACCAGCTCGGTCGCGTCGGGCGCGTCCGATCCGGCGCCTTCCATGCGCATGTCGAGCGGGCCGTCCTTCTGGAACGAGAAGCCGCGCTCGGGATCGTCGAGCTGCATGGAGGAGACGCCCACGTCGAACGCGACGCCCTGGACCTGCGCCACGCCGTGGCGGTCCATCAGTTCCAGCATGTCGCCGAACGTGCCGGGCACGAAGGTGAAGCGGCCGGGAAACTCGGCGGCGATGACGGCGGCGCGGTCCGCCGCGCCGGGGTCGCGGTCGATGCCGAAGACGGCGCAGGGCGCGGCCTCGAGGAAGCCGCGGGTGTATCCGCCCCAGCCGAAGGTGGCGTCGATGACGGTTTCGCCGGCCCGCGGCGCGATGGCGTCGATCACCTCGCGCAGCATGACCGGGGCATGGCGCTGCCTGTCATTCATGCGCGTCTCCGCGCCTGGCGCGGCCCAGCGAGATGGCTTTGGCGACCGCGGCCGAGGTCGGCTTGACGCGGCTTTCGAAATCCTCGTGCTGCCTGGGGTCCCAGATCTGGAAGGACCTGCCGCGGCCGATGAACAGCACGCTGTCGGTGATGCCGCAGCTTTCGATGAGGTAGGGGGGAAGGATGATGCGGCCCTCGGGGTCGAAGGGCAGTTCGCGCGCTTTTCCCAGGAGATAGCCCAGCGCGTCATATTCGGGCGACATGGGCGAGAACTCGTCCATCGCCTCGGCAAGCTGGCTGATGCGGCTGCGGTCCCAGCCTTCGATGCAGGGATGCTCGGTGTGCGGGAACGCGATGAAGCCGCCCTGTCCCTCCAACTCGGCACGGAACGACGCGGGGACGGAGACCCGTCCCTTCTTGTCCACCTTGTTGAAGTATGACGACAGAAACAGCGGCACGGCCGCCCCTCACGATCTACCTGCGTTTCGCAACCCTCACCCCGCCTGTTGAAGTGGCCGACTCACCCAGCCGGCGACGTCTCTCATTGGGACACTATGGGATATCATGGGTAAACATGGGTGGTCAATGGGACGAACCCCCACGGCGGCGGAATAACAAGTAATTGAACCCGTTGATGACAGGGAGTTTTTCCGGCGCTAAAGAAGATGAGGCAGTCGAGTCGCCACGGCGCCCGCGGCTGCCGGTTGATCCCATCGCTATTTGTTCGTTATTTGTTCGCTTTGCGCCCCGCGCGATGCCGGCCTTCCGCGACGAAGGCCGTATTTCGGCGGGCGCGGGCCATAGAGGGGAGACGCCCATGGACTCGTTCCAGGACATCCTGGACACCAGCCGCTCGTTCTTCGACGACGTGCTGCTGCCGCGCATCGCCGACTATCTGCCCATGTTCCTCGAGCAGACCGGGGAGATGGAGAAGGCGGCCAACCACGCGCTGGGCGCGGGCTTCACATGGGCGATGATGTTCCCTTCGGTGAAGCGCCAGCAGCTCGATTTCCGCCTCGCCACGATCCAGCTCCTGGCCGAGCCGGTCGAGGACATGGCCGAGGCGCTGCAATACGCCGCGCCCGTCATCCAGGACCTGGAGACACTGAAGGAGGCGCGGACGCTGAACCGCCCGGACGGCCCCTATTGCCTGTTCATGCTATCGGGCGCCTATCCGGCCGAGACGCGCGAGAAAAGCCCCGACGACCTGCGCGCCCTGTTCGCCCAGCGCGGCTGGTCGTCGCTGACCGCGTTCGAATACATGGCGATCCAGCGCCTGCGCGCGGTGCAGACCCTCGACCACGGCTTCGACCGCAACGGCCCCATGGGCCAGCCCATGTGGCTGCTCGACAGCCTCGCGGGCGACCGGGGCACGGCCTTCGGCTTCTGGGACACGGACACGCGCTCGGTCAATCTGGGCTGGGCCGCATCGGACGAGCCGCTGGACCGCTTCGGCGCCCATCCGGCCATGGTGGTGCCGATCCCGGAGGACTGATCCTTCGGGATCGATCGCCCGGCGGCGCCTACAGGCCGAGACGCCGCCACTCGATCACGGGACAGCGGTCCATCACCACCAGCAGCCCGGCGGCGCGCGCCTTGGCCGCCGCCTCCTCGTTGACCACGCCGAGCTGCATCCACACCGTCTTCGCCCCGACCTCGATGGCCCGGTCGACCACCGGCGGGATGAATTCCGGGCGGCGGAAGCAGTCCACCATGTCGATGGGCACGGGAATCTCACCCATGTCGGCCAGGATGGTCTTGCCCAGCACCGTCTCGCCGGCCGCGGTCGGGTTGACGGGATAGACGTCGTAGCCATGGGAGATGAGAAAATCCATCACGCCGTAGACCGGCTTGAACCGGTCGGTGCCGGCGCCGACCACCGCGATGGTCCGGGTGTCCTTGAGGATGCTGGCGATGGCGCCATCGGTCGGGTTGGTGAATGCCATTAGCTGTCCTTCCAGTGAGGGTGACGCTTCTCGACGAACGCGCCGATGCCTTCCCCGGCGTCGTCGAAGCCCATGTTCTCGATCATCGCCTCGGCCGCTAACGCATAGGCGTCCGCCAGGTTCATCGGCAGCTGGCGATAGAAGCCCTGCTTGCCGAAGCGCAGCACCTTGCTGGACTTGGACGCGAGCTGCGCGGCGAGCACCCAGACGGCGCCTTCCAGCTCGGCCGCCGGCACCAGCCGGTTGACGAGGCCGATCTCGCAGGCGCGCCGGGCGGGGATCAGGTCGCCGGTCAGCAGCATGTCCATGGCGTGCTTGGGCGCCACGTTGCGCGACAGGGCGACCATGGGCGTCGAGCAGAACAGGCCGATGTTCACGCCCGGCGTGGCGAAGCGGGAATCCTCGGCCGCGACGGCCAGGTCGCAGGACGCGACAAGCTGGGCGCCCGCCGCCGTCGCCACGCCATGGACGCGGGCGATGACCGGCTGGGGCAGCGCCACGATCTCCTGCATCATCTGGGCGCAGCTTTCGAAGGTCAGCCGGATGAAATCCGGGTCGCCCTCGCGCGCCTTCAGCTCGCGCAGGTCGTGGCCCGCGCAGAACGCCGGGCCGGCGCCGGCGAGGACGACCACGCGCACGCTCTCGTCCTGCGCGATGGCGGCGAGCGCGTCCATCATGGCGCCCATCAGCTCGATGCTCAGCGCGTTGCGCGCCGCGCCGCGATTCATGGTCAGGGTGGTGACGCCCTCGGGCGTGTCGGCGCGCAGCAGCACGGGTTCGTTGGTGCTCATGGTCCTCTTCCTCTCGCGCGGCGGCCGGAGGCCTGATGCCTTCGATCACCGCCCGGGCCTCTCCCCGGAACAGGAGGCCGATAGTAAGCGAGATCGAAGCGAATGCCAGATGGCCTGTAAGCCGGGTTCTGTACCCGCGAGCGGGCGATGACCATTCCTCTAGGCGTACCGTCGCCGGCACGCTCAAGCAACCTACCCGGGCGGCGCGTCGGAAACGCTGCATGTGCCGCCCCTATTCGGTCTTGCTCCCGGTGGGGTTTACCGTGCCGTCCCCGTTGCCGGGTCCGCGGTGCGCTCTTACCGCACCCTTTCACCCTTGCCTGCGGCGGACCGCCGGCGGTTTGCTTTCTGTGGCACTTTCCCTGGGGTCGCCCCCGCCGGGCGTTACCCGGCACCGTATTTCCGTGGAGCCCGGACTTTCCTCCCCCTGCCGGTTACCCTGCAGGCGGCGGCCATCCGGCCATCTGGCCCCGGCAAGATGGGGCGGCGCGGGCGCGCGGTCAAGAAGGCCTTGCAAGGCCAAGGGCTTTTGCGGAAGATGGCCGCCCTTCCATGGACTCGGTGGCAATGACCAAATTCAGCCCTGCGAAATCGGCGGTTCTTGCGGCGGTAGCGGCCTCGCTCCTGCTTGGCGGCTGCGAAACGCTCAACAAGCTGAACCCCTTCGGCGGCGGCGACGGCCTGACCAAGGAACAGAAGAAGAAGGAAGAGGCCAAGAAGTACGACAACCGGCCCATCGTGAAGCCGACCGGCGACCTTCCCTCGGATTCCGCCAACGCCAAACACACCGGCGACGACCTGAAGGCCGGGAAGTAATTCCATCACAATCCACGTCCGCCGTCCTACCGGCGACGACAATGCTTGCTATTGAATTGGAGGGCCTGGTCCGCTTCATCGTCAACGACTGCGCAATAGCCTTCGCGCTCGCGTGCGGCGCAAGCCGGCTCAGGCTCAGGAATCCACTTCCCGCGCTGCTGCCGCTTTATGAGCGCATGGGCTTTCGCATTGTCGAAAGACGCAACGAGCCGATATATTGCGAGAAAGAGATCTGAGATGGTCGCGCGCAAGGTCAGCACGAAAGCCAAGCCCGCCTCCTCCATGCGCGGGGGAGCAGTTGGGCCGCGTGTCTCCGACGTGGCGGGGCGTCTCTCCTCTCACCGGAGCCTGCTCGGCGGCTTCAGCGCAGAGGATCTGGCCCCTTACCTCGACGCTCCCGAAGCGGAAGGCCCCATCGACACCCGCAAGCGCGTGCCGCGTTCCGACGCGGACCTGAAGGCCGGGAAGTAGCTGCCCTAAACCTAGCCCGACGCTGCTCAGTGGTCGCAGACGCCGCCCTTGGGCGGGGTGGCGGCCATGTCGGCCTGGATGGCGACCTGGACGGCGGCGATCATCTGGCGCGTCGCCTTGTCGGCGGCGCCGTCGACCTTCTTCGGCCGCCAGTGGCGCTGGAACGCCTTCAGGATCGCCCGGTAGACCGGCGAATCCTGGCCGTCCACCGGAATGCAGTAGCCGATGGAGCGCAGCGCGTTCTGCACGTCGCGGATCTGGGCGGCCACCGGCTCGACCTCGGTATGCTGCGGCCACAGGCCGACGCCCTTCTTCGCCAGCCGCTCCCAGGGGAACAGCTCGCCCGGGTCGTCCTTGCGCATCGGCGCGATGTCCGAATGGCCCAGCACCTGGCGCTTGGGGATGGGATGGCGCGACAGGATCTGCAGGCACAGCGCCTCGAGCGCCGCGACCTGCGCCTCGGGGAAGTCGCGGTAGCCGTGCTCGTGGCCGGGGTTGACCAGCTCGATGCCCACCGAGCGCTGGTTCATGCCGATCTTGCCTTCCCAGCAGGACTGGCCCGCATGCCAGGCGGTCTTGTCCTCGGCGACGAGCTGGTGGACCGAGCCGTCCTCGTCGATCAGATAATGCGAGCTGACCTTGGCCTCGGGATCGCACAGCCGGTCGATGGCGGCCTGCGCCGTGGTCATGCCGGTGTAGTGCAGGATGAGCAGGTCGATGTCGAATCCCGGCGGACGGGCGGAAAAGTTCGGCGACTGCCGGTCGGTGATCATGCGGTACTCCCCGTTGTGCGTGCGGCGCGGGCCTTCAGCGCCTCGCGGACCTGGATAATGGCGACACCCGAGAAGGTCATCAAGCTGCCGATGGCCAGTTTCGTCGTCACCGGGTCGCCATTGATGCCGATGGCGAAGAACATGCCCAGCATGGGCGGCGCGATCATGAACGGCACCATGGTGGTCACCGGATAGCGCTGCAGCAGGTAGAACATGCCGCCATGACCGATGATCGAGGCGCCGATGCCCGTATAGGCGACCGCCGCCCAGCCCTCCCAGCCCGCGTTCGCGGCGCTGGCGACCTGGCCGCTTTCGAGGACGGCGGACACGGCGAACAGCACCGGGAAGCTGACGGCGGCGATCCAGGCCTGCATCTGCATGGGATGCACGCCCGTCAGGCCGCGCATCAGGATCACCGAGACGGCGAAGAAGCACGAGCCGACGCAGCAGACGATCAGCGCCACGGGCGTGTCGAAGGCGACCGGGTCGAACCCCAGCAGCAGGATGCCGCCGAAGGCGACGGTCATGCCGGTGATCCGCCACGGGCCGACCCTCTCGCCCAGGAACACCACGGCCAGCAGCACCATGAACGGGATGTTGAACTGGATGGCGACGGCGACGGGCGCCGCGTGCTCGGTCAGCGAATACCCGACCAGGATCAGGCCGAAATGCAGCGCGCCCGTGGTCATGCCGATGGCGACGACGCGCCGCATCTGCCCCTTCACCGGCTTCAGGAAGGGCGCCAGCAGGATGGCCACGCAGAAGAAGCGCAGGCCGGCGAAGAACACCGGCGGCAGGATGTCGACGCCCCATTTGGTGACGACGACGTTGAAGCCCCACAGCACCGTGACCAGCACCGCCAGGCCGAAATGCGGCAGCGTCACGGCGTCAGCCCCCGGTGCTTGCGGACGCGGTCCCAGGCGTCGTTGATGGCCGCGATCTTCTCATTGGCCAGGTCGATGAACTCCTGCGGCAGACCCTGGGCGACCAGCACGTCCGGATGATGCTCGCGCACGAGCTGGCGATAGCGGGCCCTGACCGCCTCGTCGGCCGCCGTGCGGGCGATGCCCAGCACACGGTAGGGATCGGCGTCGCCCACGCCCACATGGCCGGCGCGGATGCGGTCGAACTCGCCGCGGTCAAAGCCGAAGATGTGCGCCACCTGGAACAGGAATTCGTCCTCGGCCGGGTGGATCACGCCGTCCGCCTTGGCGATGTGGAACAGCGCGTCGAGCAGTTCCTCGAGCACGTTCCGGTCGTCGCGGAACAGCCGCGCGAGCTGCTCGGCATAGGGCTCGTAGCCGGTCGCCTCGCGCTTCGCCCGGTCGAACAGGCGCGAGACGTTCTGCAACTCGTCGTCGGGAACGTGGAACACCTCGCGGAAGGCGGTGACCTCGTCCAGCGTCACGGCGCCGTCGGCCTTGGCCATCTTGGCGCCCAGGGCGATGACCCCGATGGTGAAGCTGATGCTGCGGGTGCCGTCGCGCGGCTGGTCCGTGCCCTTGGCCGCCGCATAGCCGCCGAGCGCGCCGAGCAGCGCGCCCAGGGGACCGCCCAGCACCAGACCCGCCGCACCGCCGACCAATGTGCCCCAGACGCTCATGCCGCTCCCTTCAAGGCGGCCGTTAGTAGCATCCTTCGCCCCCTCGGGCGCAGTGCGAAATTTGCGTCCGGCATTGCCCCGGACGCAGGGGCCCCGGACGCAGGGCCTCAGTCGTTCCGCGCCGCCTCGGCCGCCGCGCCGCGTCCGGCGATGCGGCCGAAGACGATGGCGTTGGCGATGGAATTGCCGCCGCCGATATAGCGCTCGCCCAGCACGCCGCCCGTCGTCTCGCCGCCGGCGAACAGGCCGCGGATCGGACGGTCCCGCTCGTCCAGCGCCCGCGCGGCGGAATCGATGCGTACCCCGGTCGAGGTCAGGCAGACGATGGCCGGCCGCACCTCGACCGCATAGAACGGCCCGGTGCGGATGGGCTTCATGTCGGCCGGGTCCTTGAAGAACATGCTGTCGAGGCCCGCGTCGGTATCGGCGTTGTATCGCGTGACGGTCGCATCGAGCGAGCCGGGCCGGATGCCGCATTTGACGGCCAGTTCGTCCAGGCTGTCCGCCTTGATGACCTTGCCGGTCTTCACCTGGGCCTCCAGCTCGTCGGCCACCCAGTTGAGCGGGATGACGCCCGCCGCGAAGGCGTCGGCATATTTGGCGATGGGCTTGGCGGCGCGCTTGGCCGCGTCGTCGAAGATGGCGAAGCACGAGCCGCCGGTCTGCGCCTTCACCACGCCCGACATCACCGCGTATTCGGCGGTCTCCTTGATGAAGCGGCGGCCTTCCCGGTTCACATAGACCAGCCAGCCGGGCACGAACACCTCGAGCTGCTTGCGGAAGTTCGGCGTGGTCAGCAGCAGGCCCCGGTTGTGGCCGACGATGTCCGCGCCCGCCTGCTGCCCCAGCACCAGGCCGTCGCCGACGCAGTTGGGGTTGCCGATGTACCAGGCCCAGTCGCCCTGCGCCGCCGCCTCGGGATAGTATTTGTGGAGGAAGTGGGGATTGGCGCCGAAACCGCCGGTGGTGAGCACCACGGCACCCGCGCGCACGTCCTCGCCGCCCGCATGGACGCCCGTCACGCGGCCGCCCTCGATCACCAGCCGCTGCACCCTGGTCTTCAGCGCGACGTCGATGGGACGCCTGCTGACCTCGCGGTCGAGCGCCTCGGCGATGGCCGCGCCGTTGCCGTGGGCGTGGTGGCCCCGTTCCCAGCTCTCGACGCCGGAGGAATAGAGATCCTCGGGGCGGAACTCGACCCCCATCGCGATCAGCCATTCCAGCCCGGGCGCGGCGTTGTCGCAGATGGTGCGGGCGAGCGAGGCCTCGACCCGGTACTGGTTCAGGGTCATGTAGTATTCGAACAGCAGCTCCGCGTTGTCGCCCTCGATGCCCTTGGCGCGCTGCACGCTGGTGCCGGCCGCGTAGTACACGCCGCCCGACAGCGCGGTCGAGCCGCCCAGCTTGCCGTCGGCCTCGATCAGCAGGACCGAGGCGCCCGCGTCCGAGGCCTCGATGGCCGCCGACATGCCGGCGCCGCCGCCGCCCACCACGATGACGTCGTAATCCCGCGCCATTGGTCGCCCTCCCCTACAGAACCAGCCAGCCGCCATCGACCGGCAGGTAGATGCCGGTCACGAAATCGCTCATCGGGCCGGCGAGGAACACCGCCGCCTTGCCCAGCTCGATGGGATCGGCCCAGTGCCCCAGCGGCAGCCGCGCGATGCGGTTCTGGACCGTATCGGCCAGCGGCTCGCCCGTGGGCTCGGGCGGGCGGCCGGTGATCGGCGGCACCGGTTCGGCGCGGGTCCAGGTCGGCCCAGGCGCCAGCGCGTTGACGTTGATCTTGTGCGGGGCGAGCTCCAGCGCCAGCGCGCGGGTGATCTGGAGCACCGCGCCCTTCGAGCCGTCATAGGTGACGCCGACGCCGGGCGTGATCGACTGGGTCGAGGCGATGTTGATGATGCGCCCGCCCCGGCCCTGGTCGATCATCATGCGCGCCGCCGCGCGGCAGCCGTAGAACACGCCGTCCACGTTGATCGACCACAGCCTGCGCCACATCTCGTCGGTGATGCCGCGGACCGGACCGCCGAAGCCCACATAGACGCCGGCGTTGTTGACCAGGATGTCGATGCCGCCGAGCCGGGCCGCCGTTTCGTCGAGCGCGGCCTCGAACGCCGCCCGGTCGCTGACGTCGAGCGCCATGCCCAGGCCGCCGATCTCCGCGGCGGTGCGCGCCGCGCCCTCGCCGTCCACGTCGCTGACCGCGACCCTGGCGCCCGCCGCCGCCAGCGCCTGCGCGATGCCGCGGCCGATGCCGTTCGCGCCGCCGGTCACATGCGCGGTCTTGCCCGTCAGGTCGATCCAGTGCCTCGGGTCCATGATATCCCTCCCTCGTCTATGGTTTTCCGGCGCCGGTCCGCGCGCTGTGGAACACGCCCGCGCATCGCCGCTTCATGCGTCTTCCGTGGACGGGAAGACTACTTCAGGACGTCCTTCATGCGGTAGACCGCATCGCCGGGGCCGCGCATGCCGCGTTCCATGATGTCGACGGCGGGCGGCACGTCCCAGGTGGTGGTCGACGGCTGGTTGATGTTCCAGTCGTAGACGCGGCGGCGGTGCATGATGCGCCATTCGCCGCCGCGCTTGACCATGTGGTCCAGGTAGCGGCCCGACGCGAACATGTCGCGCAGCTCGCCCTTCTCGTCGCGGATCTTGTGATGGGCGATGAAATAGCTTTCCGAATAGGCCTCGTCGCCCATCAGGTCGATCTTGATGTTGCACACGGCGTGGTGCGTCGCCTCCATCTGGCCGAGGCGCTCGAACACCCATTTCTCGTATTCCGAGAACGGCCCGTCGAAGATCGAGGCGCTGTCCCAGGCGTCGGGCCAGTAGACGGTCCGCAGCAGCTCGCGGTCCATGCGGTCCATGGAGCGGCTGTTGCGCATGTTGCAGTCGCGGATGGCCTGCATGTCCACCAGCGCCTTGAACTGGGCGTATTCCTCGTCGGTCAGCATGGGCACGGTTCGATCTCCCTTGGGGTTACGGTCAGTTGTCGGGTGCGCCCTGTTCGATCCAGCGCCGGATCTTCGCCAGTTCGGCGGGCGGCAGCGGATCGCCGCTCATGGGCATGCGCTCGCCCGAGCCGCCCACCTCCCCGTGGGTGCCTTCGAGCTTCCGGACCAGATAGCTGCTGTCGGGTCTGCCGGGTTCGACCCGGTTCAGCGGTGTCTCGAGCGACTTCATGCCGACGAGGCTGGCATAGGCCGTCCTGGGCGGCAACTTCATGTTGCCGGGCTCCTGGCCGGTGAGGTGGCACATCACGCATTTCTTCTTCAGGATGGGCACGATGTCCCTGGCGAAGCCGACCGGCTCGGCGGCGTCCGCCGCGCCCGCCATCGCAAGCATCACGGCCAGCGCCGCGCCCGTCCTTTTCATCCGCCGTTCCCCGTCTCGCCTGCCGGCCCTGCGCCGGCGCCCGGCGCGTGCCGCTTCCGGCCGGCCCGCCGCCATGCTATACGCGCCGGATACCGCCCGGTATCATGCCGCCGGCAACGCGCCGTCATCGCGGAAATATAACACACGTCATCTCAACGCAACTCCCGGATACCATGCCCCGTCAAGTCGACCACGATGCAAGACGCCTCGAAGTGGCCGAAGTCGCCGCCCGCCTGATCGCCCAGGTGGGCGTGGAGCGCGTGACCGTCCGCGAGCTTGCCAAGGCCGCCGGCTACAGCACCGCCATCGTCAGCCACTACTTCGCCGACAAGCGCCAGCTCCTGCTGTTCACCTACCAGGCCGCCGCGCAGGCCGCGCAGGCGCGGGTGGACGCTATCCTGGGCGAGGCGCCCGACGACCTGCTGGGCAGCATCGAGGCGCTGCTGCCGCTCGACGAGGCGCGGCACCGGGAATGGCAGGTCTGGCTTTCATTCTGGGGCATGGCGATCGGCGATCCCGAATTCGCCGCCGAGCAGCGCAGCCGCGTGTTGCAGACCCGCAAGCGCATCGAGAAGGTGCTGCGGTCGATGGCGGCCAACGGCAAGCTCGCCGCGGACGCGGATTTCGACCTGCTCGCCCGCGAATTGCTGACCATGGTCAACGGCCTCGCCGTCCAGGCCGGCTTCGATCCGGCCGACTGGCCGGCCGAGCGCCAGTGCCGGGTGATGCGCCAGCTCATCGCGCCGCTGACCGGCGGCCGGTAGCGACACAGCCGGGCCGCGCCCCGTCGCCGCCCATTAGCGCACTGATGGAACATGGCGGTTTCCCACGTCGTTTGGCAGCATCCCGGTCTTGGGGACGCCTCACGCATTTTTTTGAAACCTCGCGAAGGTAGAAGGCGGGTGCCCACGTTCAAGACTGGACATCCCGTCCGCGCGGGCGGAGTGTATCGCGCAAAAGAGGCTGAGGCTTGTCGGCAGAAACGAGATCCCATCGGCTGACCGGCTCCAGGAGGAATGCGCTCCTGGTGCTGATCGGATTGATCGTGGCCGCGCTGGCCATCTGGCTGTTCACCAGCGGCGACAAGGGCGGCGACCGGGGACGCGGGCGTCCGACCGCCACGGTCGGCACCGCCGAGGCGGCACGGGCGGACATGCCCGTCATCCTGAACGCCATCGGCACCGTCCAGCCCGTCGTGCAGGCGACGGTGCGCACCCAGCTTTCGGGCGTGCTGTTCAGCATCGAGTTCGAGGAAGGCCAGCAGGTCGCCAAGGGTCAGCGCCTGGCGCAGATCGACCCGCGCCCCTATGAGCTGGCGCTGTCCGAGGCCGAAGGCAATCTGGCGCGGGACCGGGCGCTGCTGGCGGCCGCCCGCGTCGACCTGGAACGCTACCGGACCCTGCTGGCGCAGGATTCCATCGCCGCCCAGCAGGTCGACACCCAGGCCGCGACGGTCAAGCAACTCGAGGGCACGGTGAAGGCCGACGAGGCGCAGGTGGCGAATGCCAGGCTCAACCTGGGCTACACCGCCATCACCGCGCCGGTCGGCGGCAAGATCGGCCTGCGCCAGGCGGACATCGGCAACTATCTGACGCCGGGCGACGCCAACGGCATCGTCGTCATCACCCAGACCGCGCCCATCGACGTCTCGTTCGCCCTGCCGCAGGACCAGGTGCCCGCCGTGCAGGCGCGGTTGCAGGGCGGCGCGGTGCTGCCGGTCAGCGCCCACGACCAGTACGGCGACAAGGTGCTGGCGCGCGGCCGGTTCCTGACCTTCGACAATGTCAGCGACACCGCGACCGGCACCGTCAGGGCCAAGGCGCGCTTCCCCAACGACGAAGGCAACCTGTTCCCCAGCCAGTTCGTCAACGTCACCATCGTCGTCGACACCATGAAGCAGGCCGTGACCGTGCCGGTCACCGCCATCCGGCACGGCGCGCAAGGCGATTTCGTGTTCCTCATGACCCCCGAGCAGACCGCGAGGCTGCAACTGGTCAAGCTGGGGCCGTCCGACGGCACCAGGGCCGTGGTGACCCAGGGCGTGAAGGCCGGCGACACGGTCATCACCGAAGGCGCCGACCGGATCGACGACGGCGCCAGGGTCAACCTGCCCGGCCAGCCTCCGGGCGGCGGCCAGGACGGCGAACGCAAGGCCCGGACCGGCGAGCCGTCCGGCGAGCGCGATGACGGCCAGCCCCGCCGCCAGCGCGGCCAGCAGGCCCCGTGAGCACGCCCGAGCCGGATCGGAACGATCCGCCGGAGCACGGGATCAACCCGTCCCGGCCGTTCATCATGCGGCCGGTCGCCACCAGCCTGTTCATGCTGGCGATCCTGCTGGCCGGTCTGGTGGCCTGGCGCTTCCTGCCGCTGTCGGCGCTGCCCGAGGTCGACTATCCCACCATCCAGGTCCGCACCCTCTATCCGGGCGCCAGCCCCGACGTGATGGCGGTCACCGTCACCAGCCCGCTGGAGCGGCAGTTCGGCCAGATGGCCGGACTGAAGCGCATGTCCTCGGTTTCCTCGGCCGGCGCATCGGTCATCACCCTGCAGTTCGGCCTCGACCTGACGCTGGACCTGGCCGAGCAGGAGGTGCAGGCGGCGATCAACGCCGCGGGCACGCTGCTGCCGTCCGACCTTCCCGCACCGCCGATCTACGCCAAGGTCAACCCGGCCGACGCGCCGGTCCTCAGCCTGGGCATCACCTCGAACACGCGCACGCTGGCCGAGGTGCAGAACCTGGTGGACCAGCGCATCGCCAACAAGATCGCCCAGATATCGGGCGTCGGCCTCGTCTCCCTGTCCGGCGGCCAGCGCCCGGCGGTGCGCATCCAGGCCAACGTCCAGGCCCTGGCCGCGCGCGGCCTGTCCATGGAAACGCTGCGCAACGCCATCGCCGCGGCCAACAGCAACGGCGCCAAGGGCAGCTTCGACGGCGCCACCCGTTCCTGGTCGATCAACTCGAACGACCAGCTCACCTCGGCGGACGAATACCGCGAGGTCATCGTCGCCCATGTGAACGACGCGCCCGTGCGGCTGAAGGACGTGGCGAGCGTGGTCGAGGGATCGGAGAACAGCCGCATCGGCGCCTGGATGAACCGGACGCCCGCCATCGTCGTCGACGTCCAGCGCCAGCCGGGCGCCAACGTCATCGCCACCGTCGACGCCATCAAGGCCGCGCTGCCCGATCTGGCGCTGACCCTGCCCGAAGACGTCCACATGACGCTGCTGACCGACCGGACGACGGGCATCCGCGCCTCGGTCCACGACGTGCAGATCGAGCTTCTGCTCGCCGTCGCGCTGGTCACGCTGGCCATCTTCCTGTTCCTGGGCAGCCCGCAGGCGACCGTCGTCGCCAGCCTCGCGGTGCCGCTGTCGCTGATCGGCGCGCTCGCGGCCATGCACCAGCTCGGCTACAGCCTCAACAACCTGACCCTGATGGCGCTGACCATCGCCAGCGGCTTCGTGGTCGATGACGCCATCGTGGTGATCGAGAACATCGCCCGTCACGTCGAGCGCGGCATGAAACCGTTCCAGGCGGCGCTGAAGGGGGCGCGCGAGATCGGCTTCACCATCATCTCGCTGACCGTCTCGCTGGTGGCGGTGCTGATCCCGCTGCTGTTCATGGGCGATGTGGTGGGGCGCCTGTTCCGGGAATTCGCGGTCACGCTCGCCATCACGATCCTCATCTCGGCCGTGGTCGCGCTCACCCTGGTGCCCATGCTGTCGGCGCGCTGGCTCAAGCCCGCCGAGGACGAGCGGATGCCCCGCTTCTCGCGCTGGACCCGCGAGCGGTTCGACCGGCTGGCCGACCGCTACCGCACCGGCCTCGACTGGGTGCTGGCCCGGCAGGCGCTGACCCTGCTGGTCTTCGCCGGCACGCTGGCGCTGACCGCGGTGCTGTTCCTCGCCATCCCCAAGGGCCTGTTCCCCGAGCAGGACACCGGCCAGCTCCAGGCGGTAGTCGCGGGCGGACAGGGCGTGTCGTTCGGGCGCATGTCCGAGCTGCAGCAGCAGGTCGCCGACGCGGTGCTGTCCGATCCCGACGTGGAGAGCCTCAGCTCGAACGTGGGCGTCGATGGCCAGAACCCGACGCTCAACCACGGCCGGATGCTGATCAACCTCAAGCCCAAGGACGAGCGTTCCGCCAGCCAGAAGAAGATCATCGAGCGCCTGCGCGAGCGCGCCGCCGGCGTGGCCGGCGCCACCCTCTACGTCCGGCCGGTGCAGGATCTGACCATCGACGCCGAGGGCGGGCCGACCCAGTACCGCTTCTCGCTGCAAGGCGCCGAGCAGGACCTGACCGACCTCTGGGCCAAGGCGCTCACCGCCGAGCTGGCCCGCGTCGAGGCCGTGCGCAACGTGGTCTCGGACGTGCAGGACCAGGGCAACGCCGTCACGGTCGCCATCAACCGCGACACCGCCTCGCGCCTCGGCATCAGCGCCGCCGCGGTGGACAACGCGCTCTATGACGCCTTCGGCCAGCGCATCATCTCGACCATCTTCACCCAGTCCACCCAGTACCGCGTGATCCTGGAAAGCCAGCCCGGGATGCTGACCAGCCCCGAGGCGTTGCAGCGCATGTACGTGCCGGTGTCCGGCGGCGCGTCGGTGCCGCTGACGGCCTTCGCCACCGTCACCACCGGCAACGCGCCGCTGCAGATCTCGCGGGTCGCGCAGTTCCCGGCGGCCACCATCGGCTTCGACCTGGCGCCGGGCGTGTCGCTGGGCGCGGCGGTCGACGCCATCGTCGACGCCGAGGCGCGGATCGGCGTGCCGCGCTCGATCAGCACCCAGTTCATGGGCGCCGCCGACGCGTTCCGCGCCTCGCTGTCCAACCAGGTCTGGCTGATCCTGGCGGCCATCGTCTGCGTCTACATCGTGCTGGGCGTGCTCTATGAGAGCTTCGTCCATCCGCTGACGATCCTGTCCACGCTTCCCTCGGCGGGCGTCGGCGCGCTGCTGGCGCTGATGCTGACCGGCAACGATCTGGGCGTGATCGGCATCATCGGCATCGTGCTGCTGATCGGCATCGTCAAGAAGAACGCCATCATGATGATCGACTTCGCCATCGAGGCGCAGCGGATCGAGGGCAAGAGCGCCGACGCGGCCATCCGCCAGGCCGCCCATCTGCGCTTCCGGCCGATCATGATGACCACCTTCGCCGCCCTGTTCGCCGCGCTGCCGCTGATCTTCGGCAGCGGCATGGGCTCCGAGCTGCGCCAGCCGCTGGGCCTCGCCATCGCCGGCGGCCTGATCGTCAGCCAGGCGCTGACCCTGTTCACCACGCCGGTCATCTATCTGGGCTTCGAGCGTCTCGCCGAACGCTGGCAGGCGCGCCGCCGGGAGCGCGCCGCGTGAGCCTGTCCTCGCCCTTCATCCGCCGGCCCATCGCCACCCTGCTGCTGACCGTCGGCGTGGCGCTGAGCGGGATCGGGGCGTTCTTCGTGCTGCCCGTCTCGCCCCTGCCGCAGGTCGACTACCCGACGATCTCCGTCTCGGCCTCGCTGCCCGGCGCCAGCCCGG
>CAZVVC010000038.1:0-16194 GCA_964630425.1 uncultured Bifidobacterium sp. | reverse complement strand
GCTTCTCAGGCGGCACGCTCGACCGGCCGGCGCTGAAGCGCCTGCTCGCCGACATGCGCGACGCCGGCCTCCATGACGGGGTGACCGTGCCGATCCACGGCCCGTTCGGGCAGGTCAACGGCGTGTGCTTCTCGCGCACCAGCCCCAGGGGGGTGTGCGGCGACGAGATGCATGTGGGCCGCGTGCTCGCGCTGCAATTCCACCAGGCCTACACCACGCTGGAGGAAGGCGCCTGCGGCACGCCCGGCGCCGCGCTCACCCCGCGCGAGCGCGACGTGCTGCTGCGCATCGTCGAAGGGCTCAGCAATGCCGATACGGCCGAGCGGCTGGGCATTTCCGAGCACAGCGTGAAGTTCCACGTCCAGAACGTCTGCCGGAAGCTGGGCGTCAACTCGCGAGTGGCGGCGGTGGTGAAGGCCATCCGCCTGGGATTGATCGTCCCCTGATCGTCCCCTGATCCCCTGATCGTTCCCCGATCCGCCGTGCCCGGCCCACCCTACTGGAGTGGGTAGGTTTCGCCGCTCCGCCGATCGCTGTCCAATGGCACCATCGCGCGGCCCGGCGTCGGCCGGGCATGGTGGGCAGGGCATAGTGGAGAGACGGCGTGCACCATTCGGTCATGGTCAAGGACGGGTCGGACGGCGAGCGGCGCTGCCTGCCGGTGCGGGAAACGCCCGAGGAAGCGGCCGACGCGATTCTGGGCGGGCTGGAATATCTGGTCCGCGAGGCCCATGCGGCGGGCCTGCCGGACCTCGCCCAGGCGCTCACCGGCATCATCATGAGCCCGGCCCACTGGCACCACCGGGGCCGGGGCTGAGTCGTCATTTGGACCGCTTCAACCAGCCCTTCCGCCAGAAATAGACCATCAGGCCGCCGGCGACGAACGCCATCAGCCCCAGCGCGGCGGGATAGCCCCACGGCTCCTTCAGCTCGGGCATGTGATCGAAGTTCATGCCCCACACGCCCGCCAGGAAGCTGAGCGGGATGAAGATGGTGGCGATGATGGTCAGCACCTTCATGATCTCATTCATCCTGGCGCTCAGGCTCGACAGATAGACGTCGAGCAGCCCGGAGGCGATCTCCCGGTAGGTTTCGACGATGTCCATGAGCTGGACCGCATGGTCGTAGCAGTCGCGCAGATAGATGCGGGTGGTCTGGCGGATCAGCGGGTGCTCGTCGCGGATGAGGCCGTTGACCAGCTCGCGCGTCGGCCAGATGGCGCGGCGCACCTCCAGCAGGTCGCGCTTGATGGCGTGGATCCGTTCCACATGGGCGGGCTCGGCGGCGTTGACCACCTGGTCCTCCAGTTCCTCGATGACCTCGCCGTAGTTCTCCAGCAGCGGAAAGTAGTTGTCGATGATCGCGTCGATCAGCGCGTGCGCCAGCCGGTCGGGCCCTTCCGAGCGGAGCTGGAGGCCGTTGCGGCGAAGCCGCGCGCGGGTCGCGTCGAAGCAGTCGCCGGGCCGCTCCTGGAAGGTGATGAGGTAGTCGTCGCCGACGACGATCGACATCTGCTCGGTCAGGCCGGCGTCCGAATGATCCAGCATCTTCAGGACGATGAAGATGTAGCCGTCGAAGCTCTCCACCTTCGGCCGCTGATGGGCGTTGACGATGTCCTCGACGGTGAGGCGGTGGATGCCGAAGGCGGCGCCGATGGCCTCGATGGCCGCGGTGTCGGCGAGGCCGGTGACGTCGATCCACAGCACGCCGCCCGCGGCGCGCAGCCCCGCCATGTCGCCGGGCGCCATGCCGTCGTGCTCGCGCAGCACCCGGGCGTCGTAGGAAACCGCGCGGACCATCGTCGCCGTCGCCCCGGCGTCGCCGATGACAGTGCCGGGCGCCCGCGCCTCGGATTTGCGGTGATGACGGATCAGATGCAGCAGCCCGTGCCGCCGATGCCGCCGGCGCCGGCTCCCGCCGGCGGGCCCGGCCGCCCTGTTCCCTTCCGCCGCCATCCCCGATCCTTCGCTCGTTCCGTCCACAGGATGTAGCACGTCCCCCGGCGGTTTTGAACGGCGGCCCGGCCCGGCCGTCGCCGGTCGGGCTGGAAAATCCCGCCGCGCGCCCCTAAGCTGCGCCACCGCACCGCTTCAAGGGAGGGAATCCGGATGCAGTACCGACGCCTGGGCAGGAGCCCCATCACCGTGTCCGACATCTGCATGGGCACCATGACCTTCGGCAACCAGGCGGACGAGAAGACCGCCCACCGGGTGCTCGACATGTCGCTCGACGCCGGCATCAACTTCTTCGACACCGCCGAGAACTATCCGGTGCCGCCCGACGCGAAATATGCCGGCCGGACCGAGGAGATCGTCGGCCGCTGGCTGAAGACCAAGAACCGGGATGCGATCATCCTCGCCACCAAGGTGTGCGGCCCCAGCCACGGCTGGATCAAGGGCGCCGTGCGCGCCGGCATGACCGCGCTGGACCGGCACAACATCATCAGCGCCATCGAGGCGAGCCTGCGCCGCCTGGGCACCGACTACATCGACCTCTACCAGACCCACTGGCCCGACCACGGCACGCCCTATGACGAAACGATGGAGGTGCTGGACGACCTGATCCGCGCCGGCAAGGTGCGCATCCTCGGCTGCTCCAACGAGACCACCTGGGGCCTGATGAAGTCCCTCGCCGCCTCGGAGCGCGGCGGCTATGCCCGCTACCAGACCATCCAGAACAATTTCAGCCTGAACAACCGCCGCTTCGAGGACGAACTGGCGGCGGCCTGCCGCCACGAGGGCGTCAGCCTGATCCCCTACTCGCCCATCGGCGGCGGCGTGCTGTCGGGCAAGTACAATAACGGCGCCCGGCCCGACGGCGCGCGCTTCAGCACCTATCTGGGCATGGGCGGCCGCCAGGCGGCCATGGCGCGCCGCTTCGTCAACGACCGCAGCGTGGAGGCCACCACCCGCTACATGGCCATCGCCGCCCAGGCCGGCCTGTCGCCGGTCACCCTGGCCGTGGCCTGGAGCAAGCAGCACGACTTCGTCGCCTCGACCATCGTCGGCGTGACCACGGCCGAACAGGTGCCGGACATCCTGGCCGCCGCCGATATGACCCTGAGCGAGGACGTGATGAAGGCCATCGACAAGGTGTCGAAGGAGATCCTCTACCCGATGGGGTGAGCGGGGGCGGCCTGCCGGCCGGTCGCGGCACCCCGGAGTTGCCCCGATCTATAGGCGCTGCCCGATGCGCGCGACCGTATCCGCGAGTTCGCGCGACAACGGCTTGCCGGGGATGAGCCGCAGGAACGCATCCGCGAGCACCTGGTAATACCAGAGCGTGCCATCCCGGCCGCCGTTGAACCGATCAAACAGCGCGTCGCCGTGGGTCGCCAGGTCGGTCAGGATCGCGCGGGCGTTGTGCAGCTTGTCGCAGCACGAGACCAGCAACGCATCCCGGTCGACCGTCTCGAGGTGGGCGATGTAGGCGAGCTTGCGCTCCTTCCACGGCGGCTTGGGGATGACGTCGGCGTCGGTGCAGGCACGCACGATTCCGGCGACGCGCGGCCCGAAGCGCCGGAGGATCTCGTCCTCGTGCTCGATGCCGCAGTCCTCGATTGCGTCGTGGAGAAGGCCGGCGATGGCCTGCTCCTCGTCGCCGCCATGCTCGAGCACCAGACTGGCGACGCCGAGCAGGTGGGAAACATAGGGAATGTCGGTGCCCTTGCGCGTCTGCCCGGCATGGATCGTCATGGCGTAGGAAACAGCGATGGAGAGACGGCTCCAGTCCGCCGATCTGATCGTTGGCTCGTTCATAAAATGCCTCGTTGGCGGAAATTCCAGGGGTGGGCCAGCGGAAAGCGCGGCACCCCGTTTTTTAAAGGCCTCGCCCATCCTGAAGCGCCGGTGCGGCGATCGCAAGCACGGGCACGCCGGACCGCTCGAAACGGGGCATCGCAGGAACCGCGGAAACCGTGGAGTTTAAGTGGAAATGGTGGAGCCAGACGGGATCGAACCGACGACCTCAAGCTTGCAAAGCTAGCGCTCTCCCAACTGAGCTATGGCCCCACGGACGTGGGTCTATATCGGCTGCCGGGGCGGCAAGTCAACGGCTGCTTGGGGCGGCGGGGGCCGGCGCGTTGCAAAAAAGTGACGGTTTCGGGCGTTCTGCGTTGACACGGATTCCTCGGCCCGGCATCTTTCCGCACAGTCACACTGACTTCTTTGAGAAGCCGGCGAAGTGGCGTTGTTTTTTCGTGGAGAGAACGGAAGATAGCGGAAGCTTGATGGCCAACGAAAACAACCGGTTAGACGAAGACGACTCCTCGGCGCATCTCGACCTGCGCCGTCATGTAGGCTCGCCGGGCTGGTTGGCGCACGCCGCCGTGCTCACGCTTCTCGTCGGCACCACCGTCGGTCTCGGGGTGCACACCAATTTCTCCGCCTATGATTCATACAACGCGGCCGTCGCGGATTCGGTTCCCTCGCCGTTCTCGATGATCGCGTCCATGGGGCCGAGCGCCATGAGCGGCCAGCCGGGCCTCAGCCTCACCGGCCGCATGGCCGACGGCAGCCCGATCGCGCAGGTGCTGCTGGAGGAGGTGGACACCTCGCCCGTGAAGCAGGCCAAGATCATGCGCGGCGACACGCTCGCCGGCGTGCTGGTGCGCGCGGGCGTCGAACTGGCCGACGCGCACAACGCGGTCGCCGCCCTGTCCGAGCATCTCAACGTGCGCCGTCTGAGGGAAGGCCAGGAGATCGAGCTGACCTTCGGCCGCGACGACCTGGCCAGCGACGAACCCACCCTTCAGGCCATCCGTCTCCAGTCCGAGGTGGAGCAGGCGGTCACCGCGGCGCGCCAGGGCGACGGCTCGTTCGCCAGCGCCGTCGAGGCGATCAAGCTCGACACCCATGCCACCCGCGCCGGCGGCGAGATCAGGGACAGCCTGTACAGCGCCATGCAGAAGGCCGGCGTGCCGCACAACGTGATCTCGGAGTTCATCCGGGTCTATTCCTGGGACGTGGACTTCCAGCGCGAGATCCAGCCGGGCGACAGCTTCGAGGTCTTCTTCGACCGCTACGAGAGCGACGGCCAGACCGTGAAGGCCGGCCCCATGCTCTATGCCGGCCTCAACATCAGCGGCAAGCAGCACCATCTGTACCACTACACCGCCAAGGACGACGGCAGCGCCGACTATTACGACGAGAACGGCCACAGCGTGCGCAAGGCGCTGCTGAAGACGCCCATCGACGGCGCGCGCCTGACCTCGGGCTTCGGCAGCCGCAAGCATCCGATCCTGGGCTATACCAAGATGCACAAGGGCCTGGATTTCGGCGCCGCCAAGGGCACGCCGATCCACGCGGCCGGCGACGGCGTCGTCGAGGAAGCCGGTCCCAAGGGCGCCTATGGCAACTATGTCCGCATCCGGCACACCGGCACCTTCGCCACCGCCTATGCCCACATGAACGGCTTCGGCAAGGGCGTCAAGAAGGGCACGCGCGTGCGCCAGGGCGACGTCATCGGCTATGTGGGCACCACCGGCCGCTCGACCGGCCCGCACCTGCACTACGAAGTGCTGAAGAACGCCAAGCAGGTGGACCCGCGCGGCCTGAAGATGCCCACGGGCCGCCAGCTCGAAGGCAGGGAACTGGCCGCCTTCCGCTCGTCGCTGGACGAGGTGAAGACCAAGATAGCCGCCCTTCCCCTCACCCGCCAGCTCGTCGCCACCGCGCAATAGGCGCTTTTCCGCCAGCGTCATCCAACGCCTTTATCTCCGCAACCGGTTGCGTGGCTCTCCGCTCCCGGCTAGATAATTGAGAATGCCTCGCAATAGTGCTGGGCGATGAACCGCCCGCTCTCCGGGACGCGGGCCACGAGGGCGGCGTGACGCAGGACCGGCTTACCTTGCGCCTCTACGAGACCCAGCGGGAATCGCTGGTCGGCTATGCCTCGCGCCTGCTGGGCGACAGGGCGCGGGCGGAGGACATCGTGCACGACGCCTGGCTGATCTTCGACCAGCTTCCCGACCGGACGGCGATCAAGGACCCCGTCGCCTATCTTCGCCGCATGATCCACAACCTGGCGGTCAACGCGCAGCGCCGGGCGACGCGCTATCAGGCGATCGCGGGCGGCGACATGGACATGGCCACCCGCTCGGTCGCGGACCGCACGCCGTCGCCGGAAGCGGGCGCGATGGCCCGCCAGGACCTCGCCCGTTTCGTCGAACGCCTCGCCCGGCTGCCCGAGCGCCAGCGCGAGGCCATCCGGATGCACCGCCTGGAAGGCCGCAAGATGCGCGAGATCGCCGGGCATTTCGGCATTTCCGTCGCCATGGTGCATCATCTCATCGCCGACGGGCTGACCAAATGCGCCGACCCGCGGGACGAGGGAGACTGACGGTGGCCGCGCACCGGCTTAAAAAACGCGGACACCAGGTGTCATTCCTTCAAGGGACCGCGCGGCCGGACGGCCGCCGGCGGGACAGGCGCCATGAACACTGATCGCAGGAACACCGACAGGGAAGCCGCGGACTGGTTCCTCCTGCTGCACGAGGAGCCGGACGACGCGGCCCTGCGCGCCCGGTTCGCGGCATGGCGCGGCGCCGACGCGCGCCATGCCGAGGCATGGCGGCGCATCTCGCAGGCGGGCGATGCCCTCGCCGCCGCCCCGTCCACGCTCTGGGACGAGGCGTTGCCGCCGCGGCGGCGGCATCGGCGCCCGGTCTTCCGGCCGCTGGCGGCCGCGGCGATGGCGGCCTGCATCGCCTTGCTTCTGGTGCCGTCACTCGGCCTGCACCTGCGCGCCGACCACGTGACCGGCACCGGCGTCACGGGCACGGTGCGGCTGGACGACGGCAGCACCGTGGAACTGGGGCCGGACAGCGCCGTGGCCGTCGACTATGGCGGCGGGTCGCGGCGGGTTCGCCTGCTGGCCGGACAGGCATGGTTCGAGGTCGCGCCCGATGCCGCGCGGCCGTTCACGGTCGAGGCCGGATCGGTCACGGCCACCGTGCTCGGCACGGCCTTCGACGTCAAACGGCTGGCGGGCTCGACCGACGTGTCGGTGGAGCACGGCCGGGTGCGGGTCAGCGACAAGGGCGGGCCTGCGTCCCTTTCCCGCGAGCTGACGGCCGGGGAATGGGTGCGCATCGGCGAGGACCACGGCCTGGAGGCCGGGGTGAACCGGCCGGACATGATCGGGCAATGGCGGCGCGGCCACCTCCTGGTCCAGAACAGGACCATCGCCGACGTCATCGAGGAAATCCGGCCCTGGCGCGCCGGCTGGATCGTACTGGCCGACAGCGACTTCGGCCGGCGGCGCGTGACCGGCTTCTACGACCTGCGCGACCCGGACGTGACGCTGGCCAGCTTGGTCCACCCCGGCGGCGGCCGGGTGGTCCGGGTCACGCCGTGGCTGACCATCGTGCGCGGACCCTGACGCCCGCATACGGCGCCGGCTTCGCAAAACGTCCCCACCGATTGAAAAGCCGAAAAGCCCGTTTGTCTCTCCCATAGAGGCGGATGAGAAGCATTTGCAATTCACGGCGCCTCTCACGCCATCAAGGGAGGGTAACAGGACATGACAGCATCGAGACAACGAACGGCCGGAACGCGCGGGACGCTGGCGGCGATACTGCTCGCCGCGGCCGTGCTGGGCGGCCCGGCGGCGACGGCCGCCCATGCGCAGGAGCCGGCCCCGGCCAGCGAACGGCGCGCTTTCGACATCCCCGCCCAGCCCCTGTCCGACGCCATCATGGTGTTCGGCCGCCAATCCGGCATCCAGGTGACGGCGGGCGCCGACCTGGTCGCTGGCCGCATGGCCGGCGCCGTCTCGGGCAGTCTCGCGCCGGTGGAGGCCCTGAACCGGATGCTGGCCGGCACCGGCCTCACCTTCCGCTTCATCGACGCCGGCGTGGTCACGCTGGAAATCGCGCCGCAGACGTCGGGCGGCACGCTGCAACTCGGGCCGGTGCGGGTCGCGGGGGACGCGCCGGGCGCGCCGACGACCGACCCGAACGCCACCGAAGGACAGCCCGGCTACGGCACCCACGCCATGAACACGGCCACCGGCCTGTCGGTCTCGCCCCGTCACACGCCCCAATCGGTCAGCATCGTCACGCGCAGCCAATTGGACAACGAGGCGGCGCTCACCCTGAGCGACGCCCTGGCGCACACCACCGGCGTGAAGGTGGAAGAGCCCGAAGCATGGGGCAACAGCATCCTCATCCGCGGCTTTTCCCTCGATACCATCCAGATCAACGGCACGAACATGGACTTCCCGCAGCAGCCGGGGCTTTTCCCGTTCGACATGGCGATCTACGACCGGGTCGAGGTGCTGCGGGGGGCGGCCGGCCTCACCCAGGGCGCGGGCAACCCCGGCGGCACGGTCAACCTGGTGCGCAAGATGCCCACGCGCGAGCGGCAGCTCGGCGTCATCGCCCGCGGCGGCTCGTGGAACGACTACCGGATCGAAGCCGATGCGTCCGGCGCCCTGACCAGGGACGGCGAGGTGCGCGCCCGGCTCGTCGGCGCGTTCCAGGACCGGGACAGCTTCACCGACCTGATCGGCGAGCGGAAATACGTGGCCTACGGCGTCATCCAGGCCGATCTGGGCGAGACGACCACGGTCAATATCGGCGCCGACTGGACAAGGTCCATCGGCACGCCGTTCGCCTGGGGCTATCCGCGCTATGAGGACGGCGGCGATCTGGGGGTGCCCCGCTCCACATGCTACTGCGCCCCGTGGAACCACCGGGAGAGCGACAGCACCACCGCCTTCATCGAGATCGAGCAGCAACTCGGCGGCGACTGGAAGGCCAAGCTGTCCGCGTCCCGGATCTGGGCCTCGACCTTCAACCGCCGCCTCTTCATCACCGGCAGCGCGGTGAACCGCGAGACGGGCACCGGTCCGTTGGTGGCGGCGGTGCAGGCGACGTTCCACAGCGACCAGGAAATCGTCGACCTGCAGGTCGACGGGCCGTTCAGCCTGTTCGGAAGGCGGCATGAACTGGTCATCGGCGCGAACTACCAGAAGAGCAAGGGCAGGAGCATCGAGGACAACGTGAACGACGGACCCTGGTATCTCACACGGCCCAACGTCTTCACCTTCGATCCGGAGGACTATGCCTTTCCAAGCTCCATCATATACGACGTCGCCCGCTCGGTGGACGTCACGACGCAAGGCGGCTTCTACGGTCTCGTCAGGTTCTCCGTCAGCGATCCCATCAAGCTGTTCGCCGGCATGCGCGTGAACTGGTGGCATGTGGACTACGACTATGCATCGGAATTCTATGGAAGCTTCCAGTCGTATTCCTACAAATCCAAAGGGCAGATCGTCCCCTATGGCGGGATCACCGTCGACGTCTCGCCGGCCACGACGCTTTATGCCAGCTATACCGACATCTTCCAGCCCCAGAACCAGATCGACCGGAACGGCAGGATGCTCGATCCGATCGTCGGCAGGAACTATGAGGTCGGCGTCAAGCACGGATTCGCGGACGACCGGCTGCTGGCCACCTTCGCCCTGTTCCGCATCGAGCAGGTCAATCGTTCGGCCGAGGACGTCGACGGCCCCTCGCCCTGCCCATTCGTTCCGGGCGCGGCCTATTGCGCCATCGCGAGCGGGAAGGTGCGGAACCAGGGGCTGGAAGCGGAACTGTCCGGCACCATCGTGCCCGGCTGGCAGGCCTCGCTGGGCTACACGCTGGTCTCCACCAAATACGCCAATGGCGGGAACGCCGGCGCGCGCTACAACATCTATCAGCCCAAGCACGTCTTCAAACTGTCGACGGCTTACGAATTCGGCGGCGCCCTCGACTGGCTGACCGTGGGCGGCACCGTCTCGTGGCAAAGCGAGTTCCGGACGGAAGTCCAGGGCATGCCGCAATTCGACATGGTCCAGAAGCCCTATGCGCTCGTCGGCCTCATGGCGCGCGCGAAGCTGACGGAGTCGGTCTCGGCGGCGGTGAACCTGAACAACCTGTTCGACAAGAGGTACTACAAATATCTCTCGCACGAACGCGCCTACAACTACTACGGAGATCCGAGGAGCTTCATGATCACGCTCCAGGGCAAGTTCTGAGCGCATCGGCGATCGGGGCGCATATGCAAAAAAATGGGCGGCACCCGAGGTGCCGCCCTCGCCGTCTCGAGCAAGGCGCGCTTGGAGCATGGAATGGGCACGAAGAACGACAGATGTTGCCGCTCGGCCTCATTAGGCACATATGCTATTCTATGACACATAGACAGTGTTGTTGCTCAAAATGATGGTCATGCCAGGATATGGCCATGATCCCCTTGCCACATCGAGGACCCCGATGACGATCCAGGTAAACATCACGCCCAATGGCCGGATGAGCCTTCCGTCCGCCATCCGCAAGCGGCTGGGCCTCACGAAAGGCGGCGCCGTCCTGCTTGAGGAAACAGAGGACGGCGTGATCCTGCGTACCGCCTCCCAAGCTGTCGCGCGCGCCCAGGCCATTGCCCGACGCTACACCGAAGGCAACCCCGAAGCATCGGTGGACGCCTTCCTCGCCCGCCGGCACCTGGAAAGCGGCGAATGAGCGAGGTCGTCCTCGACGCCTCAGCACTCCTGGCCCTGCTTAAAGGAGAGCCAGGCGGCGCCAAGGTGGCGGATGTGCTCGCCTCGGCGCGGATCGGCGTTTTCAACTATGCGGAAGTGATCAGCCACTTCATCCGGCTGGGCATGCCGGAGAACGAAGTAGACGCCATGCTCGATCCACTACCGCTAACGGTAGTGCCGGCGGACAAGGCGCTCGCTCGGATCGCCGGCAGTCTGCGCGCCGTCACCGCCGAAGCCGGCCTTTCGCTCGGGGACCGTTTCTGTCTCGCGCTGGCCCGCCGGGACGCTCTGCCCGCCTGGACCGCCGACGCGGTGTGGAAGACCATCGCTGCCGCCTCAGGCGCGGAGGTAGTGGTCATACGGGACCACCGGTAGCGGTTCCGGCACGACACGCCAAGCTTGCCCCCGGAAAAAGCGGCGCCCTCGCGGACGCCGCTTTTCCTTCGACACGAGCGGGTCAGTTGATCGTCGCGCTGCCGGGCGAGATGTTCGGGCCGCCCGAGGAGCCGCGGAAGGCGCCGTAGGCCTGGCCGTCCACGTCGTGGCCGTTGACGATCAGGTGGCCGTCCTCGGCCGTCACCTTCACGGTGTCGCCGTCATGCACCTCGCCCTTCAGGATCAGCTCGGCGAGCGGGTCCTGCAGGTTGCGCTGGATGACGCGCTTCAGCGGCCGGGCGCCGTAGACCGGGTCGTAGCCGGTGTCGGCCAGCCAGGTCTTGGCCGCCTCGTCCAGCTCGATGACGATCTTGCGGTCGGCCAGCAGCTTGTCCAGCCGCTTCAGCTGCACCTCGACGATGCCCGTCATGTCCTGACGGCCCAGCCGGTGGAACAGGATGATCTCGTCCAGCCGGTTGAGGAACTCGGGGCGGAAGGCGCTGCGCACCACGCCCATCACCTGATCGCGCGCCGCGTCCGCGTCCGCGCCCTCCGGCAGGGCGGCGAGGAACTCGCTGCCCAGGTTGGAGGTCAGGATGATCATGGTGTTGGTAAAGTCCACCGTCCGGCCCTGCCCGTCGGTCAGGCGCCCGTCGTCGAGCACCTGGAGCAGCACGTTGAACACGTCCGGATGAGCCTTCTCCACCTCGTCGAACAGCACGATCTGATAGGGCCGGCGCCGCACCGCCTCGGTCAGCGCGCCGCCTTCCTCGTAGCCCACATAGCCGGGCGGCGCACCGATCAGCCGGGCCACCGAGTGCTTCTCCATGTACTCGGACATGTCGAGGCGGACCATGGCGTGCTCGTCGTCGAACAGATAGGCGGCGAGCGCCTTGGTCAGCTCGGTCTTGCCGACGCCGGTGGGGCCGAGGAACAGGAACGAGCCGATGGGCCGGGCCGCGTCCTGCAGGCCGGCGCGGGCGCGCCGCACCGACTTGGAGACGGCATCGACCGCCTCGCGCTGGCCGATCACCCGCTTGCCCAGCTCCTCCTCCATGTGGAGCAGCTTCTCGCGCTCGCCCGCCATCAGCTTGTCGACGGGCACGCCGGTCCAGCGGGACACCACGAAGGCGATGTCCTGGTCGGTGACCTCCTCCTTCAGCATACGCTCGTGGCTGGTGGCGGCCGCCTCCTGGAGCTTGCGCTCCAGGTCGGGGATGACGCCATAGGCCAGCTCGCCGGCGCGGGCGAGATTGCCGCCGCGCTGGGCGCGCTCCAGCTCGACGCGGGCATTGTCCAGGTCCTCCTTCAGCTTCTGCTCGGCGTTGAGCTTGTCCTTCTCGCCCTGCCACCGGGCGGTGAGCGCACCCGACTGCTCCTCGAGGCCGGCAAGGTCCTGCTCGATCTTCCTGAGGCGGTCGCGCGAGCCCTCGTCGGTCTCCTTCTTCAGCGCCTCGCGCTCGATCTTGAGCTGGATGATGCGCCGGTCGAGCTGCTCGATCTCCTCGGGCTTGGATTCCACCTCCATGCGCAGGCGGCTCGCCGCCTCGTCCATCAGGTCGATGGCCTTGTCTGGCAGGAACCGGTCGGAGATGTAGCGGTTCGACAGGGTCGCCGCCGCCACCAGCGCGCTGTCGGTGATGCGCACGCCGTGATGCAGCTCGTACTTCTCCTTCAGGCCGCGCAGGATGGAGATGGTGTCCTCCACGCTGGGCTCGCCCACGAAGACGGGCTGGAAGCGCCGCTCCAGCGCGGCGTCCTTCTCGACATATTTGCGGTACTCGTTGAGCGTGGTCGCGCCGATGCAGTGCAGCTTGCCGCGCGCCAGCGCCGGCTTGAGCAGGTTGGAGGCGTCCATGGAGCCTTCCGCCGCGCCCGCGCCGACGATGGTGTGCATCTCGTCGATGAACAGGATGATCTCGCCCTCGGCGGACTGGACCTCCTCCAGCACGCTCTTGAGGCGCTCCTCGAACTCGCCGCGATACTTGGCGCCGGCGATCAGGCTGCCCATGTCGAGCGCGAGCACGCGCTTGTCCTTCAGGCCCTCGGGCACGTCGCCGTTGGCGACGCGCAGCGCCAGGCCCTCGACGATGGCGGTCTTGCCGACGCCGGGCTCGCCGATCAGCACCGGGTTGTTCTTGGTGCGCCGCGCCAGCACCTGGATGGTGCGCCGGATCTCCTCGTCGCGGCCGATCACCGGGTCGAGCTTGCCGTCGCGCGCCGCCTGGGTCAGGTCCTGGGCGTATTTCTTCAGCGCGTCATAGGCGTTCTCGGCCGAGGCGGAATCCGCCGTGCGGCCCTTGCGGACCTCGTTGATGACCTGGTTGAGGCCCTGGGCGGTGACGCCGGCGTTCTTCAGGATGTCGGCCGCGGGCGTGCCCGTCGCCAGGGCGAGCGCCTGCAACAGCCGCTCGACGGTGACGAAGCTGTCGCCGGCCTTCTTGGCCAGCTCCTCGGCGCTCTGGAACAGCTTGGCGAGCTGGGGCGCCATGTAGAGCTGGCCCGCGCCGGTGCCCTCGACCTTGGGCAGCTTGTCGAGCGCCGCGTCGACGCCCAGCATGACCTGCCTGATGTCGCCGCCCGCCGCGTTGATGAGGTTGGCGGCAAGGCCTTCCTCGTCCTCGACGATCACCTTGAGCAGGTGCTCGGGCGTGAACTGCTGGTGACTCATCCGCTGCGCCGTGAACTGCGCCGACTGGATGAAGCCTTTCAGGCGGTCGGTGTATTTCTCGATGTCCATGAGACCATTCCTCCCTTTGCGGGCCTGGATTTGCGGCATGGCCGCGAATATGGGCTCCATATGGTGTTGCACTTGGGCAACACAAGAGGCGGCGGGGTAGGAAAACATCGCCGCGCCGGCCGGATTTCCCGGGCACCACTGTCAAGGCGCGCTCCCCTCTCGCTCTCGTCGAGTGCCCGCCCGGAGGCCGGGTGTATCGAGACGCGCACCACCGCCGGCCCGTCTCTCGATACGATCCGGCCGCGCCGGATCACTCGACAGGAGCGGGGTCGGGAGCGATTTCACGAAACCGGCGCATCTGAAACGCCAGCCCCAAAAGAGAACGGGCGGCCGACAGCCGCCCGTTTCCGATCGGGATGTGCGTGCGTCTATTCCGCGTCGGACGGCTCTTCGACCGCCGGCTCCGGCGTGGTCTGGGCCTCGTCGCGGGCCGCGGCCGTCCGGCGCGGCCGGCGGGTGCGGATCGCGCGCGGCGCCGACGGCACGGGCGGTGGCGTCAGCGACACGGGAGGCACCTCGACCGCCACGTCGGCGGCGATCTCGGGCTGATCCTCGGCGCCGGCGATCACCGGCTGCGGCTGAGGCTGGACCGGCTGCGCCGCGGGCTGACTGCCGCCATTGTCGCGGCGCTGGCTCTGGCCGCCCTGCCCGCCATTGCTCTGGCGCTGCGGGCTGCCGCCACCCTGGCCGCCATTGCCATGACCGCCAATGTTCTGGTCGCCAATGTTCTGGCCACCCTGGCCGTTGCCGCCCGCTTCGTAGTTCGGGTTGACGTTGCCGTCGGACTGCTCGTCGTAGCCGCCCTGCTCATCGTCGTCGATGGCCTCCGGCTCGATGCCCTGGGCGATCATGATCTCGTTCATGATGCGCTGGTAATGCTCGGCATGTTGCAGGAAATTCTCGACCAGGACCCGGTCGCGGCCGACGCGCGCGTCGCGCGCCAGGCTCACATATTTCTCCACGAGCTGGGCCGCCGTGCCGCGCAGCTTGCCGGCCGGTCCATTGCTGTCATAGGCGCGGTTGATGTTCTGCTGGGGCGCGGGTCTTCTGCCCGAGCGGCCACGGGATCGCTTGCCGTTGCTGTGTCTCATAGCTTCACTATGTTGTTATCTCGTTCTCTGTCTCGAGGCTGTTGCCATCGATCATCATCCGGCCAAAACCCCATCGGGGTCCTAGAGCCCAGAGTGCAGTCAGACGAGACTGCATCCAGCGATTCCGGTTCTGGATGACTTCGAGAGGGCGGGACCAACGATCCCAACGCTTCTCTCAGTGGCGACCCTACTCATCCCCGCGTCATTTTCCAACATCAAAATGATCTCCGGCTTTCGCACCGCCGAAAAAAGCGCCAAGGCAGCGCACCCGTCCCGAGAGATCGCGGAACCGCCGGACGGAGCGGGCGCCGCCCGCCGTCAGCAGCGCGGAGACGTCGTCCTCCTGTCCCGCGCCGATCTCGAGGAACGCCGCGCCGTCCGGCCTGAGGATGCGCCGCAGGTCGCCGGCGATGCGGCGATAGGCCGCGAGGCCGTCGGCGCCGCCGTCCAGCGCGCCGAGGGGATCGTGGAGCGCCACCTCGGGTTCGAGCGCCACGATGTCGTCGCTGGGGATATAGGGCGGATTGGACACGACCAGATCCGCCGTGCCCGCCGCCAGCCCCGCGCTCCAGTCGCCGCCGGCGAAGGCGGCCCTGTCCGAAAGGCCGAGCGACCGCGCATTGACGCGGGCGACCGCGAGGGCGGGCGCGCTGACGTCGATACCCAGCCCCGTGTCGCCGGGCCGCTCGTGCAGGATCGACAGCAGGATGCAGCCGCTGCCGGTGCCCAGATCGACCACGCGCGCCCCGCTCCGCCCCGCCAGCCAGTCCAGCGCGGCGCACACCAGGGTCTCGGTATCGGGGCGCGGGTCGAGCACCGGGCCCAGGGCGAAGTCCAGGCCCCAGAACTCGCGCCGGCCGAGAATGCGCGAGACCGGCTCGCGGGCGGCCCGGCGCCGGATCGCGGCGTCGTAGGCGCGGGCCTGCCCGGGCGTCACGGCGCGCTCGGGATAGGCCATCACGATTTCCCGGCGCACGCCCGCCGCGTGGCACAGCAGCAGGGCCGCGTCGAGGGCGGCCGAGGGAATGCCGGCGGCCGCCAGCCTTTCCCGTCCCGACCTCTGAAGCGCACCCAGGGTCACCCTAGAAATCTCCGGCGGTCTCCATGGCCGCAAGGCGCTCGGCCTGATCCTCGGAGACCAGCGCGTCGATGATCTCGTCCAGCCCCTGCCCCTGCATGATCAGGTCCAGCTTGTAGATGGTCAGGTTGATGCGGTGGTCGGTGATGCGGTTCTGCGGGAAGTTGTAGGTACGGATGCGCTCCGACCGGTCGCCGCTGCCCACCTGGGTGCGGCGCGCGTCCGACCGTTCCGCGTCGCGCTGCTCGCGCTCGTGCTCGTAGAGCCGGGCGCGCAGCACCTTCATCGCCTTGGCCTTGTTCTTGTGCTGCGACTTCTCGTCCTGCTGCGACACCACGATGCCGGTGGGCAGATGGGTGATGCGCACGGCGGATTCCGTGGTGTTG
>CAZVVC010000037.1:0-16323 GCA_964630425.1 uncultured Bifidobacterium sp. | reverse complement strand
TCATCTACCGCAGCCCCGGCGCCGACACGGTCTCGGACGGGGAAAAACCGCTGCCCGTCAGCCAGTATTACGGCCGGCTGGGCCAGCGCATCATCAACGCGCTGACCGCGCTCACCGGCGAGGGCCGGCTCTACGAGGTGGACATGCAGCTTCGGCCGTCGGGCCGGGCCGGGCCGCTGGCCGTGTCAGCCGAAACCTTCGAGACCTATCAGCGCACGCAGGCCTGGCTGTGGGAGCACATGGCCCTGACGCGGGCGCGTCCCGTCGCCGGTCCGCTGGATTTCATGGCCGACATGGACAGCCTGATCCATGCGGTGCTGGCGATGGCGCGCGATCCCGGCAAGGTACTGTTCACCGTGGCCGACATGCGCCGCCGCCTCGCGGCCGAGTTCGGCACGGAGAATCCGTGGTCGGTCAAGCATGTGCGCGGCGGCCTGCTGGACCTGGAATTCATCGCCCAGTATCTGCAGCTTCGCCACGGCGTCGGCGATCCGGCGCTGTTCAGCCCGCGCACCCTGACCGCGTTCGAGAACATCTTGGGCGCCGGGCTGATCCCGTCCGCGACGGTGGACGAGCTGGAGCGCGCATGGATATTGATGGATTCGATCCGGGGCTTCAGCCGCCAGACCCTGGGCGGCGACTTCAACCCCCAACAGCACGCCTCGCCCGCCCTGCTCGCGGCGCTGACGCGGGCGACGGGCTTTCCCGATTTCGCGGCGCTGGAAACGGCATTGCTGGCCAGCCAGGCGCGCGTGAAACACATCTTCGACGAGATGATCGCAGAACCGGCATCCCGTCTGGCACCGCAGGAGGAAGATCATGGCAAAGCTACCTGAACCCGGCGACAAGGCGCCCGCCTTCGAGCTGCCGCGCGGCGGCGGCGGCACCGTTTCCCTCGCCGGGCTGAAAGGCCGCAAGGTGGTGCTGTATTTCTATCCCAAGGACGACACGCCAGGCTGCACCACCGAGGCCATCGATTTCACCCGGCTGAAACCGGAATTCGACAAGGCTGGCGCCGAGGTGATCGGCGTGTCGCGCGACACCGTGGCCAAGCACGAGAAGTTCGCCGCCAAGCACAAGCTGGAGGTGGCGCTCGGCGCGGACGAGGACGGCGCGGTCACCGAGGCCTATGGCGTCTGGCAGGAAAAGACGCTCTACGGACGCAAGTTCATGGGCATCGTCCGCGCCACCTTCCTCATCGACGGCGACGGGATCGTGCGCCGGGTCTGGCCGAAGGTGTCCGTCAAGGGCCACGCCGAGGACGTGCTGGCCGCCGTGAAGGCGCTTTGACCGGCCCCGCCACCCTGACCGAGGCGGCGTGCGCCGTACTGCGCACGCCCGGCGCGCGGGCCAAGGCCGAACTCTCCCGCGCGGTCGCCGATGACTGGAGACGCGGCGCGCTGGAGACCGTGGGACGGGCCGCCCCGCCCGACCGGCCGGCGAGGCCGGCGCGGCCCGAGCTGTTGCCGCCCGCCCGGATGCCCAAGCGCCGCTCGGCGGGATCGGAGGCGACGCGCGTCGCCCTGCTGCATGCGCTGGCCCATATCGAGCTCAACGCCGTCGACCTGGCCTGGGACCTGATCGCCCGCTTCGCCTCGGACGAGCTGCCGCGCGCGTTCTACGACCAGTGGGTCGCCGTCGCCGCCGAGGAAGGCCTGCATTTCCTGCTGATCGACGACCGGCTCGCCGCGCTGGGCGCGGCCTATGGCGACCTTCCGGCCCATGACGAATTGTGGGAGGCGGCGACGGAGACGGCGCACGACCTGACGGCCCGGCTGGCGATCGTGCCGCTGGTGCTCGAAGCGCGCGGGCTCGACGTGACGCCCGCCATGATCCGCCGCTTCGACGAGGCCGGCGATACCGCGACCGCCGACATCCTGCGCATCGTGCTGCGCGACGAGATCGGTCACGTGGCCGTGGGGAAACACTGGTTCGACTGGCTGTGCGTCCGCGCCGGAAACGATTCGCGGGATATGTGGCGGAATCTGGTCAAAACGCACTTCCGCGGCCTTTTGAAGCCCCCATTCAACCTAGAAGCCCGTCAAAAGGCCGGATTTCCGCCGGATTTCTACGAAGGGCTGTCCAATGGGGCGAAGGTTGGCTCGTAATGAGTCGCATCGGGAAGGGAAGTTTGTTAGAACCGCGCCTTGTTCAACTGAGCGCCGATCGAGGGCATCTGGCTTTGCAGAAACGCGAGTGGCCGCGTCTGGAAGCGCTTCGTGCCTACCTGACGAAGCAGTACCAGCATCACTTTCCGGAGCGGCAAATCTATTTCCGCTCCAGAGGCGTCGTGCGGTTCGTTTCGCTGTCTCCCCGGTTCCAGTCCATCTCGCTCGCCGTCGCCTTCGTGGTCACCTGCTGGGTCGGCATCGCCTCGGCGACCATGATCTTCGGCAACCAGGTCATCGAGAGCAAGGATCGCCAGATCGCCGACCTGCGCGAGATCCGCGGCGACCTGCACAAGCAGCTCATGACCCTCCAGGACGACATCCTCAACCGCACGCAGACGTTGCAGGCGCGCCAGGAGATGATCGACGGCCTGCTGGCGCGCTCCAAGGACGCCATGCTCGGCAACCTGCCCAGCCGCGAGATGGCCGGCCGCTATCCCAGCATCGTCGACAAGCCCGGCGCCGGCGAGCCGCTGCCGGTCGGCGGCCCGCAGGACGTGGAGCCGCCGCGCATCCTGGTGCCGCGCGCGGGCCAGGAGACCGAACGCCGGAAGATCCCGCGCGCCCCCGTGGTGCTGCGCGGCGATCAGACCTCGGATGCCAGCGATCCCATCGGCAGCAAGCTCAACGAGCTGGAGAGCATGCAGAGCGTGCTGGTCACGCGCCTGGACAACCAGGTCCGCGACGCCATCGACCGCTATGAGAAAGCACTGAAGATCGCCGGGCTGAGCACCGACAAGGTGCTTGCCGCCGGGCCTCGCCGCCTCTCTGCCGGCGTCGGCGGCCCCTATCTGCCCATGCGCCTCACCACCTTCGAGGACGAGAGCCAGACCCAGGCGATGATCTCGCTGATGCAGAGCGTCGACAGGCTGAGCCTGATCTACAAGTCGCTCGAGAACGCGCCGCTGTCGCTGCCGGTCGAGGAGTTCTACGTCTCCAGCGTCTTCGGCGGACGCACCGACCCGTTCAACGGCGCCGCCTCCTTCCATTCAGGCGTCGACCTGGGCAGCCATGTGGACAATTCGCCGATCTATTCGACCGCGCCGGGCAAGGTATCCTTCGCCGGCCGCGACGGCCCTTACGGGCTGATGGTCGAGGTGGATCACGGCAACGGTTTCGTAACCCGCTATGGGCACCTCAGCAAGATCGTGGTACGACAAGGCCAACGTGTCACCCTGCGAGAGAAAGTCGGTGTCATGGGAAGTACCGGTCGCAGCACCGGCACCCATCTGCACTATGAGGTTCGCTTCAACGGCACGCCCATCAATCCGGTGAAGGTCTTCAAAGCAGCAGAACATGTTCAGGCTATCTGATCCTCGCGTCGGCAAGCAGCCAACCCAAGAAAAGGAAGACTTCGTAGTGTCCACCAACCCGAACCGTTCCGCCGCGAATACGCCCTCGATCATTGGCGGCGACGTCCAGCTCAAGGGCAACCTGATCACCACCGGCGAGGTCCAGTTCGACGGCCGCATGGAGGGTGATCTGCATTGCGGTTCGCTGACCATCGGCGAAAGCGCCGAGGTGACCGGCAGCGTCGTCGCCGAGACGGTCATCATCCACGGCAAGCTGAAGGGCACCATCCGCGCCCGCCGCGTGCGCCTCGAACGCACCGCCAAGGTCCAGGGCGACGTCTGGCACGAGATCATCTCGATCGAGGCCGGCGCCCACATCGAGGGCCAGTTCGTGCACGTCGACAACCCGCTGGAAACCGGCACCGGCCGTCCCGCGCCGGCAGCCCGCCCGCAGCAGCCCGCCACACCCGCGCAGACGCCCGCCGCCTCGCCGGAGACGCCGACCAACGGCGGCGCCACGCCGCGCCCTACGACGGCGGCGAACTGAGCCCGAAAAGCCAGTTCGACCTGTTCGGTTAAGCAAAGGGCGGCAGGGATGCCGCCCTTCTGCTTTTCAGGACAAGACGTTCAGGCCACGGACCCGGACAAAATCCCTGTCATGAGTGACGAGCGCGGCCGCATTGATCGCAAGCGCGCTCGCGGCCTGCACGGCGTCGGGAAGCCTGAGACGCAGGGAGGCGCGCAACCGGGCCGCGCTTTCCGCGATGTCGATGCCGAGTTCGACGACCTGCCAGGACTGCAGTATCCCCCGATAGCGCCGCGCCAGGGCTTCCTCGCCCGCGTGCAACGGTCCGGTCAGGACTTCCGCGATGGTCACGGTCGTTACCGCAAAGCGCAGGCGGCCGGACGCGTGCGCATCGAAAAGCGGCCGGAACCGATCGGCCAGGGTCGGATGATCTTCCAGGACATAGATGATGGGCGCGGTATCGACCAGGAGCAGCGCCTGATCCGGAAGCTCGTCGATGTTCAGCGGGCCCATTCGTCCCGAAGCCTGCCAATCTCGCCCGCGCTGTCGTCACCCCAAAGGCCGCGCCCGGTTCCAGCAACGGCGAGCAGCGATTCCTGGCGCGGCACGGCGCCACCGACAGGCACGAGGGCGGCAACGGGACGGCCGTGGCGCGTGATGATGGTCGCCTCGCCGTGCTCGGCGGCGTCCAGTAGATCCGGAAGTTGATTCCGCGCCTCTTCGGCGCCTTTTCGACGCATCGTGTCCATGTCGCACCCTGTCATGAACTGTACGGTACCGTACAGAACGCGTCAAGGCGTCGCTACGCTCGCAGAGTCACGGTGGGAAGAGACGCCGATAGGTGGCAAATCCCCCTGCCCTAGCTCAGATCCTCGATGGCGTCGCCCTGCTTGCCGTCCACCTTGGCGGCGAGCGCGGCGGCGACGAACTCGTCGATGCCGCCGTTGAGCACCAGGTCGGGCTGGGAGCTTTCCACGCCGGTGCGCAGATCCTTGACCATCTGGTAGGGCTGCAGCACGTAGGAGCGGATCTGGTGGCCCCAGGCGATGTCGGTCTTGGCGGCGGCGGCCGCGCTGGCCTTTTCCTCGCGGGCGCGCAGCTCGGCCTCGTAGAGCCGGCTTTGCAGCATCTTCATGGCAGTGGCGCGGTTCTTGTGCTGCGACCGCTCGTTCTGGCACTGCACCACGATGCCCGTGGGGATGTGGGTGATACGGATGGCGCTGTCGGTGGTGTTGACATGCTGGCCGCCCGCGCCCGAGGACCGGTAGGTGTCGATGCGCAGGTCCTTGTCGTTGATCTCGATCTCGATGGTGTCGTCGACCACCGGATAGACACCGACGCTGGCGAAGCTGGTGTGCCGCCGCGCGTTGGAATCATAGGGCGAGATGCGCACCAGACGGTGCACGCCCGCCTCGGTCTTCAGCCAGCCGAAGGCGTTCTCGCCCTTGATCTGGATGGTCGCCGACTTGATGCCGGCCTCCTCGCCGTCGCTCTCTTCCATCAGCTCGGTCTTGTAGCCGTGGGATTCGGCCCAGCGGGTGTACATGCGCAGCAGCATGGAAGCCCAGTCCTGGCTCTCGGTGCCGCCCGCGCCGGCGTGGATCTCCAGATAGGTGTCGTTGGCGTCCGCCTCGCCCGACAGCAGCGCCGCGATGCGCTTCTCGTGGGCCTCGGCCGCCAGTTCCCTCAGCGCCGCCTCGGCGTCGTCGAGCAGCGATTCGTCTCCATCGGCCTCGGCCAGCTCGGCCAGCTCCAGGTTCTCGGCGAGACCGCCCTCGATCCGGCGCGTGGCGCCGACCGCTTCGTCGAGGCGGGTGCGCTCGCGCATCAGCTTCTGGGCCTTGCCCGGATCGTTCCACAGGTTGGGGTCCTCGGAGAGCTGGTTCAGCTCGTCGAGCCGCCGCACCGCCCGCTCCCAGTCAAGGGACCTCCTCAGCAGTTCCAGCGACTGCTCGATGGAGTCAACCTGCGCCTGAATCTCGGCTCGCATCCTGCTGATCGTCCCTGGCTTCGATGTCTAGTAGAGGCCGCCGGTGCCGACCGGGGCCGATTTCTCGGCAGGCGATGACATATCGTCGCCGAAGCCGTCAACCCCTGACGCCCCATCGAGCACGGAACGCTGGGCGTTGGGCTCGGTGCCGGGCTTGAACGCCTCGAGGATGACGTTGTGATCCTCGGGCGAGGTCGGCAGGCCGGTCCGGCTGTTCACGCGCACGAGGCGGATGCCGGGCGGGATACGGAAGGGGATGGCCGGCTGGCCCTTCAGCGCGTTCTCCATGAACTCCTGGAAAATCGGCGCGGCCGAGCTGGCGCCCGTTTCCCGGCTGCCCAGGGTATGCGGCGTGTCGAAGCCCACATAGACGCCCACCGCCAGGTCGGGCGAGAAGCCGACGAACCAGTTGTCGAAATTGTCGTTGGTGGTGCCGGTCTTGCCGGCGAGCGGCTTGCCGACCGCGCTGACCCGCGCGCCGGTGCCGCGCTGCACCACGCCTTCCAGCATGGACACCATCTGATAGGCGGTGCCCGGATCGATCACCTGCTCGCGGTTGTCCGGGATCAGCGGCGGCGGCTGGCTTCTCCACGCCGTGGCCGCGCAGCCCGGGCACGGCCGCTTGTCGTGACGGTAGACCGTGCGGCCCCAGCGGTCCTGGATCCGGTCGATCAGGCTGGGCTCGAGGCGCTTGCCGCCATTGACCAGCATCGCATAGGCGTTGGTGAGCTTGAGCACCGTGGTCTCGCCCGCGCCCAGCGACATGGCGAGCACCCTGGGCATGTTCTCGGTGATGCCGAAATTGCGCGCATAGGCGGCGATCTTGCTCATGCCCACCTGCTGCGCCAGCCGTACCGTCATCACGTTGCGGGACTTCTCGATGCCCATGCGCAGCGTGCTGGGACCATAGAATTCATTGGAATAGTTCTGCGGCCGCCATTTCGGCCGTCCCGGTCCCTGGTCGCCCACGAACGGCGCGTCGAGGACCAGGTCGGACGGCGTATAGCCGTTGTCCAGCGCGGCGGCGTAGACGAACGGCTTGAAGGCCGATCCCGGCTGCCGGGCCGCCTGCATGGCGCGGTCGAACTGGCTGGCGTTGTAGTCGAACCCGCCGACCAGCGCGAGCACGCGGCCGGTATGCGGGTCCATGGCGACGATGGCGCCCTCCGCCTTGGGAATCTGCTGCAGGCTGTATTCGTCGGCGCCCGCCCCCTCGCCGCCGGCCTTCTGGACGACGATGACATCGCCCGGCTTCACCACGTCGGATGGCTTCCCGGGGGCCGCCCCCACGTTCTGGTCCTTCAGGGTGGGCCTGGCCCACGCCATGCGCGAGAACGGGATGGTGCCGCGATCGCCGTCGATCGTGCCTATGCCGGCGCCGGCCGCGTCGACGGAGAGCACCACGGCGAGCCGCCAGTGGCGCGGACCGGTGGAGAGCTTCAGCTCCCTCAGCCGCTTCTTCCAGTCGTCGAGCGGGATCTGCGCCATCGCGCCGCGCCAGCCGTGCCGGCGGTCATAGGTGATGAGGCCGTTGCGCAGCGCCGTCTCGGCAATGGCCTGGAGCGTCGAATCCAGCGTGGAACGGATCGACAGGCCGCCGTCATACAACGACTTGTAGCCATAGAGCGCCGCGACCTCGCGCCGGATCTCCTCGTTGAAATAGTCGGCGGTGAAGATCAGCTCGCCCTCCGGCGCCCGCATCTCCAGCGGCTCGGCGATGGCCGCGTCGCGCTCGTCGCGGGTGATGAAGCCGTCGCTGGCCATGCGCCGCAGCACCCAGTCGCGGCGGCCCTTCGCCGCCTCGGGATGCTTGACCGGATGATAGTTGCTGGGCGCCTTGGGCAGGGCCGCCAGATAGGCGGTTTCCGCGAGGCTGAGATCGGCGAGCGACTTGTCGAAATAGGACTGGGCCGCCGCGGCGACGCCGTAGGACCCCTGCGGATGCAGGCCCTGCCCCAGATAGATCTCGTTCAGGTACAGCTCGAGGATCTGGCGCTTGTCGAAGGCGCGCTCGATGCGGTAGGCGAGGATCGCCTCCTTGATCTTGCGCTCGTACGACACCTCGTTGCTGAGCAGGAAGTTCTTGGCCACCTGCTGGGTGATGGTGGAGGCCCCGACCAGGCGGTGCCCGGTCATGGAGTTGTAGACGTTCTCGAACACCGCGCGGACGACGCCCAGATAGTCGATGCCGCCGTGGTCGTAGAAGTTCTTGTCCTCGGCCGCCATGAAGGCGTTGATGACGCGGTCGGGGATCGCCTCCAGCGGCACGAACAGCCGCCGCTCGCGCGCGTATTCCGCGATCAGGCGCCCATCGGCGGCATGGATCCGGGTGGTGACCGGCGGCTCGTAGTTCCTGAGCTGGTCCACGTCCGGCAACGCCGCGCCGTACCGGTACAGGACGACGACGACGGCGATCACCGCCGCGACGACGACACCGCCGGCGGCGGCCGCCGCTATTTTCAGATACCGCTTCACTGACGCCTGATCAGCCATTGGCCGTCCGTCGTTTCCTCATGGGCCTGCCCCAGCTTCGCGGGCATCGGGAAAATATGGCACCGCTCCGGCGACCACAAGCCGCCATCGCATCCATCCTATGGCGCAGTCCCGCCGGCAGTTCAACTCACGGTGCCGAAAGCCGCGCGTCATGACGCTGGAAATAGGCATCGACCGCCGCCGCGATGGCCGCCGCGATCTCGCGCCTGCCCTGCTCGGATTTGAGATATCTGGTGTCCTGGGCATTGGACAGATAGCCCATCTCGACCAGCACCGAGGGGACGTCCGGCGCCTTGAGCACGCGGAACCCGGCGAAGCGATGCGAGTTGGTCCGCATCCTCACCGAGCGTTCCATCCTGGGAATCAGCAGGCTGGCGAACTCGATCGAATAGTTCATGGTCTCGCGCTGCATCAGGTCGATCAGGATGTCCGTCACTTCCCGCGACTGCTTGCCCAGATCGACGCCGGCGATGATGTCGGCCTTGTTCTCCTTCCTGGCGAGCGCCGCCGCCTCCTTGTCCGAGGCCGTCTCCGACAGGGTGTAGACCGTGCCGCCGCGGATGGATTTGTCGTGGATCGCATCGGCGTGCAGCGAGATGAACAGGTCGGCCTTGCCGCGGCGCCCGATCTCGACGCGCTCGCCCAGCGGAATGAAGATGTCGCTTTGCCGGGTGATGACGACGTTGTAGCGGCCCGTCCGCTCGAGCTGGCGCTTGAGCTCGATCGCGGCGCCCAGCGTCACCTGCTTCTCGTAGGTGCCGTCGTCGCTGATGGTGCCGGGATCGACGCCGCCATGCCCCGGGTCGATGGCGATGGTGCGGCGGCTGTCCGCCCTGGCCCTAGGCGCGGACTGGATCGCGGCGGGCGCCGAGGGCGCCGGCCCGGCGGGCGGCGTCTGCACGGTCTTCATGAAGCTGGCCCGGTCGGTCGCCTCCAGATCGAGCACGAAGCGATAGCCATGGGCGCCCTGGGGCGGCAGCACGAACGCCTGCCGGACGGATGCGGGTTTGCGCAGGTCGAGCACCAGGCGCGCGTTCCCCTGCTGGAACAGGCCGAAGCGATACCGCTCGACCAGCCCCTGGGTCTCGCCCGCCTCGCCCTGCCCGCCGTCGCCCACGCGCCAGTCCAGCGCGGGCATGTCGATGACCACGCGGTAGGGATCGGCCAGGGTGAACACGTTCACCCGCACGTTCTCGGACAGGTCCAGCACGAAGCGCGTGGACTCCGGATGCGCGCCGATGCGCACGCCCGTGACCGCCGGTTGCGCCAGGGCCGCGCCCCATCCCGCGGCGAAGATGAAAACGGCGAGCAGGACGACGCCTGCCCGACCGACGGACACGATGCCCTTCACGTTCCTCAACCAGTCTTTGGATAGCCCCATCAGGCAAAAGTAATCATCATGATCCGGCTTGGCCAGAGCGAGATGGCGGCCTTTGCCCACGATGCCGGATTTCATTGCAATTCAGAGGCTTGTCACGCTATTGTCGCGTTGCTCTTGTCTTTCGCGGCAAACCGAAGCGGGTTTTGCGGATGCAGCAGCGGATGCCGTCCCCGGGCGGCGCCGGACCTGTCAGCGCCGATGAACGCCGGTTGATCGCTTGGCCGCGAAACGTAGACAGATCGTAAGGATACTGATGAACCCGCGGCCCGTTTCTGACCTGGATTCCACACTGAATCAAGGCGTGGCGCTTCAAAGCGAGGCGCTCTTCCGGGCCGTTTCCCCAAACAACTCGCCCCGGCAGGACGCGCTCCCAAGACGCGCCGCCTATGGGCTTGGAGCCCTTTTTGATGTCCACACGCATGCTTCTAGACTCGGCCCACCCGGAAGAAACCCGGGTTGCGGTCGTCCGCGGAAATCGCATTGAGGAATTCGACTTTGAAGCCGCCAGCAAGGCTTCGCTGAGAGGAAACATCTACCTGGCCCGCGTGACGCGGGTCGAGCCCTCGCTTCAGGCGGCCTTCGTCGAATATGGCGGCAATCGCCACGGCTTCCTGGCCTTCACCGAAATCCATCCGGACTACTACCAGATTCCCGTCGAGGACCGGCGCGCGCTGCTGGCCGAACAGGCCGCCCACGACGCCAGCCGCCGCGACGAGTTCAGCGACGATCATCACCGCGACCACGAGGACGGCGAAGACGGCGAGCACGTGGAGCATGTGGGCGCCGACGACGGCTTCGACGATGCCGCCGAGGTGCGCCGCTCGCCCCTCCAGCGCCGCTACAAGATCCAGGAAGTCATCAAGCGCCGGCAGATCCTGCTGGTCCAGGTGGTGAAGGAAGAGCGCGGCACCAAGGGCGCGGCGCTGACCACCTACCTGTCGCTGGCCGGCCGCTACTGCGTGCTGATGCCCAACACGGCGCGGGGCGGCGGCATCAGCCGCAAGATCCCCACCTCGGCCGACCGCAAGCGGCTGAAGTCGGTGCTCGGCGAGCTGGACGTGCCCGAGGGCATGGGCTGCATCATCCGCACCGCGGGCGCCAGCCGCACCAAGGCCGAGATCAAGCGCGACTATTCCTATCTGCTGCGGCTGTGGAGCAACATCCGCGACCTGACCCTGAAATCCATCGCGCCGGCGCTGATCTACGAGGAAGGCAGCCTGGTGAAGCGCGCCATCCGCGACATGTATATCGGCGAGATCGACGAGGTGCTGGTCGAGGGCGCCGAGGGTTACAAGGACGCCAAGGAGTTCATGAAGCTCCTGATGCCCAGCCACGCCAAGAAGGTGAAGCAGTACAAGGACCCGATCCCCCTCTTCCACCGCTTCCAGGTGGAGAGCCAATTGGAGACCATGTACCACGCCACGGTGCCGCTGAAATCGGGCGGCTACCTGGTGATCAACCCCACCGAGGCGCTGGTCTCCATCGACGTCAATTCGGGCAAGTCGACCCGCGAGCGCAACATCGAGCGCACCGCGTTCCGCACCAACCTGGAAGCGGCCGAGGAAGTGGCCCGCCAGCTTCGCCTGCGCGACCTCGCCGGCCTGGTGGTCATCGACTTCATCGACATGGAGGAGAGCCGCAACAACCGGGCGGTCGAGCGCAAGCTGAAGGACGCGCTGAAGTCCGACCGGGCGCGGCTCCAGGTCGGCCGCATCAGCTCGTTCGGCCTGCTGGAGATGTCGCGCCAGCGCCTGCGCCCCGGCCTGCTGGAATCGAGCACCGTGGTGTGCCCGGTCTGCGCCGGCGCCGGCTCGGTCCGCTCGGTCGAATCGAGCGCGTTGCAGATCATGCGCGTGATCGAGGAGGAAGGCATCAAGGGCCGCGCGCTGACCGTGCACCTGACCGTGCCGATGGAGGTCGCGCTCTACATCCTCAACAACAAGCGTCACGACCTGAACGCCATCGAGGAACGGTTCCACATCAAGGTGCAGATCGCGGGCGACGGCTCCATGCACCGGCCGCATTACATCCTGCGCCGCGAGGGACAGCAGGAAATCGAGAACGAGCCGAGGGTGATCACCCAGGACAATTTCGTGGTCGTCGAGGAAGACGAGCCCGAGGTCGACGCCGAGGTCGAGGTCGAAGTCGAGGAGGACGCCGCCGAGACCGAAGTCCAGCCGGCGCAGGAGGAGGAATCGCGCCGTGGCCGCCGCCGCCGCGGGCGCGGCAAGGATCGCCAGAAGCCGGAGGCGCAGCCCGCGCCGCAGGCCGCCGAATCCGAGGCTGACGCCGACACGGATGCCGACGACGGCGATGGACAGCCGGCCGAGGCCGCCGAGCAGCAGTCGGACGAAGCGGGCAGCGAGGAGCAGCGCGCGAAGCGCCGCCGCGGACGCCGCGGCGGACGCCGCCGCCGCAAGCAGCGCGGCGACGAGACGACGGGCGCGCAGGACCAGGAAAGCGCCGACGCGGCGTGGGACGAGAATGACGACGCCCCGGAAGGCGACGACGACGCGGCGGACGACGTGTTCGTCCAGGCCGAGGATGAGCCGGTCTACGACGCGCCGCCCATCGAGCTGTCGCAGCCCGAATGGGCCGAACCCGCGGCCGTTCCGCCGGAGCAGCCCGCCGAGGAACCCGAGCCAGTCGCCGTCGAGGCGATCGAGCCGGTCCCGGCCCCCGTCCCCGTCCCCGAGCCGGTGGCGGCAGAGCCTGAGCCTGAGCCTGAGCCTGAGCCTGAGCCGGAACCCGTGACCGCCGATGCCGCGCCGGCCGCGGAGCCTGCCAAGCGCCCGCGCCGGCAGGGCTGGTGGAACCGGGGATAGTATTCCGGCCCCGTCGCAGGAAGGCAGGATGCCCGCGTTGACCACCGGTCGCCGGGCACCTACCTTTGTCTCAACGTTTCACGAGGCATGATGCGGCACCTACTCCATACGGCCCTGTGCGTCCTGCTGATCATGGTCTCGGTGGTCCACCCCGGTCATGCGCAGCAGATATCGATCATCCGCGACGCCGAGATCGAGCGCGACATCAAGATATTCGCCACGCCGATCTGGCGGGCCGCGGGGCTCGACCCGGACGTGGTGCGCGTGCATCTGGTCAACGACAACTCGATCAACGCCTTCGTCGCGGCCGGCCAGCGCATCTTCGTCTTCACCGGCATGCTGAAGGTCGCGGACGACCCGTTGCAGGTGATCGGCGTGTTGGCGCACGAGACCGGCCATATCACCGGCGGCCATCTGGCCCGGTTCCAGGACGGCCTCAAGGGCGCCTCGACCCTGTCGATCCTCAGCCTGGTGCTTGGCGCGGCGGCCATGGCGGCGGGCGCCGCCGCGGCGGGCGCGGCGATCCTGGGCAGCGGCGGCGAGTTCGCCACGCGCTCGTTCCTGATCTACAGCCGCACCCAGGAATCGGCCGCCGACCAGGCCGGCCTGGGCTTCCTGACCGCGTCCGGCCAGTCCGGCTCGGGCCTGATCAGCTTCTTCCAATATCTGGGCGATCAGGAATCGCTGATGACGGAGAACAAGGACCCTTACGTACGCTCGCATCCCATGACCCAGGACCGCATCGACCGGCTGCGCAGCGACGCCGAGAAGAGTCCCTACTGGGACACTCCGGCGCGTCCCGAGGACGTGGAGCGGCTGAAGCGGATCAAGGCCAAGCTGATCGGCTTCCTGGAGCATCCGACCATCGTCTTCCAGACCTATCCGCTGGGAGACACCAGTTCCTATGCGCGCTATGCCCGCGCCGTCGCCTATCACCGCCAGGCGCTGGAGAGCCAGTCGCTGGCGGAAATTGACTCGCTGCTGGCCGAGAAGCCGCACGATCCCTACTACCTGGAGCTCAAGGCACAGATCCTGTTCGAGAGCGGCAAGACCAGGGAATCGATCGAGCCGTACCGCGCCGCGGTCGCCGCCGCGCCCTACGAGCCGCTGATCCGCGTGTCGCTCGCCCAGTCGCTCCTGGCGCAGGAGGACAAGTCGCTGGCCGACGAGGCGATCGCCAATCTGGTCGCCGCCAACCGCATGGAAGGCGACAACGGCTTCGCCTGGCACCAGCTCGCCCTCGCCTACACCATGAAGGACGACGTGGCCATGGCCGCGCTGGCCGCGGCCGAGCGCTATACCGTCTCGGGCGAGGCGCCGCAGGCGGCGCGTCAGGCCAAGATCGCGGTGGACCAGCTGAAACCCCAGTCGCCCGAATGGTTCCGTGCCCAGGACCTCTACATGGTCGCGCGCGCCGCCGTGGAGGACACCTACCGCCGGCGCGGCAAGGAGCCGCCGCGCGAGGAAGACCCGGAAGACACGCCCAACGAGAAGAACAAGGCCGGAGGATGAGATGAGGCTGCCCCGCATGATCCCGACGGTGGCGGCCGTCGCCCTTTGCGCCGCCGCCGCGCAGCCCGCCATCGCCCTTTCCGAACGCGACAAGGCCCAGGTCGAGCAGATCATCCGCGAGTATCTGGAAAAGAACCCCAGGGTCCTGCAGGAGATGATCGACCGGCTCCAGGCCGTGAACGCCAAGGAAGCCGCGGTCCAGGCCCAGAAGGAGATCATCGCCAACTGGGAGACGGTCCAGGATACGGACAGCGAGCTGGTCGCCGGCAATCCCGACGGCGACGTGACGGTGGTGGAATTCTTCGACTACCGCTGCGGCTATTGCCGTCTGGCGCAGCCCAGCATGGTCAGGCTGCTGAAGGAAGACCCGAACGTCCGGGTGGTGTTCAAGGAATTCCCCGTACTGGGGCCGCTGTCGATCACGGCGGCGCGCGCGGCCATCGCCTCGGCCCGGCAGGGCAAGTACGTGCAGTTCCACATGGCGATGATGGGCCTCGAGGAATCGCTGACGGAAGAGGTCATCTACCGCGTCGCCAGGGAACAGGGCCTCGATGTGGACAGGCTCAAGCAGGACATGAAGGACGAGGCCATCGACGACGTCATCGCCGCCAATCTGGACCTGGCCCGCAGGCTGGGCATCGAGGGGACGCCGAACTTCATCATCGGCACCGAGCTGCTCCAGGGCATGGTTCCCTACGAGACCATGACCGAGTCCATCGAGAAGGCGCGCAAGGCCAGGAAGCCCGCCGCCAAGCCGCTCAAGGGATGATGCGCCGGGCGCTGGGCATCGCGCTGGCGGGCCTGCTGCTGGCCGCGCCCGCCGTCGCCGACGACGGGCCGCGCAATTCGCCGGACGGCGATTGCCCTGGCTGCGCCGCGGACGGCGATATGCCGCTCAACGCCGGCGACGAGCCCATCGACGACGGCGTCGACGAGGATCTGAGCGCGGGCGTCGGCAGGAAGTACAACCAGCGCCAGTGCGTCACCTATGCCCGCCTTCTGGCCCAGCAGCAGACCGGCATCGACATCCAGCAGGCGCTACGGGCCCGCGGCTGCGAAAACTGATCCGGCCCGCGGGAATCTTGCCGCGACCTAACCTGGGTTTGCCCGCCGTCCGCCGCGAATCGCTAGGATTCCGCCATATATTGGACGGGACCGATGCGATCGAACCTGCCGGCCGGAATCGAACTGAAGGGGCTTCTCGACGAGGTGATGCTGGAACTGGCGGCATCACATCCCCGGCTCACGCCGTCGCAGGAGACGGCGATGAAAGGCATCCTGCTGGAGATCGCCCAGGAGGCCCGCAACGGCGCGCTCTCCCCCGCCGAACTGGAATGCCGGTTCCGCCGCGCGAAGGACGTGGCCGCGCAGGCCTAAACCCACACCGCATCGGTAGCTCGCGGCGACCGCCTTGCCCTCTGTTGTCTTTGCACGCCGCGGCAGCGGCCACGGCCCCGTCAGATCAGGCCGGCCAGCGGTGACGATGGATCGGCGTAGAGCTTCTTGGGCATGCGGCCGGCGAGATAGGCGAGCCGTCCGGCCTCGACCGCCAGCTTCATGGCCTTCGCCATGCGGACCGGGTCCTTCGCGTGGGCGATGGCGGTGTTCATCAGCACGCCGTCACAGCCCAGCTCCATGGCGACGGCCGCGTCCGAGGCGGTGCCCACGCCCGCGTCGACCAGCACCGGCACGTTCGCGTTCTCGATGATGATCCGCAGGGCCACCGGGTTCTGGATGCCCAGGCCCGAGCCGATCGGCGCGGCCAGCGGCATGATGGCGCAGCAGCCCATCTTCTCCAGCTCCTTGGCGGCGATGGGATCGTCGGCGCAGTAGACCATGACGTCGAAGCCGTCCTTGATCAGCATCTCGGCCGCGCGCAGCGTCTCGGGCATGTTGGGATAGAGCGTCTTCTGGTCGCCCAGCACCTCGAGCTTCACCAGCGACCAGCCGCCCGCCTCGCGCGCCAGGCGCAGGGTGCGGACCGCGTCCTCGCCCGTGTAGCAGCCCGCCGTGTTGGGCAGATAGGTGTATTTCTTCGGGTCCACGTAGTCGATCAGCATGGGCTGCTTTGGATCGGACACGTTCACCCGGCGCACCGCCACGGTAACGATTTCCGCGCCCGATGCCGCGACCGCC
>CAZVVC010000036.1:2275-16755 GCA_964630425.1 uncultured Bifidobacterium sp. | reverse complement strand
CCCCGGCGGCCTGGAACCTGAGAAAGCCGCCCTGCGGCAGCAGCGGCTCCAGCTTCACGTCCGGGTGTTCGGCGAACACGTCGCGCTGGCGTTCGGCCAGCGCGTAGTCGGCGACGAAGCGGATGGTGAGCAGGCCGTATGCCTGCGGCCCGGCGGCGCCGCCGCTGACCCGGATCAGCTCCAGCGCCAGCGCCGGCGCCCCGCCCGGCTCCCCCGCGACCGTCAGCGCGACGGGCGGGGCGAACACCCGGCGCGGTTCCTCGAACGCATAATACATGTCACCGCCGCCCGCCTTGAGGGGATCGGACCAGTCGGGCGTGCCCTTGAGCGACATGGTCCCGCCCCTCACACGATCGGCAGGACGAGGAGGCTGAAATCCGCCTCGCGCCAGTCCGGGTCGACGGATTGCGATCCGTTGCGCCGGATGATCTGCTGGCGGAAGCCGTACTTGCCCTGGGTGTCGCGGCCGAGCAGCAGGTCCATCAGCGGCAGCTGGACCTGGGCGACGCCCTGGGCCTGCTCGCGGCTGAGCTTGATGCTGCCGCCGCCCTTGAACTCCACGTTGATGAGGATGATCGCGTTGGGATCGGCCGCGTCGCCCATCAGCTCGGGCATGGTCATGACCTCGATCTGCCGCTCGTACTGCGCGGGCACCGAGGTGTCGCTGATGAGCGGCAGGATCTTTTCTGGGTCGGGCAGGATCTCGACCGGCGTGGTGTCGAAGATGGCGTCGAGGATGCCCTCGCCGGACAGGTCGCCGCTGGGCCTGACCGTGAACGAGACCTCGCCGCCGGGCACCAGCTCGATCGGCACGTCGAAGCTGATGCCCTCGATGCCGGCGGGCACCTCCTGGTCGCCCTTGCGCACGCGCACCGGCAGCGATGTCAGCCGGACCGTGCTTTCGATGTCGTTCTTCATCCGCACCGCGATGGAATCGCCGGCATCGGAAGGCTGCTCGCCGAAGGACAGGATCTCGCCCTGGGTCTGGGCGAAGCGGATATCGACCGGCACCGGCTCGGGATTGGACAGGCCGGTCTCCACCAGCACCTGGCCCGAGAACAGGCTGGTCGCGTCCCGGCTGTAGGCCGCCGCATAGAGCTGGCGGAAGCCTTCCAGCGGCAGGGTCAGGCTGTGCAGGTAGCCGTTGGCCAGGTCGATGGACACGTCCTTCTGGTCGGCCAGCGCGGCGCCGCCGGCGCCAGGCACCCACATCTTGAGCGCGGCGCGCGCCTGGAGCGGGCGCAGCTCGGGTTCGCTCTTCTGCGCGGTGGCGGCCGGAATCTCGGCCTTGAGCGCGCGTGCCGCCGCCGTCAGCCGCGCCGGGTCGATCCACGGCTCGACCACGTAGTCGACGGTGACCGCCGCGTTCTCCAGCACACCGTCGGGCGCGGCGATCCGCACCACCATCTGCGGCAGGTACGGCGCCACGTCGCGCCGGGCCAGCTTGAAGCGGTCGGGCAGATAGTAGAACACCCAGGGCTCGCCCTTGTCCTGGAGGTAGGCATGGAAGCGCGCATCGGGCGCCCCTTGCGGATGGGCGAGTACGATGCGGCGGAATTCGGACACCTTCGCGCCGCCGCCGCCGACCGCCGCGCCGTCGTAGAGATAGGGGTGGAGCCTGGGGTCGAGCACGAAGGGTTCCGGATCGGCCACGTCGTCCAGCGCCCGCTCCAGGGTGGCGTAGCGGGTCGTCTGCTGCGGCGGCCTGGGCGTGACGGGCGCGCGCACGAGGCGCGTGTCGCGCAGCGCCTCGTCGGCCAGCGGACGCGCCATGCGCATCATCTGGGGCTGGGCCGCGATGGTGGCCGCGGGCCGCGACACGGCCAGCGTCGCCGGGGTCGCCGCGGCCAGCGCGGCGACCTGCGGCCGGGCGACCAGCATGGGCGTCGCCGTCGTCGTTTCCTGGGCGGGAAGCTTCGCCGCCACGGTGATCGCCCGCCGGACGACCAGGGCGGGCCGGGCCGCCGGTGTCTGGAGCGCGAACAGCAGGTTGTCGCGTTCGTTGAGCGAAAGCCCCACCGAAACCGTGACGCCCTTCGGGTCGTCGGCCTTCTCGTTGAAGTCGACGCGCTTCTCGATGGCGTTCGACGGACCGGCGCCGTAGCGGAAGAACACCGCATAGGTGTGCTCGAGCTCGGCCGCGCCCTGCACCGCCGCGCCCAGCTCGGGCGCGGGAAAGCGCTCCAGGCCGATACTCAGCCGCCAGGTGCCGTCCGGCGCGGCGGCGATGCCGATCTCGTAGCGCCCGCCCTGTTCGCGCAGGCGATAGCGCGGCAGGTAGTATTTCCTCGACGCGTCCGCCGGGTCCTCGAACAGCACGGTGTCGCTGGGCTCGGGCACCGGCGAGATCGGCACCTTGACGCTCTCGCGCGGATCGCCCGCCTGCCCCTGGCCCAGCACGTCGATGACGTGCGGCCTGAGCTTGGCCAGATTCACCGCGAGCCGGGGATTGGCCAGCGCCACCGGCTGCGCGACGGTGGCGAGCCGGGCTTCGGAAAGAGTGGTGGTCACGCGCGGCGCGGGCCGGGTGACGGCGGCGGCCGCGACGACCGGGGCCTGACGGCCGCGCAGGGCCGCGGTGGCTGGGCTTCCCGCCCTCATGAAGATCGGCGACTTAGGCATTGCAGGCACTCCCGGCTGCCGGCCGGAGGCACACCGCCATCAACGCGGTGCCCATGCATGGGTCCGAGTAACGCGTCACGTGTCCAATCCCCCTTCCGGATCTCTCACGTAGGCGCGGCGCCCCAGCCAGCCGCCCCTGAATTGTCGTTATCGTGGCCCCGACAATCCCCCGCGACTCTAAATGGAGTCGATGTTATTTGAATGAAACAAAAGAAATCCCATCGGCCCCAAAAGGCCACAGAGAAGAAGCAGAGTGACTTTAAAGATCACTCCAATTTCTATGGTTCGTCTAGATTGCCCAAGGTGATTCCTGTCAGACCATTATGGCCAAACTGTGACTTATACCCCTTGATTCGCGCCAAAAGCGGCAATCCCGCCATCTTTTGGGCCGACATCGGTATTCCGCTGACGGCAAACATGGCGAAGGCGCCCTGCGGGACGCCTTCGATGGGACTTTCCTGTGGTTATTCCGCTTTCGGCGCGAATCGCAACCCAAGGTTGTTTTCGGCCGGTCAACGCCGAAGCGGTTCGCCCGGCGGCGTCGCGACGTAGCGGTCCAGCAGCCGGTGCATGTGGCGCAGGCGGGATTCCTGGTAGTTGCCCAGCGTCACGCCGTTCTCCAGCATGTGCATGCCCTTCTGCACCCGCGGCATGTTCGAGACGTCCTGCTCGAAGATGAACGAGATCTGGTCCAGTTCCGGCGCCTCGGTGAAGGGCTGGTCGGGCCGCAGGATGTTCAGCGGCGCCGGCTCCGGGCGCGGCCCCTCGTCCGGCACCGGATGCAGCAGCATCACGTCCATGATCGAGCTTTCCGGATCATTCCCGTTGGGCCGGAAGCGATAGACCAGCGGCAGGCTGAAATTGAACCAGGGGAAGAAGTTGGGGAACAGGAAATACTCGATGTTGTCGAGCACCTCCGTGGTGCTCAGGCTCGACAGGTCGGCGCCGAAACGGTCCTCCAGGTCCTTCTTCAGCACCTGCACGTAGCGGCTGCGCGCGGTCTCGCCGGGCTTCAGCGGCAGCGCGCCGCCCCGCTCCTTCAGGCGCGGCGACTGCATCATGATGTTGGCGATCTCCTGCTCGGAAAGCGCCGGCAGGTGCGGGCTGGTGACGCCGGGCTGGGTGTAGAGCCGGCTGATCCGGTCGCCGTAGAGGTCGTACTGGGTGTTGGCGTCGCCGGTCACCGGCATGGCCTGGGCGTGCGCCTCGACCACGTGGTACGATTCGATGAACGCCTCCTGCGCCACCTTCCAGTTGCAGGGCATGATGCGCCGGACGTTCGCCGTCATGTAGCGGCGCTCCGGCGGGAAGGTGGAGAAGTGCCGCGGCAGCACGTCCAGCCACTCGTCGAGCGGCATGGCGTCCTTGTCCATGTTGATGAAGACGAAGCCGCCCCAGGTGCCCACCTTCACCTCGGGCAGGTCGTATTTCGCCTCGTCCACATGGGGGAAGTCCCACCGGCAAGGGATTTCCTTCAGCGAGCCGTCCAGGTTCCAGGTCCAGCCGTGGAACGGGCAGCGGAACTGGGTGACGCTGCCGTCCTCGGCGCGAAGCTGGGTGCCCCGGTGCAGGCAGGCGTTCTTGAACGCCTTGATGGTGCTCTCGTCCGAGCGGACGACGATGAACGACCAGCGGCCGATGTCGTAGACGATGTTGTCGCCGACCTCGGGAATCTCCTCCTCGCGGCAGGCCATCTGCCACACCCGCGACCACATCCGCTCCATTTCCAGATCGTGCCATTCCTGGCTGATATAACGCTCGACCGTCAGGTTCTCGTCGCCCTGGAACTCCCAGGTGCTGGAATGGAACCATTCGGGCGGGTTGTCCGCGTCGCGGTCGATGATCTGCTGGACGCTGGGACCGATGCTGCGCGCGTCGCCGGGCTTCAGCCCGCCCTTGACCTGCTCGTTCATTGCCGTCTCCCCATCAGGCAAACTCGATCCGCTAGTGAACCATGAAGCGGCGCGAGAGTCACGCCGGCGAGGACGCGCCTTCGGCCGCGCCCGGCGGCGGCACGGGTTTCCCGCGGCACCCGCGCGATTTGGACGACCGTCCTGGCATCGTTTCGGAAAAATAACGATACCAGCCTTGCACGTAATGCACTTCCGGCTTGCGTTGCCGCGCGAGGCTCCCCATCATCCCTCTCGTCATGCTGCTGCGGTTTACGGGTCCGTCTCGCCAGGTTGGGTAAGGTCGCTGTCGATCGTTCAGATTGATGCGCCTGCTCGTCCGATGCGGCGCCACCTTTAGATTGGAGAGCGCCGATGCCTAACGGTACGGTCAAGTGGTTCAACACCACCAAAGGCTATGGTTTCATTCAGCCCGACGCGGGCGGCCCCGACGTGTTCGTGCACATCTCGGCCGTGCAGCGCGCCGGCCTCGACGGCCTCGCCGAGGGCGAGAAGGTTTCCTACGAGGAATATCGCGACCCGAAGCGGGGCAAGACCTCGGCGGAAAACCTCAAGAAGGCCTGACCGGGCACCGGCAAAGGGGCGACAGCGACAGCAGCCCCTTTGTCTTTTCCAGCCTGCCATGACAGGATGCGCCCATGCGCCTCCTGTTTTTCTGCGTTGCCGCCCTTCTCGGCCTCGCCATGCCGGCCGCCGCCGAGCCGGTGGGCTGCGTCTCGACCACCTTCCGCATGCTGGGCATGGCCAACGACAAGGTCTGCGTCGATTCGTTCCGCGACCCCAAGGTCGACGGCGTCGTCTGCCATGTGAGCCGCGCCCGGACCGGCGGGGTGGGCGGCATGGTCGGGCTGGCCGAGGACACGTCCGACGCGGCGGTGTCCTGCCGCCAGGTCGGCCCGATCCGCTTCACCGGCAAGATCCGCGACGCCGAGGACGTGTTCAAGGAAAGCCGCTCGTGGCTGTTCAAGAAGCTGCAGGTGGTGCGGTTCTACGACCGGCCGAACAACACGCTGGTCTATCTGAGCTATTCCGACAAGCTGGTGGACGGCTCGCCCAAGAACAGCATATCGACCGTGCCGATCATGCCGTGGGGCAGCCAGACGGCGCCGCGATAGGGCGGTGACGCATCTGGCACCCTCGCCATTCCCGCGCCGGCGCTGTTGACACGGCATCCGATCCGGCCTGTGCTATGGCCCGCGCAAACCGGGGAGGACGCATGAACATCGAGACGCTGGACGTGACCGCGCTGCTGGACCGCCTGCACCGGGTGGAGGCGGTCCTGGAGATCATGAACCTCAAGGCGCGCTACTGCGCCGGCTGCGACGACAACCACAACGCCGACGCGCTGGAGGCGATCTTCGTGCCGGAAGGCCGCTGGACGTGCGACGCCATGAGCGTGGACGCCAAGGGCCACGCCGAACGCCGCGCCTTCTTCGACGGGCTCGCCGCCTCGGGCCGGATCCGCAACTCGCAGCACATGGTGACCAACCCGGACATCACCGTGACCGGCGACCGGGCCACCGGCACCTGGCGGATGATGATGGTCTATGCGGGGAACGCGCCGGACGGCACGGTGCAGTTCCACCGCATCCTGGGCCACTACCGCGACGATTTCGTCTATCGCGGCGGCCGCTGGTACTTCGAGACGCTGCGCCCCCTGGTCGAGGACACCGAGGCCTATGCCGTGGAGCCCAGCAAGTTCCGTTCGTAGGCAGATCGAGGCCGCGCGACCGGCGGCCTATTCGACGTCGTAGCCCGTCAGATCCCACGGAATGATGAGGTCCTTGCCGTCCCAGGTGGCGGCCATGTCCTTGGTCTTCTGGTACATGGCGCGCACGGTCTTGTGCTGCGGGTACAGCTCGATCATGTGGCCCAGCGGGTCGCGGGCGTCGATGTAGCAGAACTTCTTGCCCACGGCGATGAACTCGCTGGCGACCGGATAGCCGGCGGCGGCGAAGGCATCGCGCTCCTTCTCGTAGTCGTCGGTGAAGCAGGCCACGTGGTGGAAGCCTTCCTGGCCGTTCGGGAACATGTCGTGGAACGCGCTGGGCGTCGTGCTGGTCAGCTCCACCAGCTCGATGTTGAGCTCGCCCGACTGGACGAACACGCCGCGGATGCCGATCGGCTCCTCCGGGCGGCCCCGATAGGTGTGCTCGGTCAGATATCCCTGCTGCCCGCCCATGAACGGCCCGATGCCGTACATCCGGTTCAGCCTCTGGCAGGCCTGTTCCAGATCCTTCACGATGTAGCAGTTCTGGATGATCCTGGCCGCGTTCATGATCGGCGCCATCTCGTGTCTCCCCTTTTGCGACGGATGATTCAAAAACACTCTAGAGGGATGATGCCGGAACGGACAACGGCGGCGTGGCGGCATCGCCGAAAATATCCGGGCCGAAAATATCCGGACGTCCGTTCCCGCGTTTCCGCACAGGTAGTCATGGTTCGCGGCGGCACGGGCCGCTATATACACTCGAACCGCAAGCCACCGGAGTAACAGGCCGTTGAGGCTATCGCCCGTCCCCAGCGCCGTCGCGTTCAGCACCCGCCATCCCGTTCTCGTCGCCGTCGCCGTCGTGCTGCTGTGCGCGCTGTCCGGCTGGTACGTGTCCGGCCATTTCCGCATGACCACCAAGACCGACGAGCTGATGGCCGCGGATGTAGGCTACATCCAGCGCAACCACGAAATGAAGCGGGCGTTTCCGCAGACCGCCGACCTGCTGGTGGTGGTGATCGACGGCAAGACGCGGGAGCTGGCCGAGACCGCGGCGGAAAAGCTGGCGGCGAAGCTGGCGCTGAACACCGCCGACTTCCTGGGCGTGCGCCGGCCCGACGGCGGCGCGTTCTTCGCCCGCGCCGGCCTGCTTTACGGGTCGCTGGAGGACACCCAGAAGGCCACCGACGCCATGGTCGCCGCCCAGCCTTTCCTGGGCACGCTGGCCTACGACCCCAGCCTGCGCGGCGTGATGGCGGTGTTCGACACCACCTTGCTGGGCGTCCGTGGCGGCGAGACCGGTTTCGCCCAGCTGGAGAAGCCGCTGGCCTCGCTGGCCGAGGCGCTGGACAAGGTGAACGCGGGCGAGCCCGCCTATTTCTCGTGGCAGGCGCTGCTGTCGGGCGACGGCGGCTCGCGATTGCAGGCGCCGCTGCGCCGCTTCATCCTGGTGCAGCCGAATCTGGACTATCAGGCGCTGATGCCCGGCCGGAAGGCCGCCGAAGCGATCCGCGCCGACGCCCGCGCGCTCGGCCTGACGCCCGACAACGGCGTCGTCGTGCGCCAGACCGGTTCGGTCGCCATGTCCGACGAGGAGTTCGCCTCGCTGGCCCACAACATCTGGCTGGTCAGCCTCGCCATCATCGGCTGCATGCTGGCGATGCTGTGGCTGGCCACGCGGTCGGCGCGGATCGTCGCCGCCATCATGGTCACGACCCTGCTGGGCCTGCTGGTCACCATGGCGGCCGGGCTGATGGCGGTGGGACGCTTCAACCTGATCTCGGTGGCGTTCATCCCGCTGTTCGTGGGCCTGGGCATCGATTTCGGCATCCAGCTCAGCGTCCGCTTCCGGCAGGAGCGGCTGACCGAGAGCGATCCGAGGCGGGCGCTGAACAAGGCGGCCACGGCCATGGGGGGCGCGCTGACCCTGGCGGCCGCCGGCATCTGCCTGGGCTTCCTCGCCTTCCTGCCCACCTCCTATGTGGGCATCTCGGAGCTGGGCATCATCGCCGCCATCGGCATGGCCATCGCGCTGGCGCTCAACGTCACCCTGCTGCCCGCGCTGCTGCTGTTGTTCCGCTCGCCGCTGCAAACGCGCGAGGTGGGCCGCAAGGCGCTGGCGCCGGTGGACGCGTTCCTGCTGCGCCGGCGCAAGCTGGTGCTGTGGACCTTCGCCGTGCTGATGATCGCCAGCGTCGCCGGCCTGCCGCTGGTGAAGTTCGACTTCAACCCGCTGCACCTGCGCGACCCGGACAGCGAGTCGATCTCGACCCTGCGCGACCTGACGAACGACCCCAGCCGCACGTTCAACACCATCGACGTGCTGATGCCGAACCGGGAAGAGGCCGCCGTCATGGCCGGAAAGCTGGCGGCGCTGCCCGAGGTGTCGCAGGCGATCACCGTCGGCAGCTTCGTTCCCCGGGACCAGGACGCCAAGCTGGCGGTGATCGGCGACACCGCCATGCTGCTCGAGCCCACGCTCGATCCGCCCGACACCGCGCCCGCGCCGACCGACGCCGACACGGTCGCCGCCCTGGAGAAGACCGCCGCGGCGCTGCGGCAGGCCGCCGAGGGCCGGAACGACGCCGCGACCGCGCTGCGGCTGGCCGCCGTTCTGGACAGGCTGGCCGCCGGCCCGGCGGATCGGCGCGAAGCGGCCGGACGGGTGCTGACCGAGCCGCTCGGCGTGATGCTGGCCCAGACCCGCGCCGCGCTCGCGGCCCAGCCCATCGCCATGACCGACCCGCCTCACGACCTGGTCCGCGACTGGGTGACCGACGACGGCCGCGCCCGCATCCAGGTGTTCCCCACGGGCGACAGCAACGACAACGAGACCCTGCGCCGCTTCTCCCACGCGGTGCAGGCGGTGGCGCCGCAGGCGTCGGGCCCGCCGATCTCGGTGATCGAGGCCGGCGACGTGATCTCCGGCGCCTTCGTGCAGGCGGGCATCCTGGCGCTGATCGCCATCACCGTGCTGCTGCTGGCGGTGCTGCGCAGCATCACCGAGGTGGCGGCGACCCTGGCGCCCATCGTACTGTCCGGCTTCCTGACCCTGGGCACCTGCGTGTTGATCCAGCTGCCCATCAACTTCGCCAACATCATCGCCTTTCCGCTGCTGTTCGGCGTCGGCGTCGCCTTCCACATCTATTTCGTGATGGCCTGGCGCGGCGGCGAGAAGGACCTGCTGCAATCGAGCCTGGCGCGCGCCGTGCTGTTCAGCGCGCTGGCGACGGGCGCCGCCTTCGGCAGCCTGTGGATGTCCGAGCATCCGGGCACCGCCAGCATGGGCAAGGTGCTGATGATCTCGCTGGTCTGGACCCTGATCTGCGCCCTGATCTTCGAGCCCGCCCTGCTGGGTCCGCCGCGGAAGAAGAAGTCCGCCTGAGCCGCCGCGAGGGGTTGTGCTGGCCCTTCGAACCGCGCCATCATGCCGCTCTGTCTTGGGGAAGATGGGAGGGTTGCATGAGCAGGCTCTGCGAAGGGCGCGTCTGTGTGGTCACGGGCGCGGGGCGCGGCATCGGCCGCGAATACGCCAGGATGCTGGCGGCGCACGGCGCCAAGGTGCTGGTCAACGACCTGGGCGGCAGCGAGGCCGGCGTCGGCGCCGACACGACGCCCGCCCAGTCGGTCGTCGACGAGGTGAAGGCCGCCGGCGGCGACGCCGCCGCCAATTACGACGACGTCTCGGACTTCAAGGCCGCCAAGCGGATGATCGACCAGGCCATCGACACCTGGGGCAAGCTGGACGTGGTGATCAACAACGCCGGCATCCTGCGCGACCGCATGCTGGTCAACATGACCGAGGAGGAATGGGACGCGGTGATCAAGGTGCACCTCAAGGGCACCTTCGGCCCGGCCCATCACGCCGCCGCCCACTGGCGCGACGTGGTGAAGCAGACCGGCGCGCCGGTCGACGCGCGGATCATCAACACGTCCTCGGTCTCGGGCATCTACGGCAATATCGGCCAGACCAATTACGGCGCGGCCAAGCAGGGCATCGCCGCCTTCAGCATCATCGCCGCCCGCGAGCTGCGCCGCTACGGCATCACGGTCAACTGCATCGCGCCCGGCGCACTGACCCGGCTGACCGAGAATCTGCGCGAGCGCACCGAGGAGGAGAAGAAGCAGGGCGACCCGTTCTGGATCGCGCCCATCGTCACCTGGCTGGCCAGCACGGAATCGAAGGACGTGACCGGGCGCATGTTCGAGGCCTCGGGCCGCATCCTCGCCATCGCCGAAGGCTGGCACCGAGGCCCGGTCACCGAACCCGTCGCCGATCCGGCCAATCTGGGCCCGGTGGTCGAGAAGCTGATGGCCAAGGCACGCAAGAACGCCGGCATGGACGGCATGGACCTGGACTGAGAAGGAAACCGGAATGAGCGACTTCACCGCGGACGAGATCAAGCGGCTCCGCACGCTGCTGGACATCGAGGACATCAGGAAACTGGGTCTGCTGTACTCGCAGCTCCAGGACCACGCCTATCTGGACCAGCTGGCCGACATCTTCACCAGCGACGCGCTGTGCGAGTTCGGCCCCTACGGCACCTGGAGAGGCCGCGACGAGATCCGCGCCAACTACGCCAAGGTGAAGGCGGACATGGGCGGCAGCTCGTTCAGCGCGCTGCACGCCAACTCGCACCACTGGGTGGAGATGACCGGCCCGGACACCGCCGTCGGCCGTCGCTACCTGCTCGACCTGGTGACCGGCCGCCCGAAGGAGGAACACCCCTTCATCTGGCTGGGCCTCTATGACGAGGAATACCGCAAGGAGGACGGCGCCTGGAAGATCGCCCGCACCACCCTGCAATTCCTGTGGCCCGAGAAGCACATCACCGGCGATTTCCCCGGCGAGTTCCCGCCGAAACAGGGCGGGTAGCGAGGCCCGGCCGTCGGCGCGCCGTGCGAGGGGAATCGCCCTCCTCCCCACAGCCGGCATTCCGGCATGACGAATAAAAAGGGCGCGGGCCTTGCGGTCCGCGCCCCGGTCAGCCCGTAGGCTGAAGCCTTATTCCGCCGCCTGGCGCTCGGGGCGCGAGAACAGGGCGTTGAGCTGGTCGTCCGGGGTTTCCAGCAGACGCTGGACCCAGCCGTGGAAACGCTGGCCGCCCCATTCGTTGCGGCCGAACAGCGAGTGGTCGCGGGCGCCCGAGGACAGCGACTCCTGCACCTGCAGGCCGGTCTTGTAATCCTCGTCGCGGACCACGTTCTCGAGCAGGTCGAACTGCTTGCGCGCGCCGTCCTTGCCCGCCTGGTCCGGCTCCTTCTCCATCATGTAGTACTGGGTGGTGAAGGACTCGCCGACCTCGTTGCCCGGGAAGAGCTGCGAGATCATGGCGCCGCGCCCGCCGCCCTTGAACGAGGCGATGGAGATGTGCGGGAAGATGGTCCACACGCCGGTCATGACGTCTTCTATCGGCCACTGCTCCTCCGGCACCTTGTCCAGGTGGATGTAGCGGTCGGGCGACGTCACCCGCTGGTGCGGACCCCAAGAGTAGTAGTTGGCCTGCGGCGAGCGGTCGCCGCCGATGGTGGTCTTGTGCAGCACCGGCAGGTGGTAGAAGTCCAGATAGCCGTCATAGGCGATCTTCCAGTTCGGGCCGCGCAGGGTGCGCGAGTCGAACAGGTACCAGTTGTCGAAATTGAAATGGGCCAGCATGTCGTCGTAGCCCGACAGGAAGCCCTCGATGTCGACGGTCGACTTGGGATCGAGCACCGCCCAGATCAGGCCGGCCTTCTCGTAGGTCGGCAGCGCCGGCAGGCCGTACTCGCTGCGGTCGAACTCGCCGAACTCGCTGGAGGCGGCGACGCCCACCAGCTTGCCTTCGTTGTTGTAGGTCCAGCCGTGATAGGGACACACGAAGCGCGAGGCATGGCCGGTGCCGCAATCGCGCAGCGGCGCGCCGCGGTGGCCGCAGGCGTTCATGAAGGCGCGCGCCTTGCCGGTCTTGTCGCGGGTGATCAGCACCGGCGTGCCGAACGGCGTCATCGCCTTGTAGTCGCCGGGGTTCGGCACCTCGGCGCTGGGCGCCAGCATCAGCGGCATGCGCTTGAAGATCAGGTCGATCTCGCGCTTGAAGCGTTCCTCGTCCGTATAGGCCGAGGCCGGAACCTTGTAGACGCCGGGCGCCTGCGCGATGGTGCCCGCCTTGAAATGCGCGATGTTGTCGCGAACGATCTCAATCAGCTTTTCTTTCGACATGATACCCTCTTCCCTGAGCCTGGCGCCGAGGGGCCGGACCGGACCCTCACGGCATGAACGCCGCGCATGGTGCGACGGGCGTTATATTATGCAGCCTAGCACAAAGCCAGCCATTGGTTAAATGGGCCATGTTGCCCGCCGGGCCAAGCCGATTTACCGTTGGCGCAACCTTGGGGAGGGGAAAATGCGTGCCTGCCGACGGATCATCCTGGGCGCGGCCGTCGTGGCGGCAGGCCTGGGCGCCTCCACCGCATGGGCGACCATGCAGCCCGCGCCCGCCGAGCCGCCCCTGACGCGGTTCGCGGCCCATGACGCCGGGAGCAGCCAGACCTACGGCTACGTGCTGTGGCGCCGCATCCTCGACACCGTGCTGATGCCGGATGGCGGGGTGGATTACGGCGCGCTGGGCATCACCGGACGCGAGGCGCTCGACTCGGTCGTCGTCGAGCTGACGGGCACGCCGGTGTCCACGCTTGGCCGGGACGAGCAGCTCGCCTTCTGGCTCAACCTCTACAACGCCGCGCAGCTTCGGCTGATGATCGGCCAGTTCATGACCCTGGGCGCGTCCCAGCGGGACTTCGCCGGCCGCAATCCCTATGCGGAACAGAAATTCAACGTGAAGCGGGTCTATGGCGGCAAGGAGAATCCCTGGACGGCGCGCAACCTCACCGTCGAGGGGACGAGCCTGTCGCTCAACGACATCGAGCACCGCATCCTCCATGCCCAGTGGCCGGACGATCCCGTCGCCTACGGCCTGTCCTGCCCGCTTCGCGGCTGCCCGCCGCTGCGGGCCGAGCCGTTCCTGGGCGCCCTGGTGCACCGGCAATTGCGCGACGCCGCCGCCTGCTTCATCGCCGACGACCGCAATGTGTCGATCAAGGGCGAGGCCGTGACTCTGTCGCAGCTCTACCGCCAGCCGGCGTTCGGCGGCGACGCCCAGGTGCTGGAGCACCTGCGGCGCCATGCGGACGAGACGCGCCGCCGGCAGCTCGCGGCGGCGAACAGGATCGCCGGCCACAGGTTCGACTGGAAGCTGGCGGGCAGGCCGCCGCCCGCCTCGGCACGCCTGCCGCAAGGCCAGATCAACCGGGGCGCCGGCGCCGGCGGGCAGTTGCAGGACTAGAAAACAGGCCGTTCGGGCATGGAGTCCGGCGCGTTCGAGGTACTCCGTCTGTGCCCGTCGCCCGCGCCGGAAGCGCCCTATCTCCAGACGGGAGGCTTCCGGTTGGACGGAGTCTGGGAGGCATCGATGAAACCCGCATGGAGCGGCTTGGCGCTGGGCATCCTGCTGGCCTCGTCCGCCGCGGCGGGGGCGGCGGAGTCCAAGCCCGGCTGGAACTGGGACGCGCCGCCGCGCGCGGAGAAACCGGCGCCGCGGCCGGAGGCGTCCGGGCCGCCGGACTGCGGCAAGGACACCGGGAACGGGCAAACCGGCTGCGCCGCCGGGCCGGAGGGCGCCAGCGACTCGCTGGAAGACACCCTCGCCCCGCCCGCGGCCACGACCCCCACGGGCAACCGCCGCGCCAAGAAAGCCGGTAACTAGAGCGGCCGCCGGGGCTGAAGCCGGCCGGTCAGTCGACCGCGATCTCGTAGCGCGCCACCTGCGCCTCGTCCCATTCGACGCCCGTGCCGGGCTTGTCCGACATGCGGAACACCCCGCTGTCCTGCCGCACGGGATCGCGCAGGATCGGGCTGGCCCATTCCAGGAACTCCAGCCAGTGCGCCGTGGGCGTGACGCACATCAGGTGGGCGCTGATCTCGGGGAAGAAGTGGCTGGACAGGGGCAGGCCGCTGGCCTCGGCGACGGCGGCGCATTGCAGCCAGCCGGTGACGCCGCCGATGCGGGCCACGTCGACCATGACGCAGTCGCTGGCGCCGGCCCGGACCGAGTCCATCATGTCGTGCACGTTCCACCAGTTCTCGCCGAGCTGGATGGGCGTGCGGAAGTCGCGGGCCAGCGCGGCGTGGCCGTCCCGGTCGTTGAAGTCCAGCGGCTCCTCGATCCACAGCAGTTCCTCGGGCTCGAGCAGCGCCATGC
>CAZVVC010000036.1:0-2265 GCA_964630425.1 uncultured Bifidobacterium sp. | reverse complement strand
CGCGCGGCCGCCTCCGGCCGCGAGAGCCGCTGGTTGTAGTCGACCATCAGGCCCATGCCCGGCGCGGCGTCGCGGATCGCCCGGATCACCGCGAGATCGTCGCGGCCGGTGGCGTAGCCCAGCTTGATCTTGACGGTGCCGAAACCCGCGTCGGCCAGCTCGCGCGCCTCGCGCGCCACCGAGTCCGGCCCGCCGAGCCCGGTGCTGTCATAGGTGGGCAGCGGCTTCACCGTGCCGCCCAGCAGTTCGGCGAGCGGCAGGCCCGCCGCCTTGGCCAGCGCGTCCCACGCGGCCATGTCGATCACCGAGGCGACGAGCTGCATCAGCCCCTGCATGCCCAGATAGCGGAACCGGGCGCCGATCATGCGCGACAGCGCCTGCGGCGCCAGCGCCGCGCCCGCCACCACCGGCGTCATGGCGCGGGTCAGCGCGGCCAGCGGACGCACCATCTCGTCGTGATAGCAGAACAGATAGGCATGGCCGGTGATGCCCGCGTCGGTTTCCAGATCGAGCAGCAGCAACGGCGATTCCGAGAACCTGGCCGTATGGAAGATGAGCGGGCGAGGCCGCGGCACCACCGCCACACGCACGCGAAGCCCGGTGATCCTGATGCCGTCTGGTCCGCTCATGCCTTGCTCCTTCCTGCAAAAAACGAGCATTAGCGCCGCCGCCCGCAGATCGCCATTGCAAATAACTATATCATGATATAGTCAGGCGCGTCCCAACGATGGAGCCCCTTGATGGAACTGGATTTCGCCGCGCTGTCCCGCCCCGAGCGCTACAAGCTGCTGGTCTCGACCGTGGTCCCGCGCCCGATCGCGCTGGTGACCACCGTGAGCCGGAGCGGCATCGTCAATTCGGCGCCGTTCAGCTTCTTCAACGCCATGAGCAGCGAGCCGCCGCTGGTGGCGCTGGGCCTCGAGGTCACCGACTATTCGCCGCGCAAGGACACCGGCGACAACATCCGCGACACCGGCGAGTTCGTGGTCAGCCTGGTCAGCGAGGGCATCGCGACGCACATGAACCTGTGCGCCATGGACTTCCCCGCCGACGAGGACGAGCTGGAAGGCGCGGGCCTGACGGCGGTGCCCGGCGTGAAGGTGAACGTGCCCTACGTCAAGGAATCGCCGGTCAGCTTCGAGTGCAAGCGCGTCACCACCATGGAGGTGGGCACCGGCAACCGCATCGTGATCGGCGAGGTGGTCTACATGCACATCGACGACGCGTGCATCGACGCCGAGAAGATGTATGTGGACGCGCCCATGCTGAAGCTGATCGGCCGGATGCATGGCGGCGGCTGGTACACCACCACCGAGGGCATGTTCAACATGCCCCGCATCGCCTATGCCGACTGGGCCAAGGAGCGCAAGAAGGCCTAGGGGCGGCAGCCGGTGATTGGCTTTTCCGGCTGACGGCAAGCATCCCAGAACCGCTCCTGTCGAGTCATTTGGCGCCCTGCGCCAAATCGTATCGAGACACGGGCCGGCGGTGGTGCGCGTCTCGATACACCCGACCTCCGGCCGGGCACTCGACGTGAGCGGGGCGAGAAGCGGGCCATGAACACCGCCCACGAAGCCCATCTGCCAATCCTGGATAAATCCGACGCCCTACGCCGGGCGCCAGCCGTCCGGCGTGACGATGCGGATCGGGTCCTTGCCGTCCCAGTCCTCGGCGGCCTTCCGCACCATCTCGTTGCGCGCCAGGATGCCGGGGGACGCGCTGATCACCTCGGTGAAGATGTCGAAATCCTTCCGGGTGTCGAAATAGGCGAACTTCACGGACCCGTCGGGCGCGCCGCCTTCCATGGCCGTGACGTATCCGGCCTGCTCGAAATAGGCCTGATCCGCCTTGAAGTCGTGGGTGTAGATGCAGACGTGGTGAAAGCCGGTCTGTCCCTCGGGCACCATGTCGCGGTAGACGCTGGGCCCGTCATTGTGCTGGAAGATCAGCTCGATCTGCGACGAGCCGGCCTGCGCGAGGCCGACGGACAGCGTCAGCGCCGAGGGCCTGCCGCGATAGAGCGTGCCGTTCAGGTCCAGCCGGTCGAGGACATAGAACGGCCCGACGCCGTAGACGTCGATCCAGCGCCTCATGGCCACGTCGAGATCGTTCACCACCCAGGCGTTCTGGAACACGTTCCTGTCGGTCGGCAGCTTCATGCGGTTTCCCCCGTTGTCTTCCGCGCCCGACTCTGACCGCGCCGGCGGCTGATGGCAAGGCCCTGGACTTGGCGCGGGGCGACCCCATCTTAGTGCGACACGTCCA
>CAZVVC010000035.1:0-16846 GCA_964630425.1 uncultured Bifidobacterium sp. | reverse complement strand
CACCGGCACCTTGTTGACCTCGGTCGTCGCGAACAGGAACTTGACGTGCGGCGGGGGTTCCTCGAGCGTCTTCAGCAGCGCATTGAAGGCGTTGCGCGACAGCATGTGCACTTCGTCGATGATGTAGATCTTGAACCGCGCGTCGCCGGGCGCGTAGCGCACGCCGTCGATGATCTCGCGCACGTCGTCGACGCCGGTGCGGCTGGCCGCGTCCATCTCGATCACGTCCACGTGCCGCGATTCGGCGATGGCGGTGCAGTGGCGGCACACGCCGCAGGGATCGGTGGTGGGCGGACCGTTGCCGTCCGGCCCGACGCAGTTGAGCGCCCGCGCGATCAGCCGCGCGGTGGTCGTCTTGCCCACGCCGCGCACGCCGGTCAGCACGAAGGCGTGCGCCAGGCGGCCGCTGTCGATGGCGTTCTTCAGGGTGCGGACCATCGGCTCCTGGCCGATCAGCTCGGCGAAGGTGCCAGGACGGTACTTGCGGGCCAGCACCCGGTAGGCGCCGGTCCGCGTGTTGGTCTCGGGGGTCTGGGCTGTGCCGTCCGTCATCCGTTCCGCGCGCCGGGGGCGGCCTGCTGGCTGTGCCGCGATGTAAGGGAGGAGGCTGGACGAGTGACCCAAACCGGGCTCGTTACGGCTGCTTCCTTCCGGACCTGACCGGGTTGGCGAGTGATTTGCCCACCGCCAACCTCCCACTCCCTATTGCGGGGATGGGGCCAGCGGTGAGAGGGGGGGGGGAAGACGGGGGGGGGGGGGAAGACCGGGGATGTCGGCCGGTCCTTGGTCAGTCCGTCGACGTGCCGGCGGTGAAAACCGCCAGCTGGGCGGCGAAAGCCCGCCGGAAGGCGGGCCGCGCCTCGCCCCGGGCGACATAGGCGGAGAGGTTCGGATAGTCCCTCAGCAGCCCCGTTCCCTCCAGCCGGCGCAGCACGTTCACCATCAGCAGGTCGCCGGCGCTGAACGCGCCGTCCAGCCAGTCCGCCTCGCCGAGCCGGACGGAAAGCGGCGCCAGCCGGTCCCGGACGCGGCCGTCCAGCATGGCCAGGCGCTCGGCGTGCCAGGGCCTGTCCCCTTCCAGATATCCGGCCTGCTCGCGCTCGACGATCGGCGGCTCCACCGTGTCGAGCGCCGCGAACATCCAGGCGACCGCGCGCGCCCGGGCGTTCGCCTCATCCGGCAGCAGGCCCGCATGGCGCCGCGCCACATGCAGCACGATCGCCCCCGATTCGAACAGCACGAGACCGTCCTCCTCATAGGTCGGAATCTGCCCGAAAGGCTGAAGCGCGAGATGCTCCGGCGCCTTCATCCCCTCGAACGAAACCAGGCGAACCTCGTAGGGCCGGCCCGTTTCCTCGAGCGCCCAGCGCACCGGCATGTCCCGCGCCAGCCCGCGCCCCTCGTCGGGAGAGCTTTCGAAGGTGGTGATGGTGATGGTCATCGCAAAGCTCCGATGTCGCACGACGCCCCGCAAACCAGCCCCCTGGACATAGGCCGCCGGACGGCTGCTTTCGAGCCGTCGCGGACGATCCGCAGAACGGATCGGGCCGATGCGACGACGGGACTTAAAGCGGCGCCGGGTTCACGCAGGCGGCGTTGTCGATGCGCAGTTCGGCGCCGTTGATGAATTTCGATTCGTCCGAGGCGAGGAACAGCACCGTGTTGCCCACGTCCATCGCCTCGCCGAGTCCCGGGCCGGGTTTCGGCTCGCCCGCTTGCTGCTGGATCTGCTCGGCCTCGCCGGTGCCGGCGGTCTGCGCGCGCAACCCCAGCACCAGCGGCGTGACGATCACCCCGGGCAGCAGGCAGTTGACGCGGATCCTGTAGCCTTCCTGCTGGCAGTGGATCGCCGCGGCATTGGTCATCGAGCGCACCGCGCCCTTGCAGGCGGCATAGGCGAAGACGTCCTTGTAGCCCATGAGCGCCGTGGTCGAGGCCATGTTGATGATCGAGCCCGGCCTGCCGTTCCGCTTGATGGTCTCGATGCCATATTTGAGGCCCAGATAGGTGCCGTCCATGTGGATGCGCTGGTGAAGCTGGTAGTCCTCCCAGCTGCACGTCTCGACGTTGCCGGGCCGTACCATGCCGGCATTGTTGACCACCACGTTGAGTTCGCCGAAATGATCGAGCGTTCGCGCGATGACCCGCTCCCACTGGCCGCGCTCGGCGACGTCGTGCTCGATGAAGATGGCGTCCCCGCCCGCCTTGTGGGCGGTTTCCTCGCCGCCCTGGCGGTTGATGTCCGTGACGACGACCGTCGCGCCCTCGCGCGCCAGCGCCAGCACGTCCGCCTGCCCCAGGCCCGAGCCGCCGCCCGTGACCAGACACACCTTGCCCTGCACCCTTCCCATGAACCGATTCCCCTCGTTTTCCGAACAGGGCCCGATGCTATGGACAGGCACCCCTTACCGCAATCGGGAAGTCCGGCCCGAGGTTGGAGGCCAGAAAATCGAAAGGCCGCCCCTTTCGGAACGGCCCTTCCATTGTCAGCCGATATGGCGCGACTAGCGGCCGAGCTCCTCGGCGGAGGTCGGTGCCTTCAGCGCACCTTTCGGCGAGTGACAATGAGACATCGGACCACCTCCTTTCTGTTGTTGAACCAGCACAACCCATATTGATCCCTTTTGGGCAAATATCAAGATGCTGTGTATTGCGTCGCAGCATGGCGTGGCGCGTTCATTCCCGTTCCCTCCGCCGCGGACTGGAGCTACTCTCGCGGCCATGCTGGACAGTATCCCCGCCCTGGAAGGGCACAACGTCTTCGCCGGAAGCCCGCTCGACCGCTGCGAGCATCTGCGCGGCGATTCGGACAAGATCGACGCGATGATGCGGGCGCCCGGCGCGCGCTTCATCTGCCTGTGGAAGTCCAAGCCCATGATCGCGGCGGGCGAGACGCTGCGCATCCAGTGGGTGAACGGCGCCCTCGCCCTGCCGCTGATCGAGGCGGGCGCGGCCTGGGCGTTCCTGGGCACCGCGGACGGGATCGCCCATTTCGCGCTCGACATCTCGGCCGAGCCCGATCCCGAGACGGGCGGCCGGTTCGCCGGCCTGGGCATCTTCCCCGACCTGCGCATGAGCGCGGCGACCCTCGACCGGCGCGACGCGGCGATCATCGCCCAGGCCAAGCCGCTGATCGACTGGCACGGCAGGCGCACCTATTGCTCGGTGTGCGGCTCGCTGACCGAGATGCGCCAGTCCGGCGCCTCGCGCATCTGCACCAACCCGGCCTGCAAGGCGCCCCACTTCCCGCGCACGGACCCGGTCGTCATCATGCTGGCGATCCACGGCGACCGCTGCCTGCTGGGCCGCCAGCCGATCTTCCCGCCGAAGATGTATTCGGCGCTCGCCGGCTTCATGGAGCCGGGGGAGTCGCTGGAGGAGGCGGTGCGCCGCGAGATCCAGGAGGAGGCCGGCGTACCCGTCGGCGACGTGCGCTACCATTCCAGCCAGCCCTGGCCGTTCCCCGCCTCGCTGATGATCGGCTGTCACGCCGTCGCCCTCGACGACAAGGTGGAGCTGCCCGGCGACGAGCTGGAGGAGGCCCGCTGGTTCGACAAGGGCTTCATCCGCGAGGTGCTCGCCGGCCCGCGCCGGGACGAGCTGCGCCTGCCGCCGCCCCACGCCATCGCCCACCAGCTCATCAAGGCCTGGGCGTCGGTGGATTAGGGGGCGCTCGTCCTCTCCCCTTCTCGTTGTCACTCCGGACTTGTTCCGGGATCTGTCTATCCGCGTGACGGCGCGTCGCCTCGCTTCTTCATTCTCACCGTGCTTCTGCGAGCAACGCGAAGCAATCCAGCCGTGCCGGTGATGGCTGTATGACGGAGGGGCTGGGCTGCCGCGCTCCGCTCGCAGAAGCACGGTGACAATGGAAGAAGCGGGAGAGGCTGATGCCTACTCGATCGTGTCGCGGAACGGGCTCTTGGGATAGGCGCCCAGCACCTTCACCGAGGTAGAGAAGAAATCCAGCTCCTCCAGGGCGAGCTGCACCGAGCGGTCGTCCGGGTGGCCCTCGATGTCGGCATAGAACATGGTGGCCTTGAAGCTGCCCTCGAGCTGGTAGCTCTCCAGCTTGGTCATGTTGACGCCGTTGGTGGCGAAGCCGCCCAGGCTCTTGTAGAGCGCGGCGGGCACGTTGCGCACCTGGAACACGAAGCTCATCATGGTGGGCGTGCCCCGCGCGGGCGCCGCCGGCGCGCGCGACAGGATGACGAAGCGGGTGGTGTTGTGACCGGCGTCCTCGGCCTCCTCGACCAGGATGTCGAGGCCGTAGATCTCGGCGGCGAGCGAGGAGGCGAGCGCGCCCAGCCGCGGGTCGCCCCGTTCGGCGATCATCCTGGCCGCGCCCGCGGTATCGGCGTTGGCGACCGGCTTGAGGCCCAGCCCGCGCAGCCGTTCGCGGCACTGGCCGAGCGCCTGGACGTGGCTGTGCACCTCGACCAGCCCCGACAGCGGCGCGCCCTTCAGGCCCAGCAGCTTGTGGTTCACCCGCTGGAAATGCTCGCCGACGATGTGCAGGCCCGAGTCCGGCAGCAGGTGATGATTGTCGGCGACGCGCCCGGCGAGGGAATTCTCGATGGGAATCATGGCCAGCGCCGCGCGGCCCTCGGTGACGGCCTGGTAGGCGTCCTCGAAGGTCGGACACGGAAGCGGCGTCATGTCGGGCCGGGCGTTGCGGCAGGAGAGGTGGGAATACGCGCCGGGCTCGCCCTGGAAAGCGATCGTCCGGGCCGGGTCCGTCCCGTTCAAGTCAGTCACCATCCTCTCGATCCCGCCGGTTTTGCAGCCGCTTGTTCGCGCTGGCAGGGGGCCGGTTATACGGCTTGCAAACGAACGGGGGAAGCGGCTAAATTCCGCGCAAATTTCGGACCCCAGGGCCTCGGAGCGCGGCCTAGACAAGAAGGGTGGAAACAGTGAACAGTTTTGAATGGAACAAGATCGCGGGCGCGGTTCTGTTCGCGCTGCTCGTGGTCATGGGCATTCGTGAAATCAACGGAATCATCAACCACGAGCCGGAAGTCGCCACCAAGGGCTGGGAAGTTCCCGGTGTCGAGCAGGCCGAGACCGCCGGCGCCGAGGCACCGAAGGAAGAGCCGCTCGCCGTGCGCCTCGCCAAGGGCAGCCCCGAGGACGGCGCGAAGGTGTTCAAGAAGTGCCTGGCCTGCCACACCATCGAGAAGGGCGGCGCCAACAAGGTCGGCCCGAACCTCTACAACACGGTCGGCAACCACTTCGCCCACATGGCGGGCTTCGCCTATTCCGAGGTCGTCAAGACTCATGGCGGCACCTGGGGTTACGAGGAGCTGGATCACTGGCTGGCCAGCCCGCGCCAGTACCTCCCCGGCAACAAGATGGGCTTCGCCGGCATTCCGAACGCCCAGGACCGCGCCGACGTGATCCTGTACATGCGCGCCAACGCCGAAAGCGCCCCGGCCCTGCCCGAACCGCCGCCGCCCGAAGAGGCCGCTCCGGCGGCCGAGGATGGCGCGCCCGCGGACGGCGCGGCCCCGGCCGAGGGTGCCGCTCCGGCCGAAGACGCGGCGCCTGCCGCTCCGGCGGAAGGCGCGGCCCCCGCGCCGCAGGGCTGACACGCCCAGCCGCTACGCTATCAAGGGCCGCTCCGGCGGCCCTTTTCTTTTGGGGCCGTGGCGGGGTTGGCGGGAAGAACTGGCCAACCGCCACCCATGTCCGAGAGCCCTGAGGAGCGGCGAAGCCGCGTCGCGAAGGGCGGGATGCCGCGCGTCACCCGGCCCGGGCTTCGCGACGGCCCTGCGGGCCTCCTCAGCCCTCTCGGACATGGGGTGGGCGTTTGGAGTGAGGTTGGGGTGAATGCTCACCGGCCAGGACCGAGACTCGGACGGCCAACCGCCATCCCCGCGATCCGATCCGGCCGCCGGCGGGGGCGTGGCGCTTTCTTTCGGGCCGCGCATGGGATGTGCAGTTTTTGCATGCCCCTGCCGTGGTGTTATATCTTCCGGGCGGGTTGGGCAACGAGGCGACATGTTGATGAAGAATGCGATTCTGGCGGCGGTGCTGCTTCTGTTCACGGGCGTTTCCGCGCTGGCGCAGCAGCCGGTCACCGTGAAGACGGTCAACGCCCTCTCGCTGACCGGCGAGCCCAGATACAAACCCGGCTTCAGCCATTTCGACTTCGTCAATCCGGACGCCCCCAAGGGCGGCACCGCGCGCCTGAGCGTCGCGCCGGCGAGCTTCGACAGCCTCAATCCCTGGATCGTCGCCGGCACGCCGCCGCAGGGCATCGGCCTGGTCTATGAGAGCCTGACCCAGGACAGCCTCGGCGAGCCGTCGACCGGCTACGGGCTGATCGCCGAAAGCATCACCGTGCCGTCCAACCACGCCTGGGTGGAATACACGCTGAACCCCAAGGCCCGGTGGCACGACGGCAAGCCCATCACGCCCGAGGACGTCATCTTCTCGTTCAACATCCTGATGGAGAAGGGCACGCCGTTCTGGGCGCAGTACTATCACAACGTCAAGAAGGCCGAGAAGACCGGGCCGCGGAAGGTGAAGTTCACCTTCGACCAGGCCGGCAACCGCGAGCTGCCCATGATCATGGGCCAGTTGCCGGTGCTGCCGAAGCACTACTGGCAGAACCGCAAGTTCGACCAGCCCACCCTGGAGCCGCCGCTGGGAAGCGGCCCCTATCGCATCGGCGCCGTGAAGCCGGGGCGGACCATCAGCTATGAGCGGGTGAAGGACTATTGGGGCAAGGACCTGCCGGTGAACAGGGGCTTCTACAATTTCGACCGGATCACCTACGAATATTTCCAGGACGAGACGGTCCGCCTCGAGGCGATGAAGACCGGCAAGTTCGACTTCATCAGCGAGAACACCGCCAAGACCTGGGCCACCCAGTACACGCCGCAGACCTTCCCGGCCCTGAAGACCGGGCAGGTCAGGAAGGAGGAGATCCGCCACAAGCTGCCGACCGGCATGCAGGCCTTCGCCTTCAACATCCGCCGCGACCCGTTCAAGGACCAGCGCGTGCGCGAGGCGCTGGGGCTGGCCTTCGACTTCGAGTGGACCAACAGGAACATGTTCTACGGCCAGTACACCCGGACGCAGAGCTTCTTCTCCAACTCGGACCTGGCCAGCGGCGGCCTGCCCTCGGCCGAGGAGCTCAAGCTGCTGACGCCGCTGAAAGGCAAGATCCCGCCGGCCGTCTTCACCGCGCCCTTCAAGGCGCCCGCCACCGACGGCAGCGGCAACAACCGCGAGAACCTGCGCCAGGCGGCGGCGCTGCTGCGGCAGGCGGGCTGGCAGATCAAGGGCGGCGCGCTGGTCAACGACAAGACCGGCAAGCGGCTCGCCTTCGAGATACTGATCGCCCAGCCCACCTTCGAGCGGATCATCATCCCCTTCACCGAGAACCTGAAGCGCCTGGGCATCCAGACGACCATCCGCACGGTCGACCCCGCCCAGTACCAGCAGCGGATGAAGGATTTCGACTTCGACGTGACCGTCGAGACCTTCCCGCAGTCGGATTCGCCGGGCAACGAGCAGCGCGAGTTCTGGGGATCAGCGGCGGCCGCGCGGGTCGGCAGCCGCAACATCGTCGGCATCGCCGATCCCGCCGTGGACGCGCTGATCGACAAGGTGATCTACGCGCCCGACCGCGCCGGGCTGATCGCCGCGACCCGGGCGCTGGACCGGGTCCTGCTCAACCGCCACTACGTCATCCCCATGTGGCACATCCGGGTGTTCCGCATCGCCTATTGGGACAGGTTCGGCCACCCCGCGACCCTGCCCGCCTATCATCACGGCTTCCCGGTGATCTGGTGGCTGGACGCGGGCAAGGACGCCGCGCTCAAGGCCAGGGCGCCAAAGTGACGCGCCACCCGCCCGCCTTCCGGCGGCGGGGAAAGGATAGGGCGAGGGGATGATCGCGGCCGCGCTCTACAGGGTGTCATCGGTTGCCGATGCCGCTATGATCGCCGCATGAGAGCCATCGCAACCGCCGCCTTCGCGGCCTTCCTGACCATCGGCAGCACCTTTTCCGGCACCGCCTCGGCCGCGCCGGTCCACGGGCTTTCCGCCTTCGGGACGCTGAAATACAAGCCGGATTTCAAGCATTTCGACTATGTGAACCCGCAGGCGCCCAAGGGCGGGACGATGGCGCTGATGGGGGTGAGCGGCAAGACCACCTTCGACAGCCTCAACCCCTTCATCCTGCCCGGCACGGGCGCCGAGGGCATCGACACCGACGAGCCGCGCAGCCTGGTCTATGACTCGCTGATGACCCGCGCCCACGACGAGCCGGACGCGGTCTACGGCCTCGTCGCCGAGAGCGCCGAGCTGGCGCCCGACCGGACCTGGGTGATCTTCAACATCAGGCCGCAGGCCCGCTGGCACGACGGCACGCCGATCACCGCCGCCGACGTGGTGTTCACCTTCAAGGCACTGAAGGAGAAGGGGCATCCGCGCTATGCCGTCATCCTCGCCGACGTCGAGGAAGCGGCGGCCCTGTCGCCGCGCCGGGTGAAGTTCAGCTTCGACCCCAGGGGCGCGGTGCGCGACCTGCCCATGGTGGTGGCCGGCCTGCCGATTCTGTCCAAGGCCTGGTACGGCAAGCACGATTTCACCCGGCCCTCGCTGCAGCCGCCGCTGACCAGCGGGCCCTACCGCTTCGGCAAGGTGGTGCCCGGCCGGTCGATCTCGTTCCAGCGGGTGAAGGACTATTGGGGCAAGGACCTGCCGGTCAATGTCGGCCGCATGAATTTCGACACCGTCCGGCTGGAATACTACCAGGACCGCGCCATCGCCATGGAGGCGTTCCTGGCCGGCGCCTACGACTTCCGCGAGGAGTTCACCTCCAAGACCTGGGCCACCGAATACAAGGGGCCGGCCATCCAGAAGAAGTGGATCCTGCGCGACACGCTGAAGGACAACCGGCCGTCGGGCGCGCAGTTCTTCTTCATCAACCTGCGCCGCGAAAAATTCAGGGACGTGCGGGTGCGCGAGGCGCTGGACCTGGCCTTCGACTTCGAATGGACCAACCGGGCGATCTTCTACGGCGCCTATGACCGCACCAGCAGCGTATTCGAGAATTCCGAGCTGGCGGCGACCGGGATGCCCAGCCCGGCCGAGCAAGCCCTGCTGGAGCCCTGGCGCAAGCAGTTGCCGCCGGCGGTGTTCGGCCCGGCGTTCGAGCCGCCCAGGAGCGACGGCAAGGGCGGCAACCGCGACAACCTCCGTAAGGCCATGACCCTGCTGCGGCAGGCGGGCTACACCACCAGCGGCAACGTGCTGGTGGGCAAGGACGGCAAGCCGCTCACCGTCGAGCTGCTGAACTACGAGCCGGGCTTCGAGCGGGTGCTGCTGCCCTACATCAACAGCCTGAAGCGCATCGGCGTGCAGGCGAGCCTGCGCACCATCGATCCGGCCCAGTACGAGCAGCGGATCAAGGACTTCGACTACGAGCTGACGATGGAACGCATCGCCTGGCCGCTGACGCCCGGCATCGAGCAGCGGGCCTACTGGTCCTCGGCCGCGGCCGGCACCAAGGGCAGCTACAATATCGGCGGCGTCAAGGACCCGGTGGTGGACGCGCTGATCACCGCCATCCTCGGGGCGAAGGACCGCCCGGCGCTGGTCGCGGCCAGCCGGGCGCTCGACCGGGTGCTGATGTTCAGCCACTACATGGTGCCGCAATACTACAAGGGCAGTCACACGGTGGCCTGGTGGGACAAGTTCGGCCGCCCGAAGGCGAAGCCGCCCTATGCGCGCGGGGTGCAGGACCTGTGGTGGTACGACGCGGCCAAGGCGAAGGCGCTGGCCGCCGCGCGGGGCAGGCAGTGATGGCCGCCTATATCCTGCGCCGCCTGCTGCTCATCATCCCGACCCTGTTCGGCATTCTCGTCATCAACTTCGCCATCGTGCAGGTGGCGCCGGGCGGCCCGGTCGAGCAGATGATCGCCCAGATCACCGGCACCGACGCGGGCGCGACGGCGCGGCTGGGCGGCGGCACCGGCGGCGACATGGGATCGGCGGTGCGCCAGACCGACGTGGCCGGGCAGGGCGCCGGCGGCGACGTCAAATATCGCGGCGCCCAGGGCCTCGACCCGGCGCTGATCGCCCGCATCGAGAAGCAGTTCGGGTTCGACAAGCCGGCCCATGAACGCTTCGTCATCATGGTCCGCGACTACGCGACCTTCGATTTCGGCACCAGCTTCTTCAAGGGGCGCCCGGTCGTCGACCTGATCCTGGAAAAGCTGCCGGTCTCCATCACCCTCGGCCTGTGGACCACGCTGATCGTCTATCTGGTGTCGATCCCGCTGGGCATCAGGAAGGCGGTCAGGGACGGCACCCGGTTCGACACCTGGACCAGCGCGGCGATCATCGTCGGCTATGCCATCCCGGGCTTCCTGTTCGCGGTGCTGCTGATCGTGCTGTTCGCCGGCGGGTCCTACTGGGACGTGTTCCCGCTGCGCGGGCTGACCTCGGACAACTGGGACGAGCTGAGCTGGCTGGGCAAGGCCGCGGACTATCTGTGGCACATCACCCTGCCGGTGATCGCCATGACCATCGGCGGCTTCGCCAGCCTGACCATGCTGACCAAGAACTCGTTCCTCGACGAGATCAACAAGCAATATGTGATGACCGCCCGCGCCAAGGGCCTCACCGAAAGACGCGTGCTCTACGGCCATGTGTTCCGCAACGCCATGCTGATCGTCATCGCCGGCTTCCCCGGCGCCTTCGTCGCCATCCTGTTCGCCAACTCGCTGCTGATCGAATACATCTTCTCGCTGGACGGGCTGGGCCTGCTGTCGTTCGAGGCGCTGATCCAGCGCGACTATCCGATCATGTTCGGCGCGCTCTACGTCTTCACCCTGATCGGCCTGGTCATGAAGCTGGTCGGCGACCTGACCTATGTGTGGGTGGACCCGCGCATCGACTTCGAGACGCGGGAGGTGGGATGAGCACGGAACCCGCCGCCCGCCGCTTCCTGTTCTGGAAGCTCACGCCGCTGGGCGAGCGCCGCTGGGCGGTGTTCAAGCGCAACCGGCGCGGCTACTGGTCGCTCTGGGTGTTCGGCGTGCTGTTCGTCCTGTCGCTGTTCGCCGAGTTCATCGCCAACGAGCGGCCGCTGGTGCTGGAATACAACAACTCGCTGTATTTCCCGGTGCTCAGGGACTACCCGGAGACCGAGTTCGGCGGCTTCTTCGAGACGCCGACGGACTACCGCGACCCGTTCGTGCAGGACCTGATCAAGGACAGCGGCGGCTGGATCGTCTGGCCGCTGATCCCCTACAGCGAGAACACCATCAACCGGAAGATCCCGGTGCCCGCGCCCGCGCCGCCCAGCTGGGACAACCCGCTGGGCACCGACGACCAGGCGCGCGACGTGGCGGCGCGCGTGATCTACGGCTTCCGCATCTCGGTGCTGTTCGGCCTGATGCTGACGGTCGCCTCGTCGATCATCGGGGTCTGGGCGGGCGCCATCCAAGGCTATTTCGGCGGCAGGATCGACCTGGCCGGCCAGCGCTTCATCGAGGTCTGGAGCGGCCTGCCGGAGCTGTTCCTGCTGATCATCCTGTCGAGCATCGTCACGCCCAATTTCTGGTGGCTGCTGGGCATCATGGTGCTGTTCCGATGGACCAGCCTGGTCGACGTGGTGCGCGCCGAGTTCCTGCGCGCCCGCAATTTCGACTATGTGCGCGCCGCCCGCGCGCTGGGCCTGGGCGACGGGCGCATCATGGTCAAGCACGTGCTGCCCAACGCCATGGTGGCGACGCTGACCTTCATGCCGTTCATCCTCAACGGCTCGATCACCACGCTCACCGCCCTCGACTTCCTGGGCTTCGGCCTGCCGCCGGGCTCGGCCTCGCTGGGCGAGCTGCTGAAGCAGGGCAAGAACAACCTCCAGGCGCCGTGGCTCGGCATCTCGGCCTTCCTGGTGCTGGCCTTCATGCTGTCGCTGCTGATCTTCATCGGCGAGGCGGTGCGCGACGCGTTCGACCCGCGCAAGACCATCGGGGGCCGCAAGTGAGCCTGCTCGACGTCAGCGACCTGTCGGTGCATTTCCGGTCCGAGGACCGGATCGTCGAGGCGGCGCGCGGCGTCTCGTTCTCCATCGAGAGGGGCGAGACGCTGGCGCTGGTGGGCGAGTCGGGCTCGGGCAAGTCGGTCAGCGCGCTCTCGGTGCTGCAATTGCTGCCCTATCCCACCGCGTTCCATCCCACGGGCTCGATCCGGTTCGACGGGCAGGAGCTGCTGGGCGCCGATGAACGGACGCTGCGCGCGATCCGCGGCAACCGCATCTCCATGGTGTTCCAGGAGCCGCTGACCTCGCTCAATCCGCTGCACACGGTCGAGCGCCAGATCGGCGAGGTGCTGGAAATCCACAAGGGCCTGCGCGGCGAGGCGGCGCGGGCGCGCATCGTCGAGCTGCTGAAGCTGGTCGGCCTGGGCAACGTGACCGAGCGGCTGAAGGCCTATCCCCACGAGCTGTCGGGCGGCCAGCGCCAGCGCGTGATGATCGCCATGGCGCTCGCCAACGAGCCCGACCTGCTGATCGCCGACGAACCGACCACGGCGCTCGACGTGACCATCCAGGCGCAGATCCTGACGCTGCTGCGCGACCTGCAACGGCGCCTCGGCATGGCGATCCTGATGATCACCCACGACCTGGGCATCGTGGAGAAGTTCACCGACCGGGTCTGCGTGATGACCGGCGGCCGGATCGTCGAGACCGGCCCGTCCCGCGAGGTGTTCGCCCGGCCGCGGCATCCCTATACCCAGAAGCTCCTGGCCTCGGCCCCGCGCGGGACGCCGTCGCCCAAGCCCGAGGGCGCGCCGGTCCTGGTCGAGACCGAGCACCTGAAGGTGCACTTCCCCATCAAGGGCGGCCTGATGCGCAAGACCGTCGACCATGTGAGGGCGGTCGACGACGTCACCCTCTCGGTGCGCGCGGGCACGACGCTGGGCGTCGTCGGCGAGTCCGGCTCGGGCAAGACCACGCTGGGCCTCGCCATCCTGCGGCTGATCTCCAGCAAGGGGCCGATCCGGTTCGACGGGCAGGACATCGCCGGCCGGTCGTTCGACGAGGTGCGCCCGCTCCGCCGCCAGATGCAGATCGTCTTCCAGGACCCGTTCGGCTCGCTCAGCCCGCGCCTGTCGGTGGCGCAGATCATCGAGGAGGGCCTGACCATCCACGAGAAGGCGCTGGGCGAGGCCGAGCGCGACGCACGCGTAGTCGAGGTGATGGGCGAGGTCGGCCTCGATCCGGCCATGCGCCACCGCTATCCGCACGAATTCTCCGGCGGCCAGCGCCAGCGCATCTCCATCGCCCGCGCCCTGGTGCTCAAGCCGCGCTTCCTGGTGCTGGACGAGCCCACCTCGGCGCTCGACATGTCGGTGCAGGCCCAGATCGTCGACCTGCTGCGCGCATTGCAGGAACGGCACGACCTGACCTACATGTTCATCAGCCACGACCTGCGCGTGGTGCGCGCCCTGTCCGACCAGGTGCTGGTGCTGAAGGACGGCAAGGTGGTCGAGCACGGCCCGGCCGAGCGCATCTTCAAGCACCCCGAGACCGACTACACCAAGGCCCTGATGGCCGCCGCCTTCAACCTGGAAGTCCGGCACGCCGAGGCGGTGGGGACATAAGGCCGTCCATCCACGCGCGTACGATCTCATGGTCGATTACGTTGCCGGTGTCCACATCCGCCAGACCTTCGAGTGTCCGACGGTGGCGCGCGGTGTCCCAGTCCTCGCCTGACTCGGCCCCGCCATTCGGCACGGCGCGACGCGCCCCCGTTGGCGGATTGCAGGAGCCGTCTTCCGGCGCCGGCGATGAGACATAATGGCTGAACGCGACTTTTGCGGCACCGCCGAATTGATCGATCGCCGCCATGCAGCCAAGAAGGCCGCTCGCGCGCACATCTCCGGCGATGATCGCGGCGGCCGGTTCAAGCAAGGTCCAGTCTCCGCCGATCCGGCGCAGCGTATCGATCAGCGTGTCGGCCTGCCGGGTAGCAATCAGAATCTCGACAGCCGCCACGGGCTCGACGGTTTGCACCCTCGCTTTGGCGCATGCCCTGCGGAATGCCTCCCGCGCGGCGATTTCAAAGGCAGCGGCGCTCGAATCAACGTCATGATAGGCGCCGTCCAGCAATTCGGCCCGGAATCCAATGACCGGAAACCGCTCCACGGCGAGCGCCGCGCGCATCACGCCGGCTTCAACCGCGGGCAAGAACTCGGGCGGAACACCGCCACGGGATGCGCGGGACGAAAAACAATCCTTGCAATCCAACGCGGCTGGCATGATCGACAGAATGACGCGCGCGAACTCGCCTGAGCCGCCGGCCTGTCTCTTGTGGGTGTAGTCTACTCGCGCTTCTCCCAGAAGCCGCTTACGCCATGCGACCCGCGCTTCCCCCGCTTCAAGTTCCATTCCGGTTTCTAGCGCAATCCGGGTAATCGCCGCATGGAGCATGCTTGGCATGGGGCCGCCGAGAAGCACGGCGCTTTCGTCTTGGTCAGGTCGGATCGAGAACGCCGGCTGCGCGGACGTTACTTCGGCAAGTGCCGCCCATAGGCGCTGCCGACCCTCGCCCGAGGCGGGCGAAACATCGACTTCCAGCAAAGGCGGCGAACCGAGGTGCATCGGCTTTCCATGGGCCATAATCCGTCTCAGCATCGCGGGGAAGGGCACTGTGTTCAAGAAAATCCATCTCGCCGGCGCGCTGAGCACCTTCGCCTGGCTGATGGCGTTCGACGGCTTCGTCTATTCCCACGGCAACTGGATCACCCAACGGCAACTGGATCACCCAACGGCAACTGGATCACCCAGTCGCTGGAGTCGCTGCTCCTCTCGGCGCTGTGGCCGCTCTACTGGGCCGTGGGGCGCTGGCTCTACACCAGCCGCCGGATCGCCGTCACCGGCGCCGGGGTCTTCTTGGCGATCTCGGCGACCACGTAGCGGAGCGGGTGCGGGGAGACCATCATGTCCCAGGCGTTGGCGTGCAGCAGCACGCCGTCGTCGATCACCATGCCCACATGGCCGGGGAAGAACACCAGGTCGCCGCGCCGTGCGAGGCGGGCGTCGGGCTCGACCGGCTCGCCCAGGCTGGCCGCCTGCATGTCGCTGTCGCGCGGGCAGTTGAGGATGCCGGCGAAGCGCAGCGAGGTCTGGACCAGGCCCGAGCAGTCGAGGCCCATACTGGTGTTACCGCCCCACAGATAGGGCACGCCGATGAAGCGGATGGCCGTGGTCAGGTAGTCCGCCTCCATCTCGTCCGCCGGCTTCAGGTGGCCGGAGAAGATCCAGCCGCCGTTCTCGATGCCGGTGAACTCGCCTTCCGTGCCGGTCGCCGCGACGGTGCTGCTCAGGCTGGCCGCGCCCATCACCGGCGATTTCAGGTCGGGCCGGGCATAGATGAAGGTGCGCAGCGCAGCGACCTTGTGGGTCGGCTCCGGCCCCACGTCGCCCAGCGCCACGCTGGGCATGTAGCCCACATAGCCGTCGGCGCCGAGCTGGCACCAGGACCAGCCGCCCTTTTCCTCGTAGACCACGACCGCCTCGCCCAGCAGCGCCTCGGTCAGCCGGCCCGAGGATGTATCGGGATGGTTGTAGAGCGGCGCATAGGGCAGGCGCACCTGGCGCGCCAGGCCCTTGGCATAATGCGGTACCTTGACGACCGAACGCAGATAGTCCGCCGCGAGGTCCTCTCGCGCGGGCGTGATACGCGGGTCGCCCTTCACGGGCGCACCGTCAGGCGTCGTAACCGGCGGTGACGATGATGTCGGAGAGCTGGCCCAGATAGCTGGCGCCGCGCGTGGTCCGTTCGATCAGCACGTTCCGCTTGTCGGTCATGTCCCGGCGCCGCTTCAGCAGGCCGAGCCTGCCCAGCGTGTCGAGCGCCCGGGTCACCACCGGCTTGGTGATGTCCAGCTCGGCGGCCAGACCGCGGACCGTGTGCGGTCCCGGAGTGAGATAGACGGTAAGCAGGATCGCCATCTGACGCGAGGTCAGGTCGTGGGTCTCCTCCCCTCGGACAAGGGTGCTTACGGTGTTCAGCCAAAGGCTCAGCGCCTGGGGGTTTGTGAGTTGTAACGTCATAGAAAGAGTATCGGGTCGCGACCTTCAATTACAAGCACCCCCAAGCACAATTTTAGCCAGAGAAACGCGTCCGGATGATGTCCAAAATGGCGCGCATCGCCATAGCTTCGCCACCAACCGGACGGCCCGGCCGCTTGTCCGGATTCCAGCCGTAGATGTCGAGATGGATCCAGCGCTCCGGGTCCGCGACGAACCGCTTGAGGAACAGCGCCGCGACCACGGCGCCCGCGAAAGGCCCGCCGTCGTTGCGCATATCGGCGATGTTGCTCTTCAGGTTGTCGCCATAGCCGGGCCACAGCGGCAGGCGCCAGACCGGATCGGCGACGGCCTTCGCCGATGCCTCGAAGGCGGCCGCCAGCGCCTCGCCATCGGTGAAATAAGGCGGCAGCTCCGGCCCCAGCGCCGAACGTGCCGCACCCGTCAGGGTTGCAAAGTCCACGATCAGGTCCGGCGATTCCTCGCTGGCGAGGGCCAGCGCGTCGGCCAGAATCAGCCGGCCTTCGGCGTCGGTGTTGCCGATCTCGACCGTGACGCCCTTGCGGGTGTCGATGACGTCGCTGGGGCGGAAGGCGTTGCCGGAGACGCTGTTCTCCACCGCCGCGACCAGCACCCGCAGCCGGACCGGCAGCTTCAGGCTGACGACCATGTGGGCAAGGCCGAGGACGTGCGCCGCGCCGCCCATGTCCTTCTTCATCAGCGCCATGGACGAGCTGGGCTTCAGGTCGTAGCCGCCGGTGTCGAAACACACGCCCTTGCCCACCAGCG
>CAZVVC010000034.1:0-16959 GCA_964630425.1 uncultured Bifidobacterium sp. | reverse complement strand
CCCTATTTCTTCGGCGTGAACTCGATGTGCAACTCCTTCAGGGCCCGGAGGCAGAAGGTCGGGCCGTGCCTGAAGTCGTTCTTGCCCTCGGCGAACTGGATGTGGTCGAACCGGTCGACCATCGCCTTGAAGCCCCAGTACAGCTCGCGTCGGGCGAGCGGCGCGCCCAGGCAGTGATGGATGCCCGAGCCGAACGCCATGTGGCTGCCGGCGTTCTTGCGGTCCAGGTCCAGCTTCTCCGGGCACTCGAAATGGCGCTCGTCCCGGTTGGCCGAGGCATAGCGGGTGTTGATCATGGCGCCCTTCGGAATCGTCATGCCGTGGATCTCGATGTCCCTGGCGGCGATGCGGAACAGGCTCTGCACCGGGCTCTCGAGGCGCAGCACCTCCTCGACGAAGGTGCGCAGGTCCTTCTCCACGCCCTGCTTCAGCCGCGCCCACACCTCGGGGTTCTGGATCGCCAGCATCATGCCGGCAGACAGCGCGTTGGTGGAGGTCTCCGAGCCGCCGACGAACGTATCCGCCATCATCTCGGCATGCAGCTCGTTGTCGTTGAGCGGCCGGCCCCACTCCGGAATCACCGTGTTGACCAGGTCGGACAGCAGGGTGTTGTCCGGTTCCTTGCGCAGCTTCTCGAAGATGGGCTGGAAATAGTGCTGGGCCTCGATCTCCATCTCGACCGACCAGCGTTCCTCCTCCTCGGTCTGCATCATGCCGAGGCGCTGCACCCAGGCGTCGGTCCAGGCCTTGATGCGCCAGATGTCCTCCTCCCGCGCGCCCATCTGCTTGCCGATGATGATCAGCGGCAGCGGCACCGAGAACTGCTTCACCCAGTCGCAGTGGCCGTCGCCGATGAAGCCGTCGATCAGCTTGTAGGCGGTCTGCTCGACCAGCGGGTCGACTTCCTTGATCTTGCCGGCGCGGAAGGCGTTGTCGAACATGGCGCGCATCTGCTTGTGGTTCGGGTCGTCGCGTCCGGCGAGCGTCGGCGAGGGCAGCCAGCCCTTTTCCTCGTACAGCTTGCGCATGCGCTGGGTGCGCTCGGGCACCATGGTCGCCTTGGGCCGCTCGTTGGAGAAATGCTCGGTGTCGAGCAGGACCTTGCGCAGGTCGTCATAGCGGGTGATGAAATAGAAGCCGGTCACCGAATCCTTCCACACCGGCGCTTCGTCGCGCAGCGTGCGATAGGCGTCGTACGGGCACTCCTGCAACTCCTCCGAGAAGAAGTTGAATTCCGGCGTCGGTCTGGTCGCGGTCGTGCTCATGGCTCTCCCCAAAGTCATCTGTGCTTGTTTGTACACCGGTCCCGCGAGAACGGTAAAGAGGGTGCTGAAAAAATGATACCGCGATTCAGCGTGGAAAATAGGATGGGTATGCATTAATATGCATTGTATATAATCTACGTGGTTCATAGTTTACGTCGCATGCAAAAAGAGGATCTGGACCGCACCTTCGGGTTCCTGGTGCACGACATCGGCAGGCTCGTGCGGCGCGAATTCGAGCGCCGCGTGCGCGACATGGGATTCACCCGCAACCAGTGGCGGGTGCTGGCGCATCTGCGCCGGGTCGACGGCATCAACCAGAGCCAGCTCGCCGACCGCATGGACGTGGAGCCCATCGCCCTGGTCCGCCTGCTCGACAAGCTGGAGGCGGCCGGCTACGTGCAGCGCCGCCAGGACCCTCAGGACCGCCGCGCCTATCTGCTGTATCTGACCGACAAGGCCGGCCCGCTGATCGAGCGGCTGGAGGCGATCTCGGTCGAGCTGCGCGAGGAAGTGCTGGGCGGCCTCGACGCCGCCGAGCGCGACGCGCTGATCGACATGCTGATGCGGATCAAGTCCCGCATGACCAACAAGACAACCGAAAAACTGCTGGAGCTCGCGGCCCATGAATAAGCTGGCCCGCATCGAGGAAGCCGACGCCCGTTCGCTGGGCGGGGCAAGGACGTTCTGGAAGGGACGCGGCCGCGACATCGCGCGCGTCGGATCGCTGGTGATGCTCGGGGCGGCGCTGCTGGTCGGCCTGGTGCTCTACCTGCTGACCGGCCGCTACGAAAGCACCGACAACGCCTATGTCCAGGCCAACAAGGTCTATCTCAGCGCCGAGGTGGAAGGCCGCGCCGTGGCCATTCCGGCCCGCGCCAACCAGACGGTGAAGGCGGGCGACGTGCTGTTCCGGATCGACGATGCGCCCTATCGCATCGCGCTCGCCAAGGCCGAGGCGGACGTGGAGACCACGCGCAACGGCATCAGCGCGCTCCAGGCCTCGATCTCGGAAAAGGGCGCCGCGCTGGGCGCCGCGCGGGCCAACCTCGCCTATGCCCAGAAGGAATTCGACCGGCAGAAGGAACTGGTGGCGCGCGGCGTCGTCTCGAAGGTGAAGTTCGACCAGGCCGATCACGACCTGGACGTGGCGCGTCAGCGCCTTGCCCAGGCGCAGCAGGATCTGGCGGCGACCCGGGCCAGGCTGGGCGCCCACCGGCAGACGGCCGAGAATCCCGAGGTGCAGCACGCCATCGCGGTGCGCGACCAGGCGCGGCTCGATCTGGATCACACCGTGGTGCGCGCCCCCGAGGACAGCATCGTCGCCTCGGTCGACGTGCAGCTCGGCGAACAGGTCATGCCGGCGAAACCGGTCATCAGCCTGGTGTCGAGGAACGCGCTGTGGATCACCGCCAACTTCAAGGAGACCCAGCTCACCCATGTCCATCCCGGCCAGCTCGCGACGGTCACCGTCGACATCTATCCGGGCCGCGAATGGCACGCGACCGTGGGCAGCCTCAGCCCGGCGACCGGCGCCGAGTTCTCGCTGATCCCGCCGCAGAACGCCTCGGGCAACTGGGTGAAGGTGGTCCAGCGCGTGCCGGTCCGGCTCTATCTGCAGGACTACAAGGGCGACGTGCCGCTGCCCACGGGCCTCAGCGCGCAGGTGACCATCGACACCGGCCACCGCAGCGGCTTCGCGCGGCTGATCGAGAGCGTGTTCGGCTGATCCCATGAGTGGAGCGATGCCATGAGCGCGACGGCGCACAAGGCCATGCCCTATCGCGGGATCGTCTCGGTCTCGGCCATGATGGCGACGACCATGCAGGCGATCGACAGCACCATCGCCAACGTGGCGCTGCCGCACATGCAGGCGAGCCTCGCGGCGACGCCTGACCAGATCGCCTGGGTGCTGACGTCCTACATCGTCGCCTCGGCGGTGATGATCCCGCTCACCGGCTTCCTGGCGCTGCGCTACGGGCGCAAGACCATCTACCTCATCTCCATCGCCGGCTTCACCGCCGCCTCGGCGCTGTGCGGCATCGCCACCTCGCTGGACGAGATGCTGATCTTCCGCGCGCTGCAGGGCATCCTGGGCGCGGCGCTGATCCCGCTGTCCCAGTCGATCATGATGGACGCCTATCCCGACCACGAGCGCGGCAAGGCCATGGCGGTCTGGGGCGTGGGCGTCATGGTCGGCCCGATCATCGGTCCGACCCTGGGCGGCTGGCTGACCGAGAGCTACGACTGGCGCTGGATCTTCTACATCAACGTGCCGTTCGGGGTGATGTCGTTCGTCGGCCTGCTGCTGTTCTCGCAGGACACGCCTCTCGACAGGACGCGGCGGTTCGCCGGCTACGGCTACGCCATGCTGGCGCTCGCCATCATGTCGTTCCAGCTCATGATCGACCGGGGCGAGCGCGCCGACTGGTTCGAATCGACCGAGATCGTCATGTGGCTGGCGCTGGCGGGGGGCGGCGCGTTCCTGTTCATCCATCACATGGTGTTCTCGCGCAACCCGTTCCTGCACCGCTCGATCCTGCAGGACCGCAACTTCGTCGCCGGCTCCATCTTCTATTTCTGCGTCGCCATGGTGCTCTATACGTCCATGGCGCTGATCCCGGTGATGCTGCAGAACCTGATGGGCCATCCCGTGCTGACCACCGGCCTGCTGGTGGCGCCGCGCGGCTTCGGCATGATGATCGGCATGATCATGGTCGGCCGGCTGGCCCAGCGCGGCGTCGATCCGCGGGCGTTCATCGTGATCGGCCTGCTGCTCACCATCTACTCGCTGTGGGAGATGGGCCGCTTCAACCTCTATACCGCCGACTGGGATTTCGTCTGGATCGGCGTGGTGCAGGGCGTGGGCATCGGCTTCACCTTCGTGGCGCTGAACCTGATCTCCTACGCCACGCTGGACATGCGGCTGCGCACCGAGGCCGCGTCCTTCGCCAACACCATGCGCAGCTTCGGCTCCAGCATGGGCATCGCCCTGGTGTTCGCGTTCCAGACGCGCGCCTCGGTGGTCAACCACGCGGTGATCGCCGAACAGTTCACCCCGTCCAACAAGGCGTTCGAGATGATGCGCCCCGACGTGTGGGACCTGTCCACGCCCCTCGGCCGCGCCGCCCTTGACGCCGAGGTGACGCGGCAGGCGACCATGATGGCCTTCACCACGGACTTCCACCTGGTGATGGCGGCGACGGTGCTGATCTTCCCGCTGCTGCTGCTGGTGAAGCTGCCCAAGGGCATCTTCACCGCGCCCCAGCAGACCCCGGCGCACGCGGATTAGCCGTGGCAGGTGCCGCTGTCGCGGCCGCCCTCATCCGGCCGCCCTGCGGGCGTCCACCTTCTCCCCGGCGGGGAGAAGGGAAGCCGTGCCGCCGCTCCGGCCGAATCCCGAGGGGGACCGCGAAGCGGTTCTCGCGCGTCCAACGATCCGGACCGCGGCTATTTCTTCTTTTTCTTCCCGGCCTTTTTCGGCACCCGCACCGTGCCCCTGCCGATGATCCAGGGCAGGTCGAGGAAGGTCTTCACACCCGAGGGCGCCTCGCACACATAGGGGATGGCGTTGACCGCGTGCATGGCGGTGCCCTGCAGGCCGTCGGCGATCCACTGGGCGCCGAAATTCACCTGCATGCGCGGCTCGCCCTCGATGGTCACCGAATGCTCGCCGGTGGGCCATTGCGGCGCGACGCTGTCATGCATCCGCCAGACGGTCTCGTGCACGATCACCTCGGCCCCGCCGGCGACGCCGGCCCATGTCCAGTGCTGCCCGGCGACGGTGCCCTTCCGCACCGTGCCCGCGGCCGTCTCCAGATCGGCGCCGGCCAGCTCGCGCTCGGTGCTTTCCTTGATGCCGTCCAGCGTCACGCCCAGCGCGTCGGCGATCATCTGCACGTTCTCGCGGAACAGGCCCGACAGCCAGAACGAATAACGCTCGGCGTCCTTCCTGAACCGGGCCGGCGTCTTTCCGAAGCCCATCATGTCGAACATGATCTCGGGCGAGGGATAGTGCTGGAAGTTGGAGATCTCGCGCACATGGATCCGGTCGACGCGCCGCGACAGCGCCGTCATGGTCATGGGCAGCAGGTCGCCCAGCCAGCCTGGATTGAGGCCGGTGGAATGGAACGTGGCGCCGCCGCGGCGGCAGGCTTCCTCCAGCCGCCTGACCAGCCTGGGGCCGTAGACCTTGGGATACATGTAGCCGACGGTGGTGACGACGTTCTTGCCCGAGGCCAGCAGCCGGCAGAACAGGTCGATGTCGGCCATCGGGTCATCGCCATAGACCAGCGACGGCAGCGCCGTGTGCAGGACGATATCGGCATCCGTGGCGACGAGCTTCTCGACATCGTTCGTCGCCTTCACGCCCAGCTTGCCGATCCCGGCGATCTCGCCCGCGTCCTGCCCGGCCTTCGCCTCGGAGAACACATACATGCCGGCCAGCTTCAGGTCCGGCCGCTCGGCCACGGCGCGCACGGCATGCTTGCCCACATTGCCGCTGGACCACTGGATCACCTTGTAGGTCATGGAATCTCTCCCCAACGGCGCGACATACGCCGAGCCGGCACGATACTGGGCACCTCTGAAGGTTTCCAGCGGGGAGATTACCAGATGGTTTCGACGGGGGCGTGATGGAAGGCGCGATCCGAAGTCACCAGTGAAAACCCTCGGGAAATCGCTTGTGCGGCAATCAATCGATCCCAGGGATCCTTGTGATCCCATTCCAGTGCGGCCCCGGTGCGCATATCCACCGCTTCGAGCGGAAGCCAAGGAATGTCCGCTGCCGAGGCATAGTCTTCGAGCTCAAGGGCGATACTGAGCGGGAATTTACCCGTGCGCGCTTTGTAGATCAGTTCATAGATAGAGATAACGCTCGCCCAGACGTTGCTGCTCGGATCGGCAATGGCCGATCTCGCTTTATGGGAAAGCCGGTCGTCGCCCTTGAGCCACCAAAGCAGAGCGTTGGTATCAAGGAGCAGCTTCAAGAGTTCTCGCGATCCTTGGGGAGGCCGATCCAGATGCCGATCCCGTCTGTGCCCTCGCCCTCCATGATGGCCTGGTCCTCGGGATCGAGCGGCTCGAACGCTTCTGGCGGCAGTTTCCAGTGCTTGGCGATGCCGGGAACGCGCGGCTTCTGCTGCGGCAATGGCACCAGCTTGGCGAGCGGCTTGCCGTTGCGCGAGATGATCACCTCCTCGCCGGCCGCCGCGCGGGTAACCAGTTCTGAAAGATGGGCCTTCGCCTCGGCGATGTTGACTGGCTTGTTCATGCCCCCAATATGGGGCGGCGACCAGAGTTGGTCAACTCAGTTGGTCACCCCACCCGCCGTTCCATGCCCGCCCAGTACGGCTCGCGCAGCTCGCGCTTCAGCAGCTTGCCGATGGTGCTGCGGGGCAGGTCGTCGCGGAACTCGATGGCGCTGAGGCGCTGGAGCTTGCCCAGGCGCTCGTTGGTCCAGGCGCGGATATCCTCGGCGGTCGCCGCCGCGCCGGGCTTGCGGACGACGAGGCCCAGCGGGCTTTCGCCCCATTCGTCGCTGGGTACGGCGATGACGGCGGCGTCGTCCACGTCCGGGTGCTTCAGCAGCTCGGCTTCCAGGTCGGCGGCATAGATGTTGAAGCCGCCGGAGATGATCATGTCCTTGGCGCGGTCGAGGAGGGTGATGAAGCCGTCCTCGTCCATCCGGCCCATGTCGCCGCTGCGCTGCCACACCTTGCCGTCGGGGTCGGTCCAGCGGCTCTCGGTGGTCTTGTCGGGCTTGTTGTAGTAGCCGGTCATCATGAAGCCCGACCAGCCGATCAGTTCGCCTGTCTGGCCGCGCGGCACCTCGTTCATGGCCTCGTCCACCACGCGGATCTCGGTGCCCTCGCGGGCATAGCCCACGGTGTGCAGCTTGTCCGGATGCTCGTGGGCGTTGAGGAAGCAGCCGACGCCGCCCTCGGTCATGCCGTAGACCTCGGTGAAGCCGCCCGGCCAGTCGGTGATCAGCCAGCGCTTGAACTCGGGCCGCAGCGGCGCCGAGGTGCAGAACTTCCACTGGAAGCTGGACAGGTCGTACTTCCCGAAATCCGGGAAGTCGTGCAGCCGGTGGTACTGCACCGGCACCTGCATGGTGTGGGTCGCCTTCTCCTGCTCGGCGAGGCGCAGGAAGTTCCGGGTGTCCGAGCGTGGCAGCAGGATCACCGCGCCGCCCCAGGCCAGCGCCGGCAGCAGCGCGAACAGGGTGGTGTTGGAATAGAGCGGCGTCGACACGATCAGCCGCGTGTCCGGGCCGTAGCCGAAGGCGTCGCGCGTCGCCCAGTAGGAGATGCGGGTGCGGTGGTCGTGCAGGATGCCCTTGGGCACGCCGGTGGTGCCGGACGAATAGATGATGTTGAAGTCGTCCAGCTTGTCGATGGCAACGCCCGGATTGGTCTCGGGACAGGCCGCGATCCAGTCGGCGAAGCCGGTCCAGCGGTCGTCGGCGAAGTCGTAGGCGATGCGGCCGCCGGGAACGAGCGTATGCAGCCGCGCGTCGATCTGGCCGACAAGGTCCATGGTTTTCTTCGACACGAACAGCACTTTGGCGCCGCTGTCGGCGATCATGGCCTCCAGGCTCTCGGCGCTCGCCATGCCCGACAGCGGCACGGCGCAGGCGCCGGCGCGGATGATGCCCCAGAAGGTGAAGAAATATTCGGCCGAGGTGTCGGCCAGGACGGCGACCTTGTCGTTGCGCCCGATGCCCAGCGCGATCAGCCCGTTCGCCACCCGGTTGACGATCCGGTCGCCCTCGCCCCAGCGGTAGCGCCGGTCCTCGAACACCAGCATCTCGGCGTCCGGCCGGGTGCGGGCGTGGTAGTCCATGAGGTCGGAGAGGTTGGCGTCCCGTTCGAACTGCGTGAGCATGGTCTGATCCCTGAGCGTTTCTTCGGCGCAGCGTGCCCGCCGCGCGGCACTTGTCAATATGCCGCTTCCAATATGGCTTTCACCGACTCCTCGTCGGGCAGCGGGCGCGGGTTGGTGCGCACCCACATGCTGGCGACGCTGCGCCTGGCGATGCCGTCGAAATCGTCGCGGGTCACGCCCACGTCGCGCAGCCGCTGGGGCAGGCCCAGGCTGGCGATGAAGCCGTGCACCAGGTCGGCCGCGTCCTCGTCCGGCCGGCCGAAGGCGGCGGCGATATAGCGCTGCGCCTGTCCGGTCGCGGGCTTGTTCCAGCGCAGCACGTGCGGCAGCAGGATGCAGGAGGTATAGCCGTGCGGCACGTCCTTCATGCCGCCCAGCACGCCGCCGATGCCGTGGGACGCGCCGTAGGGCGTGCGGTCGATGCCGTGGCCGGCGATCCACGTCGCCTGCTGGCAGGCGAGGCGCGCCTCCAGATCGTTCGGGTCGTCCTTGGTGCGCGGCAGGTTCTCGCGGAACATCTCGATGGCCTGGCGGCAGCAGCCGGTGATGAACGGGTTGGCCTTGATGGAGCAGATGCCCTCGATGGCATGGTCGAAGCCGCGGATGCCGGTGGACAGCCACAGCCATTCGGGCGTGTGCACGGTCATGGCTGGATCGAGGATCACCACCTGCCCGGCGGAATTGGTGCCGACGAAGCCGTCCTTGAACTTCTTCCTCAGGTCCGAGACGCCGGCGATGGTGCTGAACTCGGCGCCCGACAGGGTCGTCGGCACGATGATCTGCCGCACCGGCGACGGCCGGCTTTTCGGCGTGACGTAGCTGCCGTCCGGGGCGACGCGCGTGTGCCAGGCGTCCATGCCCTCGACGGTGCGCACGTCCTCGGCCAGGCAGATCTGCGCCGCCTTCACCATGTCGATGGCGGTGCCGCCGCCGATGGTGACGATCAGGTCGGCGCCCGCCGCCCGCACCGCCTCGGCGCAGGCCAGCACGGTCTCGCGCGGGGTGTGGGCGATGCAGTCGTCATAGAGGCCGGCGACGAGGCCGCCCAGCGCGGCGCGCAGGTCGGCGATGGCCGTGGTCTTGCGGTTGAGCGATTTCGCGGTGACGAGGAACAGCCGGCTCTTGCCCAGCCGTTCCGCTTCGGCGCGGATCGCCTCGGCCGCCGGGCGGCCGAAGACGATGCGTTCCTGCGGAATGTAGTCGTAGCTGCCCGAAGGCATGTGCGGCTCAGGAGCCGCCGGTGACGTAGATGCACTGTCCGGTCACCCAGCTCGAGGCGGGCGAGACCATGTAGAGCACGGCGGCGCCGATGTCCTCGGGCGTGCCCCAGCGCTCCAGCGGCAGCTTCATGTATTCCTTCAGCTCGGCCTCGCGCTCGGGCGTGTGCATCTTCATGGAATCGATGAAGTTCTCGGTCGGGATCGGACCCGGCGCCACGGCGTTGACGCGCACCTTGGGCGCCAGCTCGCGCGAGAACGTGGCGGTCAGGCTGTTCACCGCCGACTTGGACGCGCCGTACGGGCCGTTCTTCAGGTTCGGGCCCATGTCCTTGGCCGCGCGCGACGAGATGTTGACGATGGCGCCGCCCTTGTCGCCCATGGCCTTGGCCGCCACGACGCAGCCCGCCCAGACCGCCTTGATGTTCAGGTCGATCTGCGCCATGAACTGCTCTTCCGAGGTGCGGGTCAGCCAGCGCGGCGTGCCGTCGGGCAGGCCGCCGGCGTTGTTCACCCAGATGTCGAGGCCGCCCAGCTCGTCCTGGGCGCGCTTGGCCAGGTTTTCGAGGAACTCCATCTTGGTCACGTCGGTCGGCACGGCGATGGCGCGCCGGCCGCGTTCCTGGACTTCCTTCACCACTCGTTCCAGCTCGTCCTTGCTGCGCGAGGCGACGGCGATGTCGGCGCCCGCCTCGGCCAGCGCCAGGGCGATGCCCCGGCCGATGCCCTTGCCGCCGCCGGTGATGACGGCCACCTTGCCGTCCAGCTTGAATAGATCGAGAGCACCCATCCCGTTTGTTCCTTTCGCTTCCCTGATTGAGTGTTTCTAGGCGGCGGCCGCCGGCAGGCGGATCACCATCTTTCCCCGGTTCTCGCCGTGATAGAGGCGCTGGAACACGTCCGGGAAGTCGCCGACGTCGCCGTCGACGATGTTCTCGCGCATCACCAGCCTGCCCTCGCGGACCCATTGCGCGAGCTGCGCCTGGGCGGCGGCGAACTTGTCTGCATAGTCGTAGACCACGAAGCCCTGCATGCGGGCGCGCATGGTGCCCAGCCAGATGTAATTGCTAGGGCCTTCGATTTTTTCCCGGGTGTATTGCGAGGTCGAGCCGCACAGCAGCACCACGCCGCGCATGGCGATCCAGCGCAGGGACTCGTTGAGGATCGGCCCGCCCACATTGTCGAAGATCGCGTCGATCCGGTCGGGCGCCGCTTTCACCAGCCGCTCGTAGAGGTCGCCGTCGTGGTAGTTGATGGCGGCGTCGTAGCCCAGCTCCTCGGTCAGCCAGCGGCATTTCTCGTCGCTGCCGGTGATGCCGACGACCCTGGCGCCCAGGATGCGGCCGATCTGGCCGGCGATGGAGCCGACGGCACCCGCCGCGCCGTTCACCACCATGGTCTGGCCCGGCCGCGGCCGGCATTCCTCGGTCACGGCGAAATAGGCGGTGAGGCCGGAGACGCCCATGCCGCCCAGCCACTGGGGCAGGGGCGCGACGGACGTGTCGACCTTGGACAGGCCCGCGCCGTCCGACACCGAATAGTTCTGCACGCCGAGGCCGCCGGTGACATGATCGCCCGGCTTGAACGCCGGGTTGCGGGACTCGATCACCTTGCCGGCGACGGTGCCGCGCACCAGGTCGCCCGGCTGCACCCGGAACAGGAAGTCCTTGCTGTCGCGCATGATGAGGCGCAGCGCGGCGTCGACGGACAGGTAGTGGCTCTCCACCAGCACCTCGCCGTCCTTCGGTTCCGGCATGGGCGCCTCCCGCACCTCGAAATCGTCCGGGCCGGCTTCCCCCGAGGGGAAACGCTTCATGAAAAGCTGCCGGTTGCGGCCGTCGTTCGGGAGTGCGCCCACGGGATCAGCGCTTGTCGAAGGTGACGTGCAGGTGCTTCAGCGCCCGCACCATGAAGTTGCCCTGGTGCTGGAAGTCGTTCCTGCCTTCGGCGAAGCGGAAGTTCTTCATGCGCTCGAACAGGATGCGGAAGGCGATGTTCATCTCCTGCCGGGTCAGCGGCGCGCCGACGCAGTGATGCTCGGCGGTGCTGAACGCCAGATGCGCCCCGGCGTTCCTGCGGCACACGTCCAGCTTCTCGGCATTGGGGAACACCTTCTCGTCCCGGTTGGCCGCGCCGAAGCGCATGTTGATCATGGAGCCGCGCGGAATCCGCACGCCGCCCAGCTCGGTGTCCTTCACGGCGACGCGGAAGATGCCCTGGGTCGGGCTCTCGATGCGCAGCACCTCCTCGACGAAGTTCTTGATGAGCTTGGGGTCCTCCTGGACCATGGCGTACTGGTCCGGGTTCTGGATCAGCAGCATCATGCCCGAGGACATGGCGTTGGTGGTGGTCTCGTTGCCGCCCACCAGGAGCTGCTCGGTCATGGACAGGATCTCGCGGGTGGTCAGGTGCCGCTCGCCGTTGAACAGGCCGTGCACCAGGTCGCTGATGATCCGGTCGTCGCGGTTCTGGCGCTTCTCCTCGAACTTCTCGACCAGGTAGTGCTGCAGGTCGACGATGTTGCGGGCGCACTCCACCTCGCGCTCGTGGTTCATGGTGTGGGCGTGCGGCAGCACCCATTCCTCGGACCAGAATTTCAGCTTCGGCAGGTCCTCGGGCGGCAGGCCGAGGCGGTCGGCGATCACATGCATGGGCAGCGGATAGGCGAAGTCCATGATGAAGTCGCACTCGCCCTTGTCGATGAACTTGTCGATCAGCTCGTTGACCAGCTTGGAGATGAACGGCTCCATGGCGTCGATGCGGCTCTTGGTGAACGAGACGTCGACGAGGCTGCGGTACATGTCGTGCAGCGGCGGGTCGCGCGACAGGATCTGGTCGCGGGGCCAGCCTTCCTCCTCGAAGATCCCCGGGATTTCCGGGTTGCTCCAGAGCGTCTCCTGCGACCAGTCGCTGATCTGGTCCGAGAACGTCTCCCAGTCCTTGGCCACCTTGCGGCACAGCTCGTAGGTGGTGACCACGTACCAGCCGGTCTCCGGCATCCGGTAGACGGGCGCTTCCTCGCGCAGCCGCTTGTAGTCGTGATACGGACATTCGACGCTGGCCGGATCGAGCAGGCGGATGTCGAGCTTTTCCTGGTTCATGGTCTTCCTCGTATTCTCGTCGTGTGGAGCGGCGTTCAGCGATTGCGCAGCTTCAGCCACCAGTCCTGCATGACCACGCCGTGGTCCTGCGAATAGCGTTTGGCCAGCTCGCTAGCGTCGGGCGGCAGCGGCTGGGGATTGGTGGCCGGCAGGTCGGAGGCGCCGCCGACCGGGTCGAGCCATTCCAGCCGGTTGCTCTCCAGCAGCGCGCCGAAATCGGGCGCCTCGTGGTGGTCGCTGGTCTGGTGCACCATGAAGGAATTGAAGTCCTTGAAGGACAGCAGGCAGTAGTAGTGCCCCGGTTCCTGCGCGCGGAAATATTCATAGCGCAGCACGTCCTTCTCCTGCGTGTGGGTCTGCCGCCACAGCTCGCGGGCGACGGCCTCGAACTCGGCTTCCTTGCCGTCGAAAATCTTGATGTGGGCGAAGAACGTCGCCATGGCCTGTCTCCCTTCCTAGTTCCGCAGTGCGTTCCACCAGTCGGCCATGCGGATCGCATAGCTCTCGGCGTATTTCCGCTGCAACTCGCTGGCGCCGGGCGGCGCGTCCTGCGGCGCGTTGGGCGTCAGGGCATTGGCGCCGGCGACGGCGTCGATCCATTCGATGCGGATGTCCTGCACCACGTCGCCGAACTGGGCGCCGAATTCCTCGTGGGCATCGCTCGACTGGTGCACCAGGAACGCCTGGAAGTCCTCGAAGGACAGCAGGCCGTAATAGGACCCTTCCCTGTCGCCGCGGAAGAACTCGTAGCGCGTGGTGCGCGGCTCGGTGGCGTGGGTGGTGCGCCAGAGCTGGCCCTGCAATTCCTCGAACCGGGCTTCCTTGCCGGGCTTGATCTGGATGTGGGCGAGAATCGTCGCCATTCTTCGTCTTCCCCGTTTTCGTGATGGCACGCGGGCTGCCTCGGCGGCAACCTTCATGCGTGATTGTTTTGCGGCAGTGTGAGGCGGCGTTCATGCGCGAGTCAAGCGGTAAGCGCGGCGCCTCGCTCGCGCGGCGCCGATGCCGGAATCCACATACACCCCTGCATGTTCCTGCAAGGCGGAAAAAGCCAGCGTTTCCGAGGGGCGAAGGCGCATCCGTTCTGTCCGTAAAGAACAATCCTGCCTGAATAAGACCATCTATCTTATTGATTTATATGTATCTTCACGCATAACAATCATGCGTGAATGTGCGGTGACCCCGTAGCCAACTGTCACTAGGGTGCCCAACTTCAGCGGCCCGCCCCGCACAAGCGGGCCGCCCGAGAACATGTGCGCAACTCACAGGGGAGTGACAATGACCACGGGAAAACTGCGCGCCCTGCTGACCGGGACGGCCATCGGCCTGGTCGGCATGGCGTCCGTCTGGATGCCGGCCCATGCACAGGAGCCCGCCGCGGCGGCGCCGGCCGCGAGCGGCCACCAGCCTGTCGGGGCGCTGGAGACCGTCACGGTGTCCGGCACCAAGCGTGAGGCCAATCAGCAGGAAACGCCGATCGCCATCTCGACGCTGACCTCGGCCCAGATCGAGAACACCTTCACCTCGGACGTCCGCGCCATCGCGACCATGGCGCCGAACGTGATTCTCAGCAACGTCACCGGCTTCAACGCGCTGGCCCCGGCCATCCGCGGCGCCGGCACCAACGGCATCCTGGTGACCCAGGACGCGGCCATCGGCCTCGTCATCGACGAGTTCGCGCTGTCCAGCGTGCAGTCCCAGTTCGTCGAGCTGTTCGACATCGAGCAGATCGAGGTGTTCCGCGGCCCGCAGGGCACGCTGTTCGGCAAGAGCACGACCGGCGGCGCCATGTCGATCTCCACCAAGAAGCCCGAGCTGAACGAGTTCTTCGGCCAGGCCGAGCTGACCTATGGCGGCTATGGCCGCGTCGGCGGCAACCTCGCCAAGGGCAAGCTGGCGATCAACGTGCCGGTGGTCGAGGACAAGCTGGCGGTGCGCATCACCGGCGTCTACGACTATTCGGACGGCTACTACCGGAACGACAAGGACACCTCGACCTTCCCGAACCTGGTGCCGTTCTACGCCTCGCTCGGCCTGCCCACGGTCAATCCGCCGATTCCGCCGGAGCTGAACACCGCCACGAAGGGCGGCGGCCAGCACCTGGGCGGCCGCGACGTGCTGGCCATGAAGGCCAAGGCGCTGTTCACGCCCACCGACAATTACGAGGCGCTGTTCACCTTCGAGGTGGTCCGCGACCGCTCCGACAGCCCGCCCGGCGTCAACGAGACCGTCGCCGTCGACCGTTTCGGCACCCAGTTCCTGCTGCCGCGCCTGGGCTTCGTAGGCATCGCGGACGCGGGCGTGGGCGACCGGCCGTTCAACACCGGCATCACCAACCAGAACACCATGGCGCAGAACGTCGCCAAGGGTCACTCGGTGAACGTCAACGGCTACTATCTGAACCAGACCCTGGAGTTCGACGCGGTCACGCTGAAGTCGATCACCGGCTACCGGCGGATGACCGAGACCCTGCCGAGCACCTATCCGGGCGAGGCGTTCAACAACCTGTTCGACAGCTCGCGCAACCTGGAGCGCAAGATGTTCCAGCAGGAGCTGCGCGCCGTCACCAATTTCGACGGCCCGTTCAACTTCGTCGCCGGCGCGCAGTACTTCATGGACGACATGCGGTTCCGCGCGTTCTCGTCGCAGGGCTTCCAGTCGCTCTACAACTTCCACCGCACCGGCCCGACCCTCGGCGCCACGCCCGGCTCGGTCGCTTATTACGACCAGCGCGGCTATCTGAACCTGAACCTGGATTACATCAACGATCCGACGGTCACCGGGTCCGAGCAGTACCGCGACACCTACGCCATCTATTTCGACTTCAACTGGGACATCACCGATCGCCTGACCTTCCACGGCGGCGCGCGCTACACCTACGACAAGAAGAAGTTCGTGCGCTTCCACGACGGCAACGGTCCGTGCAACCAGTACACCCAGCTCGAATACCAGCGCTATCCTAACGACGATCCGAACACGCCCGGCGTGTTCGAGGGTCCGTGCTTCGACAGCCGCTCGAACGCCATCAGCCGCGCCGGCCTGACCGCCAACCAGGTCGATCCGCGCGCGAACCCGCTGCCGCTGTCGGCCTTCGGCCTGCTGGTCAACACCAAGGACAGCTGGGAGCGCCTGACCTGGCGTGCCGTCATGGACTACAAGCTCAATGACGAGATGATGGTCTATGCGGGCTACTCGACCGGCTTCCTCGCCGGCGGCTTCACCGAGACCTGCTCGGGCGTCGCCACCTGCGTGCCGTTCAACCCGGAGAAGAACTGGAACATCGAGGCCGGCCTGAAGGCCGACCTGTTCGACCGCACCCTGCGCTTCAACCTCGCGGGCTTCTACACCCGCTACAACAACCTGCAGCGCAACCAGGTGGTGCCCTACATCAACTCGGTCGGCAATCTGGCCCAGGAGACGATCACCGTGAACGCCGGTGAATCCGAATCCTACGGCATCGAGCTGGAAAGCACCTGGGTGCCGCTCGACGATCTGCGCATCGACTTCAACCTGGGCTATCTGAAGTCCAAGTACCTGAAGTTCCAGACCGACTACATCCCGGCCGACGCCACGCTGATCGCGCGCGGCCTGTGCACCGCCTCGCCCTGCTCGGCGAACGGGGTGCCGGGCGCCAACATCAATGGCAACCTGGACGATGGTACGCTGCTGACGGTGCCGTTCTCGCCCAAGTGGAACATCGGCCTGGGCGTGACCTACGACGTCAGCCTGGGCAACGCCGGCTCGCTGACGCTGAACGGCAACCTGCACTATCAGTCGAAGGCCGAATGGCAGGTGTTCAACAGCGAGAACACCCAGCTCCAGTCGCGCGTGCTGCTGAACGCCAGCGTCACCTACCGCGACCCGAACGAGCGTTACCGCCTGACCCTCTACGGCAAGAACCTGCTGAACGAGGTCTACCGCACCAACGCCAACTCGGTGGCCGGCCTGTGGAACTTCACCCAGTACGGCGCCCCGGTCGAATGGGGCATCGAGGCGGGCTTCTACTTCTGAGACCGTTGCCGCCCCGCGGCGAGGGAAACGGGCGCTTCGGCGCCCGTTTTTTCTTTTGACGTGGCTGTTCCCTTGGCGGGGGATGGGTTCTGCCTGCGGCCTTTAAAAAAGCATTCGGTATGGTTTTATGATGTATTTTTGCACCAATATTCCTTGTGGGAATAGGGATATAAACCAGACGATTAAGGGATATATGTTACAAAAATGTCTCACTTTCATCGAAGTTTTCCTAAATACAATCACGTCTGATTTTTGATGGTGACGGCGCTCTCCCGAATTTATATCGTCGGCTCAGGAGGCAATCGGAGGGGAACAATCCGGCTGCCAGGGAATCGCTTCTGGGGAGGGTTCATCTGATGACACGATCTTTGACGACTGGCGCTTGCATGTTCGCGGCGGTGCTTGGCATGACATTCATGGCTGGACCGTCCTTCGCGCAGGACGCGGCGCCGGCGGCCAGTCCGGCGGCGCAGGTCAGCC
>CAZVVC010000033.1:0-17798 GCA_964630425.1 uncultured Bifidobacterium sp. | reverse complement strand
ATGAACGAGTACGCCTTGGTCGGGCCCTTGGCCATACGGCCGGCCAGTTCCATGACGGTGGGCATCAGCTTGTCGTCGTCGACGACCTCGGTGATCATGCCCCATTCGGCGGCCTTCTCGGCCGGGACTCGCTCGCCCAGCATCATCATCCGCGCCGCGCGGGCCTTGCCGATCAGGCGCGGCAGGATGAAGGTGCTGCCCGCGTCGGGAACCAGGCCGATGTTGATGAAAGCCTGCATGAAATAGGCCGAGCGCGCGGCATAGACCAGGTCGCCGGTGATCGCGAGGCTCATGCCCGCGCCGGCGGCCGGGCCGTTGACCGCGGTGATGATCGGCGCCTTCAGGTCGCGCATGCGCTTCAGCATGGGATGGTAGTAGACGTCGAGGGTGGCGACCGTGTTGTCCGGATCGTCGGGATCGGCCGGCTTGCGGTTCTTCAGGTTCGCGCCGGCGCAGAAGGCGCGGCCCTCGCCGGTGATGACCACGGCGCGCAGCTTGCTCTCGCGGTCCTCGATGATGGTGAGGGCTTCCCTCAGGCTTTGCAGCATGGGCAGCGAGACGGCGTTCATCGCCTCGGGGTCATTGAGCTTGAGGACGGCGACGCCCTCGTCGATGTCGAGCGAAACCTTGTCGAATTCCATGATGCATCTCCCTTGATCGCGGTGCCGTCCTGCTTAGCGGGGAAGCAGGGCGCGGGCAAGCCGCCTTCGACGCACGCGCCGAAGGCCGGGAGACGGAAAACGACGGGTCAGGCGGCCTCGGCGGCCGACTTGCGCGGGGCGCGCGGCTTGCGGGCCGGCTTTGCCTTGGCCGGCGGCTCGGCATCCGGCGTGTCGGCGGCGGCGGCCGGGTCGGCCGAGGGTGTCTCGGCCTTTGCCTTGGCCGTCCGCTTGCGCGGTTTCGCCTTGGGCTTTTCCTCGGCTTCCGGGGCGGGCGCTTCGGCGGCCACGTCGGTCTTGGAGGCGGCCTTGGCGCGCGGCTTGCGCGTACGTGCCGGCTTGGCGGGCGCGTCCTCGGCGGCTACCTCGAGCTGTTCGACGGCCACTTCGGGCGCCTCGACCTCGGGCGCTGCCTTGGCGCGGGGCTTGCGGGTGCGCTTCGGCTTGGCCGGCGCTTCCTCGGCGGCGGCGACGATCTCGGGTTCGACGGGCAGGGCGACCGCGTCGGGTTCGGTGACCACGGGAGCGGTGTCCGGCACCGCTTCCGCCACGGGATCGGCGGTCTCGGCCGGCTCGGCGCCCTGCGCTGCGTCACGGGACTTGCGGTTGCGCGACCGGCGCTTGCGCTTCGCGCCCTGTTCCTCGCCGGCGGCGGGCTCGGCCGCGTTGGCCACCGCTTCCGCGGGCGCCGGTTCGGCGGCGACCTCGACGATCTCCAGTTCGATTTCGTCCTCGTCGTCGTCGGCCGGGATCGGCGCGATCTTGAATGTGCGCAGCAGGAATTCGGGCACATGGTCGCCCAGGCCGACCACGGGTTCGAAATCGTCGTCGCGGTGGTGGCGCCTGTCGCGTCCCCGGTCGTTGCGGCGGCGATCGTCGCGGCGCTGCTCGTCGCGGCGGCTGTGCTGATCCCTGTTCCTGCGCGGCTCGTTCATGTCGTCCGCCTGCTGCTGTACGGTGACCTGCTGCGGCGCCTCGGCCTGGGCGCTGGGGCCCTGGCCGCCGCGGCCGCGCCGCCGCCGTCCGCGCCGTTCCTCGGCGCCTTCGGTGCGTGCCGTCTCGACTGTAGCATCTTCCGCCGGCGCGGGCGCGCCGGAATTGCCGAACACCGGAATGGGCTTGCCGATCAGCGTCTGCACGTTGCGCAGCCATTTGGCGTCGACCGGCGTGGACAGCATGAAGGCGCGTCCGCTGCGTCCGGCGCGGCCGGTGCGGCCGATACGGTGGACATAGTCCTCGGCGTGCGAGGGCACGTCGTAATTGAACACGTGCGACATGGCCGGGATGTCGAGGCCGCGCGCCGCCACATCGCTGGCCACCAGCAGTTGCACGCCGCCGGCCTTGAAGCTGTCTAGCACTTCCATGCGCGAGGTCTGGTCCATGTCCCCGTGCAGCGCCGCCGCGTTGAAGCCGTGCTTCTTCAGCGACCGGAACACCACGTCCACGTCGCGCTTGCGGTTGCAGAACACGATGGCGTTCTTGATCTCCTCGCCGCGCAGCAGGTCGCGCAGCCTGGCGCGCTTGGCGCCCGCTTCGCTGGTGTGCATGGGCACCAGGAACTGCTCGACCGTCGAGGCGGTGGAGGAGGGCGGCGCCACTTCGATCCGCTTGGGATCGGTGAGGAACTTGGAAACCAGGCCCTGGATCTCCTTCGGCATGGTGGCCGAGAAGAACAGCGTCTGGTGCTTCTTGGTGATCAGCGAGCAGATGCGCTCGACATCGGGAATGAAGCCCATGTCCAGCATCCGGTCGGCCTCGTCGATGACCAGGATGTCGACGCCGTTCATCATCAGCTTGCCGCGGCCGAAATGGTCGAGCAGGCGGCCCGGCGTGGCGATCAGCACGTCGACGCCCCGGTCCAGCTTGCGCTCTTGGTCGTCGAAGCTGACGCCGCCGATCAGCAGCGCCATGTTCAGCTTGTGGTACTTGCCATAGGTCTCGAAGCTCTGCGCCACCTGGGCGGCCAGCTCGCGGGTCGGCTCCAGGATCAGCGACCGCGGCATCCGCGCCCGGGCGCGGCCCTGCGACAGGATGTCGATCATCGGCAGGGTGAAGCCGGCGGTCTTGCCCGTGCCGGTCTGGGCGATGCCCAGCACGTCGCGGCCCTGCAATACGACCGGGATGGCCTGCGCCTGAATCGGCGTCGGCGCCTTGTAACCGGCTTCTTCTACGGCCCGCAGCGTTTCCGGGGCCAATCCGAGATATTCGAAGTTCACGACAGCTTTTACCGTTTCACCCACGACACGCGAGCCCACGTGTCCCTGAAGTCTCGTCGATGTGGGCGATCCGTCGGCCGAGCCAGTTTGCAAAAAAACACGCCGCGCAACATAGGCGCTTTGCTTGCGAAGTCAACGGCGTATTCGCGTGTTCCGGACACGCTAGACGTCCAGATCGCTCACAGTAGAGGCGTTCTTCTGGATGAATTCGTACCGCATCTCCGGGCGTTTTCCCATGAGCCGGTCCACCAGATCGGCGGTTTCCTCCAGAAGCACGAACCTGTCGGCGCCCTCGGGCAGCTTCACGCGCAGCAGCGTGCGCGTGGCGGGATCCATGGTCGTCGCCTTGAGCTGGGCGGCGCTCATCTCGCCAAGGCCCTTGAAACGGCCGACCTCGACCTTGTCGCTGCCCTTGAACGCCTCGGCGATCAGGCGGTCCTTCTCGGCGTCGTTCGCCGCATAGATCGTCGTTCCCTTGTGCGTGAGCCGATAGAGCGGCGGCATGGCCAGGTAGAGGTGGCCCGCGCGGATCAGCGGCTGCATGGAATGGAAGAAGAAGGTCATCAGCAGCGTGGCGATGTGCGCGCCGTCGACATCGGCGTCGGTCATCACCACCACCTTCTCGTAGCGCAAATCCTCTTCCCGGTAGTGGCCGCCCGTGCCGCAGCCCAGCGCCTGCACCAGGTCCTTCAGTTCCTGATTGGCGGCCGTCTTGTCCTGTCCCGCGCTCGCCACGTTGAGGATCTTGCCGCGCAGCGGGAGCACCGCCTGGGTGGCGCGGTCGCGCGCCATCTTGGCCGATCCGCCGGCCGAGTCGCCCTCGACGATGAACAGTTCGGTGCCGGCGGTGCCCGAGTTCGAGCAGTCGGTGAGCTTGCCGGGCAGCCGGAGCTTGCGCGTCGCCGATTTCCGGCTGGTCTCCTTCTCCTGCTTGCGGCGGATGCGCTCGTCGGCGCGGAGCAGGGCGAAGGCCAGCAGCGAATCCGCCACCTGCGGCGCGCCGGACAGCCAGTGGTCGAAATGGTCCCGCATGGCCGTCTCGACGAGCCGCGTCGCCTCCGGGCTCGCGAGCCGCTCCTTGGTCTGGCCCTGGAACTGGGGTTCGCGGATGAACACCGATAGGATGGCGGTGATGTTGGCCAGCACGTCCTCGGCGGTGATCTGGCTGGCCTTGCGGTTGTTGACCAGTTCGGCATAGGCCTTCAGCCCCTTGACCAGCGCGTTGCGCATGCCGGCTTCATGGCTGCCGCCCTCGGGCGTCGGGATGGTGTTGCAGTAGGAGTTCAGGAACCCGTCCCGGTCGGTCGGCCAGGCGATGGCCCATTCCACCTTGCCGCCGCCCTCCAACTCGCCGATGCCGGCGAAAGGCGTCGGCGTCACCAGGTCCGCACCTTCGACTTCCTGGTTAAGAAAGTCCAGCAAGCCATTGGGAAAATGGATGACGTCCGATTCGGGCGTCTTGTCGTCGCCCTTCAGGAGCGAGGGCGCGCAGGACCAGCGAATCTCGACGCCGCGATAGAGATAGCCCTTCGAGCGGACCATGCGGTAGAGCCGCGAGGGTTTGAACGCGGCGCCGTCGCCGAAGATCTGCGGGTCCGGCAGGAAGCCGATCGTGGTGCCGCGGCGGTTGTGGACCGCGCCCAGGTTTTCCAGCCTCGAGGTCGGCTTGCCGCGCGAATAGGTCTGGCGCCACAGGTTCCGGTCGCGCGCCACCTCGATCGCCAGCCAGTCCGAGAGGGCGTTGACCACCGAGAGGCCGACGCCGTGCAGGCCGCCCGAGGTGTCGTAGGCCTTGCCGTTGAACTTGCCGCCCGAATGCAGCGTGGTCAGGATCACTTCGAGGGCGGACGTGTCCTTGAACTTGGGATGGGCATCGACCGGGATGCCGCGCCCGTTGTCGCGGATGGTCAGGCTGCCGTCCTCGGCCAGGGCGACCTCGATGCGCGAGGCGTGCCCCGCGACCGCCTCGTCCATGGAATTGTCGAGCACCTCGGCGGCCAGATGATGGAACGCCTTCTCGTCGGTGCCGCCGATATACATGCCCGGCCGGCGCCGCACCGGCTCCAGTCCCTCGAGAACCTCGATATCCTTGGCGGAATAGTCGCCGCCGGTGCCGCCGGTGGCGAAGAGATCGTCGTTGGGCTTGGTGCTCATTGAATCCTTTGGGACGGTTCGCGACGGGACGACGCATTATAGGGTATCGGCGCCCCGGACCGCACCCGATATATTGTGTCGGGAGGGAGGACGCCGCTGCTGCAAGGGATATAGGCCGGCGAAGGCGGGTGCTGCAACAAGGGCCATGCCGAGGCTGTTCGCTTCGGCGAATTACGCATTGGGGGAGCGGGACCCGATGGGGTACGATTCCGGCCTGCAACGAGATGGAAGCGAGCATGGCCGACGACAAGCCCCGGTTCAAACCCTATGACCGTCCGGCCGGCGGATGGGGCTCGGCGGCGGCGACGGCCAGGGTCCTGATGCAGCAGAGCGTCGCCGGCAAGGGCTCGCGGGCGCTGCTCGCCATGAACCAGCCGGGCGGCTTCAAGTGCCCGAGCTGCGCCTTTCCCGATCCCGAATGCAAGAAGACGCTGGAGTTCTGCGAGAACGGCGCCAAGGCGCTGGCGTTCGAGGCGACGAAGTTCAGGGCGGACCGGGAATTCTTCGAGCGCCACACGGTGACCGAACTGATGCGCCAGTCGGATTACTGGCTCGAGATGCAGGGCCGCCTGACCGAGCCCATGCGCTACGATGCCGCCTCCGACCGCTACGTGCCGTGCGGCTGGGACGAGGCGTTCGAGACGATCGGCCGGCATCTGCGGGCCCTCGACAGCCCGCACCGGGCCGAGTTCTATACATCCGGGCGCACCTCCAACGAGGCCGCGTTCCTTTATTCGATCTTCGTGCGCGAGTTCGGCACCAACAATTTTCCCGATTGCTCGAACATGTGCCACGAGCCGACCAGCCGCGGGTTGCCGTCCTCTATCGGCATCGGCAAGGGCACGGTCGTCATGGAGGATTTCGAGCACGCCCAGGCGATCTTCGTGATCGGCCAGAACACGGGCACCAACTCGCCGCGCATGATGACCAACCTGGCCGAGGCGCGCAAACGCGGCGTGCCCATCGTCGTGGTCAACCCCATGCCCGAGCGGGCCTTCGTCCGCTTCACCGAGCCGCAGGACGTGGTGCAGATGGCGACCTTCGGCTCGACGCAGATCGCCAGCGAGTTCGTCCATATAAGGATCGGTGGCGATCTGGCGCTGCTCAAGGGGCTGATGAAGGTCCTGTTCGAGCGCGAGGCGCGGGGCGAGGCGGTGCTCGACCGCGAGTTCATCGAGGCCCATACCGCCGGGCTGGAAGAGGTGCGCGCCGACGTACTGGGCGAAAGCTGGCCGGCCATCGTCGCGGCCAGCGGCGTCGGCGAGGAGCAGATCCGCCGCGTCGCCGACATCTATGCCGGGTCGGAGGCGACCATCATCTGCTACGGCATGGGGCTGACCCAGCATCAGGAAGGCTCCAGGCTGGTCCAGCAGGTCGCCAACCTGCTTCTGCTCCGGGGCAATTTCGGCAAGCCCGGCGCGGGCATCGCGCCCATCCGCGGCCACTCCAACGTGCAGGGCGACCGGACGGTGGGGATCGACGAGAGGCCGTCGCAGGCCTATCTGGACCGCGTGCGCGACGTCTTCGGCTTCGAGCCGCCCCGCGCGCACGGGCATCACACCATCGAGGCCGTGAAGGCGATGGAGACCGGCGAGGCCAGGGTCTTCATCGGCATGGGCGGCAACTTCGTGCGCGCCGTCCCCGACACGGACAGGGCCTATGCCGCGATGGCGGGGCTGGCGCTGACCGTCGGCATCGCCACCAAACTCAATCGCGGGCATCTGGTGCATGGCAGGGAGGCGCTGATCCTGCCGGTGATCGCCCGTTCCGAGATCATCCATACGGCGGCGGGCGAGCAGTTCGTCACCATCGAGGATGCCATGTCCAACGTCACCGCGTCGCGCGGCGTGCTGGCGCCGGCGAGCCCCGACCTACTTTCGGAGATCGAGATCGTCTGCCGGATGGCGCGGGCGAGCCTGCCGGACAGCAGGGTGGACTGGGAACGCTACATCCACGATTACGGCCTGATCCGCGACACGATCGCCGAGGTGTACCCGGAGATCTACGAGGGGTTCTCGGAACGGATCAGGGCGCCCAACGGGTTTCACCTCGACATACCGCCGCGCCGGCGGGTCTGGCGCACGCCCGGCGGCAAGGCGAATTTCCTGCCTTTCCCCGGCCTCGACGCCAACAGGCCGGTTTCGGACCCGGCCATGCTGCGCCTGGCGACGGTGCGCTCGCACGACCAGTTCAATACGACGATCTACAGCAACAACGATCGCTACCGCGGCGTCTACAACGACCGCATGGTGCTGTTCATGAACGTCGAGGACCGCGCGGCGAACGGGGTGGAGCCGGGCGCGCGCGTGTCGCTGGAGACCATTGCGGACGACGGCGTCGCGCGCCGGGTGGATGGGCTGACGGTGCTGGACTATCCCATGCCGCGCGGCGCGGTCGCGGGATATTTCCCCGAGCTGAACCCGCTCCTGCCGCTCGATCATTTCGACGAGATCAGCGGCACGCCCGCGGCGAAATCGATCCCGGTCCGCGTCGTCGCCCCGTAGGCGCTCAGGCGATGTTGCCGGCCTCGTCGCAGACGACCAGCGCCGAATCGGGCCGGGCGAGGGCGACCAGCGTCAGGCCGCAGGCGGCGGCGCGCTCGGCGGCGAGGGTGGTGGGCGCCGAGACGGTGACCAGCATGGGGCAGCCGACGCGCACGACCTTCTCGACCAGCTCGTAGCTGCACCGCGCCGACAGCAGCATGAAACCCGCCGCCGGGTCGATGCCGTCCGAAGCCAGCGCCCCGATCACCTTGTCGAGCGCGTTGTGCCGGCCGACGTCCTCGCGGACGCGGACGATGCGGCCCTCGGGCGTGCAGAAGGCCGCGGCATGGACCGCGCCGGTCGCCTGTGCCAGGGGCTGATGCGCCCACAGCGCCGTCAGCGCCCGCTCGATGGCGCCGCGATCCGTCGCGATGCGGGCCGCGATGCGGGGCAGGGGGCGAAGCACCTGCTGGATGTTCTCGACGCCGCACAGTCCGCAACTGCTTTCCGACACGCGCTTGCGGACCCGGTCGAATATCCGGTCGGCATGGTCGGGCGGCAGCCTGATCCGCAGGATCCAGCCGCCTTCGGTGGGATGGGCATGGATGTCCTCGATCTGGTCCGGCCCGCCGGCCAGCCCCTCGGCGATGGCGAAGCCGATGGCGTAGTCGCGAAGGTCGGCGGGCGTCGCCATCATGACCGCGTAGCCGACGCCGCAGACCTCGATGGCGATCGGCGCCTCGACCGGCAGGCTGCGCGGCAGCTCGCCGTCCTCCGCCTGCCCGAAGGAAAGACTGCGGACGCGAAATTCGCGGGAAGGGGATTCCGGTTTCGTCATGGCCTGCCCTGGGACGTTTCCCGCCGATGGTAGTGCACGGCCGGCCCCGAACCAAGGCGGCCGCCAAAAGAGAAAGCCCCGGCGCGAGGGCCGGGGCTTTCCGTGTAGAGGTGAGGCGGACGGAATGCCCGCCTCTTCGTGGTCAGGCGGAATAGTACATCATGTACTCGATCGGGTGCGGCGCCGTTTCCCAGGCCATGTATTCCTCGGCCTTGAGTTCCAGGTAGCCGTTGATCTGGTCGTCGTTGAACACGCCGCCCTTCTTCAGGAAGTCGCGGTCGGCGTCCAGCGCGTTGCAGGCTTCGCGCAGGCTGCCGCACACGGTCGGGACGGCGGCCAGCTCTTCCGGCGGCAGGTGGTACAGGTCCTTGTCCATGGCTTCGCCCGGATGGATCTTGTTCTCGATGCCGTCGAGGCCGGCCATCATCATCGCCGCGAAGCCCAGATACGGGTTCGACGCCGGATCGGGGAAACGCACCTCGACGCGCTTGCCCTTGGGGCTGGGCGAGTACGGGATGCGGCACGAGGCCGAGCGGTTGCGGGCCGAATAGGCCAGCAGCACGGGCGCCTCGTAGCCCGGGACCAGGCGCTTGTAGCTGTTGGTCGTGGCGTTGGTGAAGGCGTTGATGGCCTTGGCGTGCTTGATGATGCCGCCGATGTAGTACAGGCATTCGTCCGACAGGTCGGCATAGCCGTTGCCCGCGAACAGCGGCTTGCCGCCCTTCCAGATCGACTGGTGGACGTGCATGCCCGAGCCGTTGTCCATCGCCACCGGCTTCGGCATGAAGGTGACCGTCTTGCCGTAGGCGTGGGCGACGTTGAAGCAGGCGTATTTGTAGATCTGCACGGCGTCGGCGGCGGTCACCAGGGTGCCGAACTTCATGCCCAGCTCGTGCTGCGAGGTCGCCACCTCGTGGTGATGCTTCTCGATCGGCACGCCCATGGCGCGCAGGGTGCCCAGCATCTCGGCGCGGATGTCGTGGCCGCTGTCCACCGGCACGGCGGGGAAGTAGCCGCCCTTGATGCGCGGGCGGTGGCCCATGTTGCCGCCCTCGATGCCGGCGCCGGCCATGTGCGGGCTCTCGATGTCGTCGAACTTGTAGAAGGCCTGGTTGTAGCTCACGTCCATCTGGACGTTGTCGAACATGAAGAATTCGGGCTCGGGACCGAAATAGGCGGTGTCGCCGATGCCGGTCGAGTTCAGGTAGTTCAGCGCCGCCTTGGCGGTGCCGCGCGGGTCGCGGCCATAGGCCTCATGGCTGCCGGGCTCCAGGATGTCGCAGATCACGATGAGCTGCTTGGTGGCCGAGAAAGGGTCCAGCACGGCGGTCGAGATGTCCGGCATCAGCACCATGTCCGACTCGTTGATCGCCTTCCAGCCGGCGATCGAGGACCCGTCGAACATCACGCCGTCGAGGAACATGTCCTCGTCGACCACATCCTTGTGCATGGACAGGTGGTGCCACTTGCTGCGCGGGTCGGTGAAGCGCAGATCGACATACTCGATGTCCTCGTCCTTGATCCGCTTAAGCAGGGCGTTCACGTCACTCATTATATTCCTCTCTCGTTCCCGATTCGTGTTGTGGGCTTGTGAATTCTTCAGATGGCGTCGACGCCGGTCTCGCCGGTCCGGATGCGGATCGCCTCTTCGACATTGGTGACGAAGATCTTGCCGTCGCCGATGCGGCCGGTCTGGGCGGCCTGCTGGATGGCCTCGATCGCCCGTTCGAGCAGGCTGTCGTCGAGGACGACCTCGATCTTCACCTTGGGCAGGAAATCGACGACGTATTCGGCGCCGCGGTACAGCTCGGTGTGGCCCTTTTGCCGGCCGAAGCCCTTGGCTTCGATGACGGTGATGCCGCTCAGGCCAACCTCGTGCAAGGCTTCCTTCACTTCGTCCAGCTTGAACGGCTTTATGATCGCTTCGATTTTCTTCATGCTCGCCTTCGCCCAACCCCAGATGGTGATTTGGATGTTCGTGGTACGACGCTTCTAGCACGATACGTGCCAAGTCGCGGAAACAGCCTAACGCCCCGTTTCCGAAGCGTCCACCGCATCCCGGGACGCCGCAAGACGCGGGAGTTTGCACAACTATGAGGCAGATTGATGAAATTCAGGGCAATCGCGGTCGCCGAGGTGCCTGAGTGAAGCCGGTCAACGAGGTCATCGACCGGCTGGGCACCACCATCTTCACGGTGATGTCGGCGCACTCGGTGGAGCACGGCGCGATCAATCTCGGGCAGGGCTTTCCCGACGAGGATGGACCCGCCGACGTGCGCGAGGCGGCCGCCCGCGCCGTGATGGACGGGCCGAACCAGTATCCGCCCATGATGGGCCTGCCGGCGCTGCGCCAGGCGGTGGCGGCGCACAACAGTCGATTCTACGGCCTCGACGTGGACTGGCAAAGCCAGGTGCTGGTCACCTCGGGCGCGACCGAGGCGCTGACCGCCAGCCTGCTGGCGCTGCTGCGCCCCGGCGACGAGGCGGTGCTGATCGAGCCGGTCTACGACTCCTATCTGCCCATCGTCGAGCTGGCGGGCGCGGTGCCGCGGATGGTCCGGCTGCGCCCGCCCGAATGGTCGCTTCCCGAGGCCGAGCTGCGCGCCGCCTTCGGCCCGAAGACCAAGCTGCTGGTGATGAACAGCCCGATGAATCCGACCGGCAAGGTGTTCTCCGAGGCCGAGCTGGCGCTGATCGCCGGGCTGGCGCGCGCGCACGACGCCTATGTGATCTGCGACGAGGTCTACGAGCATCTCGTGTTCTCGGGCGCCCGCCATGTGCCGCTGATGACCCTTCCGGGGATGGCGGAGCGCACGATCCGCATCGGCTCGGCGGGCAAGACCTTCTCGCTGACGGGCTGGAAGGTCGGCTATCTGACCGGCGCGGCGCCTCTGATCGAAGCGGTCGCCAGGACGCACCAGTTCGTGACCTTCACCACGCCGCCTGCCCTCCAGGCGGCGGTGGCGCACGGCCTCGGGAAGGACGACGGCTATTTCCACGGCCTGTCCGGCGTCATGGAGCGCAAGCGCGACCGCCTCGTGGCGGGCCTGCGCGAGGCGGGCTTCGACGTGCTGCCGGGCATGGGCACCTATTTCGCCGTCGCGGACTTCCGCCCGCTCTGGAACGGCGGCGGCGACGCGGATTTCGCCGTGAAGCTGGTCCGCGAGGCGCGGGTGGGCTCGATCCCGGTCAGCGCCTTCTATCCGCAGGACCCGCCGACGCACATGGTGCGTTTCTGCTTCTGCAAACAGGACGAAGTGCTGGACGAGGCCATCGCGCGATTGAAGGCGTTCTTCTGATCTTGCGCGGCCGATCCAATGCGGGTAAGAACTGCGCCGCTGCGGTGGCTGTAGCTCAGTTGGTTAGAGCGCAGGTTTGTGGTACCTGATGTCGTGGGTTCGAATCCCATCAGCCACCCCATTTCCCCTTCATGCAATTCCGGTGACGGACCGACCCCGAGACGGGGCGACGGCCTCGGCCTGCCGGTTCCCGGGACGCCTCCACCCCCATTTCCGGGGGGTGGATAAAAATTGTACGGCAGGCTAGTTTCTGGCCGAAAAGGGGAGCGTGCGATGCCTGAAATTGACGAGATCGATCCGCTGAATCCGGACGTCGTCGAATGTCCGTGGGACTATTACCGGATGCTGCGCGAGCAGGGCGGCGTCTACCGGGTGCCGGGCCGGAACTTCTTCCTGGTGGGCCGCTACGATACGGCCATGAAGGTGCTGAAGGACCCGGCGACCTTTTCCTCCAAGTCGGGCGTCGCCGTGCCGCGCGCGCCGGACGGCAGCCACCGGCCGCCCGAGCGGGAGATCGTGCGGACGCTGCTGACCGCCGATCCGCCCGAGCACCGCAAGTACCGCGATCTGGTCAACCGCGCCTTCTCGCAGAAGCGGGTGACGTCGTGGGAAGACAACATCCGCAAGATCACCGACGAGCTGATCGATGGCTTCATCGGCAACGGCCGCTGCGAGCTGATCTATGATTTCTCCGTGCCGCTGCCGCTGATCGTGATCAGCGACGCGCTGGGGCTGCCGCGCGAGGATCTGCGGCAGTTCAAGCAGTGGTCCGACGGCATCGCCCGCTTCGGCGGCCTGACCACGCCCGAGGAAGAAGCCCGCATCATGAAGGAACTGGCCGCGTTCTCGGCCTATGTCGACGCCATGATCGAGGCGCGCCGGCACGATCTGGGCGACGACTTCATCTCCGACCTGATCCGCAGCCGCTTCGACGGCGAGCGGCCGCTGACGGCGCCGGAGCTCAACAGCATCGTCACGCAGTTCCTGGTGGCCGGCAACGAGACCACCACCAACACCATCGCCTCGGGCATGGTGCTGCTGCTCCAGCACCCGGAACAGATGGCGGCGGCCTGCGCGGATCCCTCGCTCATCCCCAACCTGGTGGAGGAGGTGCTGCGGATCGACGCGCCGGTGCAGGCGCATTTCCGCGTCGCCGCGTGCGATACCGAACTGGAGGGCGTCGCCATCCCCGAGGGCGCGGGCGTCGGCGTGGTGTTCGGCTGCGCGAACCGCGACGGCGCGACCTTCCCCGAGGGCGAGACCTTCGACATCACGCGGCGCAACGCGGGCCGGCACCTGGCGTTCAGCCAGGGCATCCACTACTGCCCCGGCGCGCCGCTGGCGCGGATCGAGACCGTGATCGCCTTCGAGCAGCTCCTGGGCCGGCTGAAGAACATCCGCCTGGACGAGGCGGCCAGCGATCTGCGCCACGTACCCAGCTTCACCCATCGCGGCATGCGCAAGGTGGCGCTGACGTTCGATCCGGTGTCGTAGGCGCGCCAATTCCTGGTCGGCGCGCGTAATCCCTTTGGCGCACGGCACGGCGCCCCGTAGAATCGCGCCATGACGGGCCTGGAACTGCTGACCACCGACGAGATGTACCGCGCCGACGCGCTCGCGATCGGGCGCGGCACGCCCGGCGTCACCCTGATGGAGAATGCGGGCAGGGCGGCGGCGCGCGTCATCGCCGGAAGCGGCGAGCGGGTGCCGGTGGCGGTGCTCTGCGGGCCGGGCAACAACGGAGGCGACGGCTTCGTCATCGCCCGGCTGCTGCAACGCCAGGGCTGGACGGTGCGGCTGGGCCTGCTGGGCGAGGCGTCAGCGCTGAAAGGCGATGCGGCGAGCATGGCGGCGCGGTGGACCGGCCCGGTCGAGCCGCTGTCGCCGGACCTGCTGGCGGGCGCCGGGCTGGTCGTCGACGCCCTGTTCGGCGCCGGGCTGTCCCGCCCCATCGACGGCATCGCCGCCGAGATGATCGAGGCGGTCAACGCCTCGGGCCTGCCGGTCGTCGCCATCGACGTGCCGAGCGGGATCGACGGCACGGCGGGCAGGGTGCTCGGACCGGCGATCCGCGCCCGGCAAAGCATCACCTTCTTTCGCAAGAAACCAGGACATCTCCTTGTTCCTGCGAAATTTCTGTGCGGCGAGGTTCTGGTCTGCGACATCGGCATCCCGGCCGACGTGCTGGACGAGATCGGCCCGTGCTGCTGGGAGAACGGGCCGGACCTGTGGCGCGGCGCGTTCCCGTTTCCGGCCGAGGACGGCCATAAATATGCGCGCGGCCACGCCATCGTGGTCTCGGGACCGCTCGCCGGCGGCGGCGCGGCCCGGCTGGCGGCGCGGGCGGCGCTGCGGGTGGGGGCGGGGCTCGTCACCGTCGCCTGTCCGCCGGACGCGCTCGCGGCCCATGCCGCCCAGCTCAACGCGGTGATGACGGCTCCGTTCACGGACTTCGCGGACATCCTGGCCGACAGGCGGCGCAACGCGGTGCTGGTTGGGCCGGGCAACGGCGTGGGCGCGGCCACCCGCGACGCCGCGCTGAAGACCCTGCGCGCCGGGCGGTCCTGCGTCCTTGACGCGGATGCGCTGACCAGCTTCCAGGGCGATCCCGAAACGCTCTTCGCGGCGATCTCGGCGCCCTGCGTGCTGACGCCCCATGACGGCGAGTTCGCCCGCGTCTTTCCCGACCTCGGCGCGGGCGACAAGCTGGCGCGCACCCGGGCCGCCGCCGCTCGCTCGGGCGCGGTGGTCCTGTTCAAGGGGCCGGACACGGTGATCGCCGCCCCGGACGGGCGCGCGGCGATCAGCGTCAACGGCCCGCCGACGCTGGCGACCGCCGGCTCGGGCGACGTGCTGGCGGGCCTGATCGCCGGGCTGCTGGCCCAGCACATGCCGGCGTTCGAGGCCGCCTGCGCGGGCGCGTGGCTGCACGGGCGCGCGGCCCGGCTTTTCGGACCCGGTCTGATCGCCGAGGACATCGCCGAAATCCTGCCCGCCGCGCTGCGCGAACTGGCCGTAACCGTTTAGTCGAGATCGCTGGTGTATTCGAAAAAAGGTTGCTATACGTCCGGCCCCTGAGCGGGAACGGGATTGCCGCGGTTGCGCCACCGTATCGGCGGGCGTGGCGGAATTGGTAGACGCGCCGGATTTAGGTTCCGGTGAGGAAACTCGTGGGGGTTCAAGTCCCTTCGCCCGCACCAACGCAGTCCCCGCCTCGAAGATTGATGCACAACAGAGTTCGGACGTTCTAATGCAAGTCACGGAAACCAGCGCCGAAGGCCTGAAGCGCGAATACAAGATCATCGTCGAGGCGAACGTCATCGACAGCATGCTGGACGAGAAGCTGCAGCAGCTCGCCGGCCGCATTCGTCTGCCCGGCTTCCGCCCTGGCAAGGTGCCGGTCAACCATCTGCGCCGCCTGCACGGTGATGCGCTGATGGGCGAGGTGCTGGAGGAGATGGTCAACACGACCACCCGCGAGGCGCTCGAGAAGAACGAGCTGCGCCCGGCCATGCGCCCGAACATCTCGATCACCTCGTTCGAGAAGGGCAGCGACCTGGAGTACGAGCTGACGGTCGAGGTGCTGCCCGAGATCGTGCCCGCCGACCTGAGCAAGCTGAAGCTGGAGAAGCTGACGGCGCCGGTCGACGACAAGGAGGTCGAGGAGGCGCTGCAGCGGATCGCCGACCAGCAGAAGTCCTACAAGACCGCCGCCAAGACCTACAAGGCGAAGAAGAACGACGCGGTCGTCATCGATTTCGTCGGCAAGCGCGACGGCGAGGCCTTCGAAGGCGGCACCGCCGAGGATTACGAGCTGGTACTGGGCTCGGGCGCGTTGATCCCCGGTTTCGAGGATCAGCTCATCGGCGCCAAGACCAACGAGACGCGCGACGTCAACGTCACCTTCCCGGAGGATTACGGCTCGGCCGATCTGGCCGGCAAGGATGCCGTGTTCGAAGTGACGGTGAAGGAAGTCAAGAAGCCGGCCGACGCCGCCATCGACGACGAGCTAGCCAAGAAGCTGGGCCTCGAGAGCCTCGACGAGCTGCGCGAGCGGCTCAAGGAGCAGATCGCCGCCGACTATGTGCGCGTCTCGCGCATGAAGCTGAAGCGGGCCATGCTGGACCAGCTCGCCGAACTGCACGACTTCCCGGTGCCCGAAGGCATGGTCGACCTGGAATTCAACCAGATCTGGCAGGATTTCGAGAACAGCCTGAAGCAGGACGGCAAGACCCTCGAGACGGCCGACAAGCCCGAGGAGGAGCTGCGTCAGGAGTACCGCGACATCGCCGTCAGGCGCGTCCGCCTGGGCCTGCTGCTGTCCAATATCGGCGACAGCAACGAGATCAGCGTGACCGCCGAGGAGCTGAACCGGGCGGTCATGATGGAGGCCCAGCGCTTCCCCGGCCAGGAGCGCCGCGTGTTCGAGTTCTACCAGAAGAACCCGGACGCCATGCAGCAGGTCCGCGCGCCGATTTTCGAGGACAAGGTCATAGACTTTATCCTCGATAAGGCCGAAGTTACGGAAAAGGAAGTCGACCGGGACGAGCTGTTCAGCGACCCGGACGAAGACGACGCCGACGCAGCCTGACAGCCGGGGCGCCGAGCGCGTCGGTCCGGAAACGGGGCTGGGCAGCGGAAGCCGTCCGGCCCTTTACAAACCAACGGTGAGCCCCATCTGATGACGGCGGGGTTCAGGCAAGCAAGGCGGTGAGATGAGGGATCCTCTCGAAATTTACGGCGCGCTCGTTCCGATGGTGGTCGAGCAGAGCAATCGCGGCGAACGGGCGTACGACATCTATTCGCGTATGCTCAAGGAGCGGATCATCTTCCTCGTCGGCCCGATCGACGACGGCGTCTCCAGCCTGATCTGCGCCCAGCTGCTGTTCCTCGAGGCGGAAAATCCCAGCAAGGAAATCGCGCTCTACATCAATTCGCCGGGCGGCATCGTGACCTCGGGCCTCGCGATCTACGACACCATGCAGTACATCAAGGCGCCGGTGTCGACGGTCTGCATCGGCCAGGCGGCCTCGATGGGCTCGCTGCTGCTGCAGGCGGGCCAGGCGGGCCACCGCTTCGCGACCCCCAATGCCCGCGTCATGCTGCACCAGCCCTCGGGCGGCGCGCAGGGCCAGGCGACGGATATCGAGATCCATGCCCGCGAGATCCTGGCGATCCGCGAGCGGCTCAACCAGATCTACGTCAAGCACACGGGACAGGACATCGAGACGATCCGCCGTGCGCTCGAGCGCGACAACTTCATGACGGCGGCCGATGCCAAGGCATTCGGCCTGATCGACGAGGTTTACGAGACGCGCCCGGATCCGCAGGCCAAGGCCGCCTGAGGATTCCGGGAAACGGACAGGTGCCCTCCCATGCGGCGTCATGCCGCCAACAATGTCATTGATTGCGCCGGCTATGCCCGGATAGCATGGACTGAAACGACGGTACGACTCGGTAAATGACCAAGACCAGCAGCGGCGATTCGAAGAACACGCTCTATTGTTCGTTCTGCGGTAAGAGCCAGCACGAGGTGCGCAAGCTCATCGCGGGCCCGACCGTGTTCATCTGCGACGAGTGCGTCGAACTGTGCATGGACATCATCCGCGAGGAGAACAAGACCTCGATGGTGAAGTCGCGCGAGGGCGTGCCGACACCGCAGGAAATCCTCGCCGTGCTCGACGACTACGTCATCGGCCAGCCCTACGCCAAGCGCGTCCTGTCGGTGGCGGTCCACAACCACTACAAGCGGCTGGCCCATGCCGGCAAGAACAACGACGTCGAGCTGGCCAAGTCGAACATCCTGCTGATCGGCCCGACCGGCTGCGGCAAGACGCTGCTGGCGCAGACGCTGGCGCGCATCCTCGACGTGCCCTTCACCATGGCCGACGCCACCACGCTGACCGAGGCGGGCTATGTCGGCGAGGATGTCGAGAACATCATCCTGAAGCTGCTGCAGTCGGCCGACTACAATGTCGAGCGGGCCCAGCGCGGCATCGTCTATATCGACGAGATCGACAAGATCAGCCGCAAGTCTGACAATCCCTCGATCACCCGCGACGTGTCGGGCGAGGGCGTGCAGCAGGCGCTCCTGAAGATCATGGAGGGCACCGTCGCCTCCGTGCCGCCGCAGGGCGGGCGCAAGCATC
>CAZVVC010000032.1:0-17898 GCA_964630425.1 uncultured Bifidobacterium sp. | reverse complement strand
AATTGCGTGCGCCTGCTCGAGCCCAGCTTCGGCGGCATCAATCTCGAGGATTTCAAGGCGCCCGAGTGCTTCATCATCGAGCAGCGGCTGCGCGAGATCATGAACATCCCGGTGTTCCACGACGATCAGCACGGCACCGCGATCATCGCCGCCGCCGGCCTGATCAACGCGCTGGACCTGACCGGCCGCGACATCAAGGACGTGCGGGTGGTGGTGAACGGCGCGGGCGCCGCCTCGATCGCCTGCGTCGAGCTGATCAAGGCGATGGGCGTTCCCCACGACCAGGTCATCGTCTGCGACACCAAGGGCGTGCTCTACCAGGGCCGCACCGAAGGCATGAACCAGTGGAAGTCGGCCCACGCCGTGGTCACCGACCACCGCACGCTGGCCGAGGCCATGAAGGGCGCCGACGTGGCCATGGGCCTTTCCGCGCAGGGCGCCTACACCGCCGAGATGATCGCCGGCATGGCGCCCAATCCCATCATCTTCGCCATGGCCAACCCGGACCCCGAGATCACGCCGGAGGAAGTCCACGACATCCGCACCGACGCCATCGTCGCCACCGGCCGGTCGGACTATCCGAACCAGGTCAACAACGTGCTGGGCTTCCCCTACATCTTCCGCGGCGCGCTCGACGTGCGGGCGACGACCATCAACGAGGAGATGAAGATCGCCGCCGCCCACGCGATCGCCGCCCTGGCGCGCGAGGACGTGCCCGACGAGGTCGCCGTCGCCTATGCGGGCAGCCGGCCTTCCTACGGCCCCGGCTACATCATCCCGGCGCCGTTCGATCCGCGGCTGATCAGCCACATTCCGCCGGCCGTGGCGCAGGCCGCCATGGATTCGGGCGTGGCGCGCCGGCCGATCATGGACATGGACGCCTACCGCGCCAGGCTGAGCGGCCGCCTCAACCCCACCGCCGACTTCCTGCAGAACATCTACACCAGCGTCCGCTCGAAGCCGAAGCGGGTGGTGTTCGCCGAGGGCGAGGAGGAAAAGGTCATCCGCGCCGCCTTCGCGTTCCGCGGCGCCGGCTACGGCACGCCGCTGCTGGTCGGCCGCGAGGACGTGATCCACGCCGCCCTGTCGGCCATGGGCATCGAGGACGACGGCGGCATCGAGATCCACAACGCGCGCGACAGCCGCAACAACGAAGCCTATGCCGACTTCCTCTACAAGCGGTTGCAGCGCAAGGGCGCGCTGTACCGCGACAGCCTGCGCATGGTGAACAACGACCGCAACGTCTTCGCCGCCTGCATGCTGGCGTTCGGCCATGCCGACGCCATGGTCAGCGGCCTGACGCGCAACTACTTCACCACCTACGAGGAAATCCGCCGGGTCATCGATCCGATACCGGGCCACACGGTGTTCGGCCTGTCGATGATCGTCAACCGCGACCGGACCGTGTTCATGGCCGACACCCAGGTCAACGAGCTGCCCGACGCCGAGCAGCTGGCCCAGATCGCCAAGGGTTCGGCCGCCATCGCCCGGCGCTTCGGCCACGAGCCGCGCGTGGCGCTGCTGTCCTATGCCAATTTCGGCCATCCCGAAGGCTTCCGCAGCGACCACATCCGCGAGGCCCGGCGCCTGCTGGCCGAGCAGAAGCCGGACTTCGAGTTCGACGGCGAGATGTCGGCCGACGTGGCGCTGAACCCCGAGCTGCAGAAGCTCTATCCGTTCATGGGCCTGTCCGGCCCGGCCAACGTGCTGGTCATGCCGGCGCTGCATTCGGCCAACCTGTCGTCCAAGCTGCTGCAGGAGCTGAGCGCGGGCACGGTGATCGGGCCGCTGCTGAGCGGCCTGGAGCGGTCGGTGCAGATCGTGCCGATGAACGCGGGCTCGTCGGACCTCGTCAACATGGCGGCGCTGGCCGCCTTCGGCTCGGACCTCCTGTAGGACGCGATGGCGCGGATGTCCTTCGCCGGGCACCCGCGCCGCTCCCGCCCTACGGCAATGCCGGCCGGGATCGGGGCGTCCTGAGCGGGCCTGCCGTCAGGCCGGCCGTTCGCGGCGGGCCAGATGGGCGAAGTACTTGTCCGGCACGCGGGCGATGGACTGGAGGATGAACACGTCGGTGGTGCCGAACTGGCTGTCGACCACGGCGCCGTCCCCGATGTAGCAGCCGCAGCGCAGATAGCCCTTGATCAGCGGCGGCAGCTCCTTGACCACGTCGCGCTCGCGGATCTGGTCCGCCGGCATCATGTTCATCTCGATATGCCGGGACGGCACCGCGTAGACGCACAGTTCCTCGGGCGCGCGGAAGTGGTGATAGAGATAGGACAGCGCCTCGGCATGCTGGGTGACGTCCGTCCCCGGCAGGCTGGCGCAGCCGAACAGGTACGAGACCCTGTGCGCGTAGACATATTCGGCGATGCCCTTCCACAGGAACTGGATGGTCGCGTTCGAGCGGTATTCGGTCCGCACGCAGGAGCGGCCCAACTCGAGGAACTGGCCGTGCTGGCGCGCCGTGCTTTCGTCGCGGCCCATGAACAGCGGGCTGAGGTCGTATTCGGACGCCGAATAGAACCCGTCATTGGCGATGGCCACCTCCTCGCGCAGCAGGCGGTAGGTGCCCACCACGGCCTCGTCGGCCGGCAGCGCGTGGTCGATCACCAGCAGGTGGTCGCAGACCGGGTCGAATTCGTCGTAGTCCAGCTTGTCGCGCGCCATCGCCGGGCTCGCGGCGGCGCCCATCTCCTCGTAGAAGACCCGGTAGCGGAGATGTTGCGCAGCAGCGATTTCGGCTTCATCGAGGGCGAGGCGCACTTCGAGTTGAGCCGGTCTGGTGGCTAGAACAGCGATGACAACACCTATGTTGTTGTGGCTTCCCCAGAGTGTCGCGCGACCATATCACAAACAGGTGAGCCCCGGCATGAACTTTCAATTAAGCGCCGGAGAGGGTTGGCCAACCGACGCGAAGCGCCGCGTCACCAGCCACAGCAGCAGCAGGCCCGGCACCGCCGCCACCGCCGTCAGGCTGAAGAACACCGGCCAGCTCACCGCCTCGGCCAGATAGCCGGACGGCGCAGACAGCAGGGTGCGGCCCACATTCATCAGCGAGGTGAGCAGCGCGTATTGCGTGACCGTGTAGGCGACGTTGCACAGCCCGGACATGTAGGCGATGAAGGCGGTGATGCCCATGCCGCTGGCGAAGTTCTCGACGGCGATGACGCCGCCCAGCACCCAGGGATCGTTGCCGGCCCAGGCCAGCAGCACGTAGGTGAAGTTGGAGATGAGCTGCAGGATGCCGCCGATCCACAGGCTCTTCATCACGCCGAGGCGCGCCACCATCACGCCGCCCAGCACCGCGCCGGCGATGGTCGCGACGAGCCCGACCGGCTTGCTGATGAGCCCCACCTGCTCCAGCGAGAATCCCAGCTCCAGATAGAACGGGCCGGTCATCATGGCGGCGAGCGTGTCGCCCAGCTTGTAGAACAGCACCAGCGCCAGGATGACGACGGAGAAAGGGCCGAAGCGCCGGAAGAACTCGATGAAGGGCGAGGCGACGGCGGTATAGAACCAGGCGGCGATCCCCGCCAGCGCCGGCGGCAGGCCGCCGCGCCGCTCGAGGAACGCGCCGGCCTCCTGCTCCTGCCGCTCCACCTCGGCGGTGGACACCGCGGGCTCGGGCGCGGCGAGCGTCGCGGCGACCCCGACCAGCATGAGCACGGCGACGGCGGCATAGGCGACCGACCAGCCCACCAGCCCGGCGATGATCAGGATGCCGCTGGCGGTCACCAGCATGGCGAGGCGGTAGCCGGTGGTATAGGCCGCGACGCCCGCGCCCTGCTGGCGCTCGTCCAGCAGCTCGATGCGCAGGCCGTCGATGACGATGTCCTGGCTGGCCGAGAAGAACGCCACCAGCAGCGCGGCGATCGCGGTCAGCACCAGGTGCCCCGGCCCGGGATCGGAGGCAGCCATCAGCAGGATCGCGCCGATCAGGCAGAGCTGGATGGCGAGCAGCCAGCCGCGCCGCCTGCCCAGCAGCCGGGTCAGCAGCGGCAGCGGCATCCGGTCGATGAGCGGCGCCCAGACGAACTTGAAGGCGAAGGGCAGCGTGGCCAGCGTGAACAGGCCCACCTCGCCCTTGTCGGTGCCCGCCTCGGTCAGCCAGTAGGTCAGGGTGCCGAAGGGCAGCACGAAGGGCAGGCCGGAGGCGAAACCCAGGAAGAACAGCAGCACCACCCGCCGCTCGAAGAACACGGCCGATCCGGGAATCCGGTCGATCCAGCGGGCGGGAAGCACATAGGCCGGTTCGGTCATGGAGTCTGCTGCCCCGCGTCGGTGTTGCTCGGTGTCGGAATGTCACCGCACTCTAGCGGCAGGCCCTGCTTTCGCATAGCGTTGCGCAACCGGACGGCACGGACCAGAGGAGGCGTTCATGAGCGGACTTCGGTGGCGGTGGAGCGCGGCGCTGGCGGGCGCCCTGCTGATCGGGGCGGCGGCGCAGGCGCAGCCCATCGGCCGGCCCGACGTGCCGGTGCTGCTGGGCGAGTTCAAGGGCACCCTGCCCTGCGCCGACTGCGCCGGCGTCGAGACCTCGCTGACGCTGGTGCAGAAGGACGACGGCACCGCCGAAGGCACCTATGTGCTGATCGAGACCTTCACGGGCAAGTCCGAGGACCCGGTGGTGACCGAAGGCGCCTGGACCACCCTGCGCGGCAGCGCCGCCGATCCCGACGACACGGTCTACGAGCTCAACCCCGACGGCCTGGAAGTCCAGCGGCGGGACTTCCTCAAGGTGAACGACTACGTCATCCGGCTGCTGGGGCCGGACCGGGCGGAGGTCGACACGGGCGCGAGCGTGACCCTGCAAAGCCCGCCCGACCCGTTCGCCGGCATGCCCAACCCCGCCGCGCTCAACTGCGTGAAGATCGGCGGCCGCAGCGTCATCAACACCGGCACCACCGCCGGCGACCAGGGCGTGTGCCGGTTGGCGGACGGCCGCCAGTGCGAGGAATACGGCGTCCTGCGGGACCACCGCTGCTTCGACCCCGCCAAGCCGAGACCGGCACGCCGGCCGCCGCCGAAGGAAGACACCGCGCCGAATTACTAGATCTCGATCTGGGACCCCAGCTCGACGACGCGGTTGGCCGGGATCTCGAAGAAGTCCATGGCGCTGGTCGCGTTGCGGGTCATCCAGGCAAACAGCGATTCGCGCCACATGGCCATGCCGGGCCGCGCGCTGGGGATGACCGTCTCGCGGCCCAGGAAGAACGACGTCTGCATCATGTTGAACTTCAGCCCGCGGATGCCGGCCAGCCGCAGCGCGCGGGGCACGTCCGGATCCTGCATGAAGCCGTAGTGATAGACGATGCGGTAGAAGCCGTCGCTGAGCCGGGTTAACTCCATCGCCTCCTCGTTGTCGAGCCGCGGGACTTCCTCGATCTGCATGGTCATGAACACGTTGGTCTCGTGCAGCACCTTGTTGTGCTTCAGATTGTGCAGCAGCGCGTGGGGCACGCCCTCGGCGCTGCCCGACATGTAGACCGCCGCGCCCGGCACGCGCTGCACCTTGGGCGACAGCGAGGACAGGAAGGTGTCGACGGGAATGGCGTCGCGCGCCTGGCCGGTCCGCACCAGCTGCCGGCCGCGCTTCCAGGTGGTCAGCAGCACGAACAGCGCGAGGCCCGCCAGCAGCGGGAACCAGCCGCCGTCCGGGATCTTGGTGAGGTTGGCGCCCAGCAGCGCCAGGTCGACGACCAGGAAGCCGACGAGCAACGCGGCGGCCCGCCAGCGCGGAATCTTCCAGGCCAGGAACATGACGAAGGACAGCAGCAGCGTGTCGATGAACATGGTGCCGGTCACCGCGACGCCATAGGCGGCGGCCAGGTTGGTGGACGAGCCGAAGCCCAGCACCAGCAGGATCACCGCGGTCAGCAGCGCCCAGTTGACGAACGGCATGTAGATCTGGCCGATCTCGGCCTCGGACGTGTGCAGCACCCGCAGGCGCGGCAGGAAGCCGAGCTGCACCGCCTGGCGCGTGACCGAGAAGGCGCCGGAGATCACCGCCTGCGAGGCGATGATCGCCGCCATGGTGGCAAGGCCCAGCAGCGGCCACATCGCCCAGTCCGGCGCCATGCGGTAGAACGGGTTGTCGATGACCGCCCTGCCCTCGTGGGCGAGCATGGCGCCCTGGCCCAGATAGTTGAGCATCAGCGCCGGCAGCACCAGCAGGAACCAGGCCCGGCGGATCGGCGGCCGCCCGAAATGCCCCATATCGGCATAGAGCGCCTCGGCGCCGGTGAGGGCGAGCACCACCGAGCCCAGCGCCAGGAACGCCTTCCACGGATCGAGCGCGAAGAAGGTCGCGGCATGGCGCGGATCGAGCGCCCCGACGATCTCGGGATGATCGAGGATGTTGGCGATGCCCAGCGCGCCCAGCGTGACGAACCAGGCCAGCATGACCGGGCCGAACAGCCGCCCGACCACGGCGGTGCCGTGCTTCTGGATGGCGAAGAGCCCGATCAGGATGACGACCGTGACGGGCGCCACATAGGGATCGAGCGTGGGCGCCACCACCTCGAGGCCCTCGACGGCGCTGAGCACCGAGATGGCGGGCGTGATCATGCTGTCGCCGTAGAACAGGGCGGCGGCGAAGATGCCCAGCAGCGAGACCACCGGAATGAGGCGCGAGCCCTGGGTGAGATGGCTGACCAGCGCCAGCAGCGCCAGCGAGCCGCCCTCGCCCTTGTTGTCGGCCCGCATCATCAGCGTGACGTATTTGAACGACACGATGAGCATCACCGCCCAAAAGATCAGCGACACCACGCCGTAGATGTAGACGTTGGCCAGCGCCGTCCCCAGGTCGAGCGGATGGGGGCCGGCGAACGCCTCCTTCATGGTGTAGAGCGGGCTGGTGCCGATGTCGCCGAAGACGACGCCGATGGCGCCGATGACGAGGCGCGCAGCGGCGGGTTTCGGGGTGTCCTGGGTCAAGGAGGAGGCATCCGCCGTGTCAGCAGCACCGGGAAATCTTGCCGCCGCCCCCGCCGTACCGGCTTTCCTGCCGTTCGCGGAAGAACTGCTCGCGGGTCATGATCGGTTCGTCGGGATGGTGGATCCTGCGGTGCAGGACGTAGGGGTCGTAGTCCGGCAGCCCCACCATCAGGCGCGCCGCGCGCGCCAGGAAGCTGCTGTAGGACCGAAAATCACGCATAGTTCCCCTCCAGGGTTTCGCGCGCGCTCGGTTTCGGGTCGGCCAGGGCCCGGCGGATGACGACGAGGCCGGCGATCAGCATGGCCAGTACCACGGACATGAACAGGCCGCACAGGGCCGCGTCCACCATATCATTGAAAATGATCCGGTTCATCTGCTCCAGCGATCTGGCGGGCGCCAGGATCTCGCCGGCCTTCGCCGCCTCGGAGAACTTGCGCGCATGGGACAGGAAGCCGATGGCCGGGTTCTCGTGGAACATCTTCTGCCAGCCGGCGGTGAAGGTGCAGATCAGCAGCCACAGGGCCGGCAGGGCGGTGACCCAGGCATAGGCCTGCCGCTTCATCTTCACCAGCACCACCGTGCACAGGATCAGCGCGATGGCGGCCAGCATCTGGTTGGCGATACCGAACAGCGGCCACAGCGTGTTGATGCCGCCCAGCGGATCGACCACGCCCTGATAGAGGAAATAGCCCCATCCCGCGACGGCGATGCCGGTGGCCAGCAGGTTGCCGGTCCACGATCTCGTGTCGCGCAGCGGCGGGACGACGGTGCCGATCATGTCCTGGATCAGGAAGCGGCACACCCGCGTGCCCGCGTCGATGGTGGTCAGGATGAACAGCGCCTCGAACAGGATGGCGAAATGATACCAGAACGCGGTGAGCGCCTTGCCGCCCACCGCCGCCGACAGGATGTGCGCCATGCCGACCGCGAGCGTCGGCGCGCCGCCGGCCCGCGACAGGATGGTGGATTCGCCGATCTCGTCGGCCACCTGGGTCAGCATCTCGGGCGTGACGGCGAAGCCCCAGCCGGAGATGACGGCGGCGGCCGCCTCGGGCGTGGTGCCGATCAGCGCCGCCGGGCTGTTCATGGCGAAATAGACGCCAGGGTCGAGCACGCAGGCCGCGATCAGCGCCATTATCGCCACGAAGGATTCGGCCAGCATGGCGCCATAGCCGATGAAGCGGGCCTGCGCCTCGTTCTCGAGCATCTTGGGCGTCGTGCCCGAGGCGACCAGCGCGTGGAAGCCCGAGACCGCGCCACAGGCGATGGTGATGAACAGGAAGGGGAACAGGCCGCCGGCGAAGACCGGGCCGGTGCCGTCGATGAAGCGGCTGACCGCCGGCATCTTCAGCTCGGGCATCACGAAGACGATGCCGACGGCGAGCGCCAGGATGGTGCCGATCTTGAGGAAGGTGGAGAGGTAGTCGCGCGGCGCCAGCAGCAGCCACACCGGCATGACCGCGGCGACGAAGCCGTAGCCCATCAGCGCCAGCGCCAGGGTTTCCCCCGACCAGGTGAAGAGCGGCGCCAGCACCGGGCTTTCCGCGACCGCCTGGCCGTAGACGATGGAGGCCATCAGCAGCACGAAGCCGATCAGCGACATCTCGCCGATCCGTCCCGGCCTTACATAGCGGCCATAGACGCCCATCAGCACGGCGATGGGGATGGTCGCGACCACCGTGAAGGTGCCCCACGGACTGATCGCCAGCGCCTTGACCACCACCAGCGCCAGCACCGCCAGCAGGATGATGAGGATCATCAGCACGCCGAACATGGCGATCACGCCGGGGATGGCGCCCAGCTCGGACTTGATCATGTCGCCCAGCGAGCGGCCGTCGCGCCGCACCGACAGGAACAGCACCACGAAGTCCTGCACCGCGCCGGCGAACACCACGCCGGCCAGGATCCACAGCACGCCGGGCAGATAGCCCATCTGCGCCGCGAGCACCGGGCCGACCAGCGGCCCCGCGCCGGCGATGGCGGCGAAGTGGTGGCCGAACAGCACGTATTTGTTGACCGGCACGTAGTCGAGGCTGTCGTTGTGCAGCACCGCCGGCGTGTGCCGGTTGCGGTCGAGCCGCAGGACCCGGTTGGCGATGAACAGCCCGTAGAAGCGATAGGCGATCAGGTAGACGCAGGACGCGGCGATCACCAGCCACATGGCGTTGACGTGCTCGCCGCGGCCGAGCGCGACGACGGCCATGGCGCCGGCGCCCGCCAGCGCGACCAGGGTCCAGACCAGGGGCTTGAGCGCAGCGTTCATGGCGTTCCGTCTAGAGCAGGTTGTGGGCCTAGAGCAGGTAATGGGCGATGACGAAGCCCGCGACGACCGCCAGGGCAACCGTCATCATCACCCATTCCAGCCGCTTCTCGATGAACCCGCGGATCGGCTCGCCGAACAGGTAGATGAGCACCGCGAGGAGGTAGAACCGCGCCGCCCGGGTGATCACCGACAGCAGCACGAACATGGCGAAGGGATAGTGGAAGATGCCCGAGGCGATGGTCACCAGCTTGTAGGGGATGGGCGTGGCGCCCTTGATGAGGATGATCCACGCCCCGTATTCGGCGTATTGAAGCCGGAGCTGCTCCATCTTGTCGTGATAGCCGTAGAGCGACACCACCCAGTTCCCCACGGAATCGAACAGGAACATGCCGATGGCATAGCCGGCGATGCCGCCGATGACCGACGCGATGGTGCACCATCCCGCCAGCAGGAACGCCCGCTTGCGGTCGGCCAGCATCATGGGCAGCAGCATCACGTCGGGCGGGATCGGAAAGAACGAGCTTTCCGCGAAGGAGACCGCCCCCAGGCTCGCCCATGCGTGCCGGCCCTGGGCCTGACGCATGGTCCAGAGGTAGAGCCGGCGCAGCGGGCCGGGCCGGACGATGGGCTCGGGGCCGGGAGCGGTCACGATCTTACTGCGGCGCGTAGGCGTATTTGCCGTTCTCCCAGACATAGAAGACGTAGCCCGGCGCCGAATTGTCGCCCTTGTCGTCGAAGTCGATGGTGCCGAGCGCCGTCTGGAACGTGCCGTCGCGCAGCGCCTGGCCGACCTTCTGGCCGTCGGTGTCGCCGGCCTTGGCCGCCGCCTGCGCCCAGGCCTGCACCGAGGCATAGGTGTAGAGCGTATAGGCCTCGGGCTCGTACTTCTCGTCGCGGAACGACTGCACCAGCGCCGCGTTCTGCGGATCGAGGCGCGGATCGGGGCCGAAGGTCATCAGCGTGCCGGCGCCGGCATCGCCGGTGATGGCCCAGAACTCCTCGGTCACCAGCGCGTCGCCGCCGACCAGGGTGGCGCCGACGCCCGCGCCGCGCATCTGGCGCACGATCAGGCCGGCCTCGGTCTTGTAGCCGCCGAAATAGACGATCTCGGCGCCCGACTGGCGCAGCTTGGTGACCAGCGCGCTGTAGTCGGTCTCGCGCGCGGTGATGGACTCGACCAGCACCGGCGTGATGCCCTTGGCCTCGATGGCGGCGCGGAACTGGTCGGCCAGGCCCTTGCCGTAGGTGGACTTGTCGTCGACCACCGCGATCTTCTTCTCCGGGAACTTGGCCGCGATGTAGTCGGCGGCGGTCGGGCCCTGCGCGTCGTCGCGCCCGCAGACCCGGAACACGGTGGTCATGCCCCGTTCGGTGAGCAGCGGGTTGGTCGAGGCCGGCGAGATCTGGACGATGCCCGCCTCGGCATAGACGTCCGAGGCCGGGATCGAGGCGCCCGAGCAGTAATGCCCGGCCACGAACACCGCATGCTGCGAGACGAAGTCGTTGGCGACGCTGACCGCCTGCTTGGGATCGCACACGTCGTCGCCCTGGATCAGGCGGACCTTCTTGCCCAGCACGCCGCCGGCGGCGTTGATGTCGGCCACGGCCTTTTCGGCGCCCTTGCGCATCTGTTCGCCTATGGAGGCCTCGGACCCGGTCATCGGACCGGCGACGCCGATGACGATTTCGTCTTCCTGGGAACAGGCGGTGAGAAACCCTACGGCGAGCAGGGCGAAGGCTGCGCGTTTGAAACGGTTCATGGCGGAAACCTGTATGTTCGGTTGTTGGCGGGAATTAGGCGGTGAGAATAACGGGTGGCGGACGAACCGCAAGGTAACACGGGTCATGGGCCGCGCTTCCTGCGCCAGGCGAACGGGCCAAGGCGCTCGAACAGCCAGGGATATTGCCGGACCATGAGGTGAGCGCGCGCCGCCAGATAGGCGAGTGTCGCGACGGCCAGCAGGAAAAGCCAGTCCAGCACGAAGCCCGTGAGCGAGGAAAGCCGGCCGCCGAACAGCGCATAGATCAGGAAGCGGTCGGCGGCGGCGAGCAGCACGACATAGGGCACGGTCTGCCACCAGGGCCGCCACACCAGGGCCAGCGAGCGGCCGGTCATGAAGGCGCAGCCGCCCATGAAGACGCCGGTGACGGCGATGCTGACCGAGAGCGGGGCGCCGAACAGCGCCGGCCAGCTCATGTGGGCCCTCCCGCCGCCGGCGCCGTGCCTTCCAGATAGGCCGCCTTCACCGCCGGGTCGGCGAGCAGCTCGTCGCCCGTGCCGCGCAGGGTGATGTGGCCGTTGACCATGATCGCGGCGCGGTGCGCCAGCCGCAGCGCCTGGAAGGCGTTCTGCTCGATCAGGAAGATGGTCATGTCCTCGTCGCGGTTGATGGCGGCGATGATGTCGAAAAGCTGGCGCACGATCAGCGGCGCCAGGCCGAGCGACGGCTCGTCGAGGAGCAGCAGCCGGGGACGCGAGATCATCGCCCTGCCCATGGCGAGCATCTGCTGCTCGCCGCCCGACAGGGTGCCGCCGCGCTGCGCCAGGCGCCGCTCCAGCTGCGGGAACAGGGCCAGCACCCGCTCCAGGTCCGAGCGGAAATATTTCGGGTCGACCGCATAGCCGCCCATCTGCAGGTTCTCCAGCACGGTCATGCGCGGGAAGATCTGGCGGCCTTCGGGCACGAGGGCGATGCCTCGGCGCGCGATGGCATAGGTCTCGAGGCCGGTGATGTCCTCGCCGTCGAAGATCACCCTGCCGCGCGACGCGCGCGGCCTGCCGCAGATGGTCGTCAGCAGGGTGGTCTTGCCCGCGCCGTTGGCGCCCACGAGGGTCATGATCTCGCCCGGGCGCACCTCGATGTCGATGCCGTGCAGCGCCTCGATGCGGCCGTATCCGGCATGGAGCCCCTGCACCGAGAGCATCAGCGTCCGCCCCCGGCGATCGCGGCCGCCTCGTCCTCGGGCATGCCCAGATAGGCGCTGATGACGGCCGGGTCGCTGCGCACCCGTTCGGGCGGCCCCTGGCAGATGCTGGCGCCGTGGTCGAGCACCACCACATGGTCGGAGATCTGCATGACCACGCTCATGTCGTGCTCGATCAGCAGCAGCGACAGGCCGTGCTCGCGCCGGATGTCGAGCAGCAGGCCGCTCAGCTCGTCGGATTCGCGCGGGTTGAGGCCCGCGGCCGGCTCGTCGAGGCACAGCAGCACCGGGCCGGCGCAGAGCGCGCGGGCGATCTCCAGCCGGCGCTGGGAACCGTAGGGCAGGCTGCCGGCGGGAAGGTCGCCCGCGGCGACGAGGCCCATCTTGTCCAGCCAGTAGCGCGCCCGGTCCACCGCCCGCGCCTCGGCATGGCGATAGACCGGCAGCTTCAGCAGCCCCGCGACGGCATAGCCCGAGGCGCGGGTCAGGCCCAGATGCTGGGCGACCATTAGGTTCTCCAGCACGGTCATGCCGGGGAACAGGCGGATGTTCTGGAAGGTGCGCAGCACGCGGGCGTCGCGGGCGATGCGGAAATCGGGCATCCGCTCGAGCTGGAAACGGCGCCTGTCCTCATGGGCCAGCTCCAGCCGGCCGACGCTGGGCCGGTAGAAGCCGGTCAGGCAGTTGAACAGGGTAGTCTTGCCCGCGCCGTTGGGGCCGATGATCGCGGTGATCTCGCCGCGCGCGGCCTGGAACGACAGGTCGCTGATGGCGGTGAGGCCGCCGAAGCGCATGGTGAGATGTTCGACCTGGAGCAGCGGCGGGCTCATGGCGCGGGCGATCCCGCCCCGTCGCCCATGGTCACCGTCGGGCTGCGCCGCGCCAGCAGGCCCTGGGGCCGCCACAGCATGATCAGCACCATGACGCCGCCGAAGGCCAGCATGCGGTATTCGGCCAGTTCGCGCAGCCACCGCGATTCCGGCAGGCCGATCAGCAGCACGGCGGCCAGCACGATGCCGATCTGGCTGCCCATGCCGCCCAGCACGACCAGCGCCAGGATGGTGGCGGATTCGATGAAGCTGAAGCTTTCCGGGCTGATCGTGCCCTGGCGCGTCGCGAAGAAGCAGCCGGCCAGGCCCGCGAAGAACGCGCCGATGGCGAAGGCCGACAGCTTCACCGTGACCGGGTTCATGCCCAGGCTGCGGCAGGCGATCTCGTCCTCGCGCAGGGCCTCCCAGGCGCGGCCGGTGGGCAGCCGCCGGATGCGCTGGCTGAACACGCTGGTCGCCAGCACCAGCACCAGGATCACGTAATAGAGGAAGATGATCGGCTGCATGGGCGTGAAGCTCATGCCCAGGAACTCGGCGAAGCCCTGCCCGGTCGGCGCCGGCATCTTGTAGGGGCTGTCGAAATGCAGGCCGAACAGGGTCGGGCGCGGGATGTTGCTGATGCCGTTGGGCCCGTTGGTCACCTCGTTCCAGTTCAGCAGCACGACCCGGATGATCTCGCCGAAGCCCAGCGTGACGATGGCCAGATAGTCGCCGCGCAGCCGCAGCACCGGAAAGCCCAGCAGGATGCCCATGAAGGCGGCGAGGATGCCGGCGAGCGGCAGGCAGATCCAGAACGACAGCCCGAAATTCAGCGACAGCAGCGCGAAGGAATAGGCGCCGATGGCATAAAACGCCACATAGCCCAGGTCGAGCAGCCCGGCGAGGCCGACGACGATGTTGAGGCCCCAGCCGAGCATCACGTAGATCAGCACCAGCGTCGCCACGCTCATCAGGCTGCGGTCGGCGAAGGGCAGCCAGGGCAGCAGCAGCGCCACGGCGACCATGCTCCAGCCCACCCTGACGGCGAAATTCTCCGGCAGCGTCACCCGCGCCGCGCGGTCGCGGAACGCGGCGCCCAGCCTGGGCGCGATCCGGTGCGCCGTCAGCGCCAGGGCGAGGCGGCCGGCGAACACCGCGGCCGCCGCGTAGAGGATCCAGAGGAAACGGTAGTCCAGGCTGAGGCCGCGCGCGGAATCGACCAGCCGGAAGCCCAGCAGCGGCACCGCCAGCACGGCCGCGACGGCGGCGGCGATGGCCGCCTCGCGCAGGGCGCTGGCGAGCGGCGGCCTGGCGCGCGCGGCATCCTCCATTTCAGACCTTCTCGATCTCGGGCCGGCCGAGCAGGCCCGTGGGTCGGAAGATCAGCACCAGGACCAGCACGCCGAACACGGCCACGTCGCGGTATTCCATGTTGAAATAGAGCGGCCAGAAGGATTCGATCAGCCCGATCAGCAGGCCGCCCAGCATGGCGCCCGGCAACGAGCCGATGCCGCCGAGCACCGCGGCGGTGAACGCCTTGATGCCGGCGATGAAGCCTATGTAGAAATCGATCACGCCGTAATAGAGCGTCGCCATCATGCCGGCGACCGCCGCCAGCGCCGCGCCCATGACGAAGGTGACCGAGATGGTGCGGTTGACGTTCACGCCCAGCAGCCCGGCCATGCTCATGTCCTGCGCGGTGGCGCGCTGGGCGCGGCCCAGCCGCGTGCGCTGGATCAGGAAGCTGAAGCCCAGCATCAGCGCGACCGTCAGGACGATGATGACGCCCTGCAGCACCGAGACGTTGAGATGTGCGTCGGGGCCGAGCGTGATGCGGTAGGCGCCCTCGACCATGGGCTGGAGCGGCTTGACCCGGGCGCCCTGGGTGATCTGCACGTAGTTCTGCAGCAGGATCGACATGCCGATGGCCGAGATCAGCGGCGCCAGGCGGGGCGACCCCCGCAAGGGTCTGTAGGCCAGCCTTTCGACCGCCCAGCCGTAGCAGGCGGTGAAGAACATGGCGAGGATGAGCACCATCAGGATGGCGAGCGGCACCGAGGCGATGCCGAGCGTGCTGAACAGCAGGAAGCCGATCAGCGAGACGAAGGCGCCGATCATGTAGATGTCGCCGTGGGCGAAGTTGATCATGCCGATGATGCCGTACACCATCGTGTAACCGATGGCGATGAGGCCGTAGAAGGCACCGAGCGTCAGCCCGTTGACCAGTTGCTGCAGGAAGATGTCGATCGTCATCCTGGCCGGTGCTTTCCCCCTCGAAACCTGGCTGCCGTTTCCGGCAAGGTGCCATCCTCACCGACTCGGGGCAAGCGCCGCGGCGCGCATAAATGAATAAAGGTGACAGATGGCCGATCCGACGCTGCTGAGAGACCACGAGGCGCTGCGCGACGCGGCGTGCCGTTTCGCCCTGGCCGTCGACACGCTCGACATGGCGCTCTACCGCGAGGTGTTCGCCGAGACCTGCGAATACGACCTGTCCGGCTTCAACGGCCAGCCGCCGGTGACGGTGAAGACGGCCGACTGGGCGGCCGGCATCGAGCCGTTCCTGCGCGGCTTCGACGCCACCCAGCACCTGCTGACCGGCTTCGCCTTCGACGTGGACGGAGACCGCGCGGTGGTGACCGCCTGCGTCCGGGCCGAGCATGTGATCGGCGGCGACAGCGCGAGCATGGGCGGCCGCTACCGCTTCCGGCTGTCGCGGATCGAGGGACGCTGGCGCATCGACGGCTTCGGCCTGACCGCCGACTGGCACCGCGGCGACCAGGACCTCTACGCCCGGGCGGCGGCGACGGCGCGGCGTTAACGCGGAACCTGTCCGGTTTTGCTGGGTGCCCTCAAATCCCGCTCCTGTCGAGTGATTTGGCGCGAAGCGGCAAACTGTATCGAGACACGGGAACAGGCGGCGGTGCGCGTCTCGATACACCCGGCCTACGGCCGGGCACTCGACGAGAGCGGTATCGGTGAGTGCCACCAGCGCCTTGCGACGCGCCCGGCCGATCCGGTCCCGCCGCTAGAAGGTCGAGTTGATCAGTCCGCCGTCGATCACCAGGCTCTGGCCGACGACGAAACTGGCATATCTGCTGCACAGCATGGCGCAGAACGCGCCGAGATCGTCGGGATCGCCGAACTTGCCGGCGGGGATGCGCCACTGGGCGACGAATTTGCGCACCTCCTCGTCATAGGTGGTGCCGTTCTGCGCCGCGCGCTCGGTCATCCGGTCGTGGATGGTGGCGGTGTGGAACATGCCGGGCAGCAGATTGTTGATGATGACGTTGTGCTTCGCCACCTTCTTCGAGACCGCCACCGTGTAGTTGACCAGCGCCGCGCGCGGCGCGCCGGACAGCAGGCGCATCTCCGCCGGATATTTGGCCGCGCCGGTGGCGATGTTGACGATCCGCCCGAATTTCCGCTCGACCATGCCGTCGATGGTCGCCCGCATCATCTCGATGGGGCTGAGCAGGGTGGTGTCGAGGCCCTCCTTCCAGTCCTCCACGGTGATGTCGCGGTAATCGCCGGTGGTGACGGGCGGCGCGCAGGTCATCACCAGGATGTCGGGCTCGGGGCAGGCCTCGAGGATCCTCGCCCGGCCGTCCGACGTGCTGTGGTCGGCGACGATGGGCGTCACCTTCGCGTCGGTCTCGCGGGCGATCTCGGCGGCGGCGGCCTTCAGCCGCTCCTCGCCGCGCGCCACCAGCCAGATGTCGACCCCTTCCCGGGCCAGCGCCTTCGCGCTGCCCTTGCCCATGCCGGCGCTGCCGCCGTTGACGATGGCCTTGCTGCCCGCGATTCCCAGGTCCATGGCGTTCCTCCCCGCATGAGTTCGATCATCACCTGATATGCGCGGCGATGGTATGAAATCCTGCGCCGCGGGTGTATTCCCGCCCGACGATCCCTTCCCCGCGAGGCTTTCATGTTCCCTTCCGACGATCCCCGCCCGCTGGCCGGCGTCCGCGTGCTGGACCTGGCCACCTTCATCGCCGCCCCTTACTGCGCCACGCTGATGGCCGAGTTCGGCGCCGAGGTAATCAAGGTGGAGCTGCCGAAGGTCGGCGACCCGGCGCGCCGTTTCGGCACGCCGACGGCCTGCGGCGATTCGCTGGTGTGGCTGAGCGAGAGCCGCAACAAGAAGCCGGTGACGCTGGACCTGCGCACGCCCGAGGGCGCGGCCCTGCTGAAGCGCCTGGTGCGCGAGGCCGACGTGCTGTGCGAGAACTTCCAGCCCGGCACGCTGGAAGGCTGGGGCCTGGGCTGGGACGTGCTGTCGGCCGAGAACCCGGCGTTGGTGATGCTGCGCGTCTCCGCCTACGGCCAGACCGGGCCCATGCGCGAGCTGCCCGGCTTCGGGCGCATCGCCAATGCGTTCGGCGGCATCTCGTTCCTTGCCGGCCATCCGGACCGCGAGCCGGTGACGCCCGGCTCGGCGACGCTGGCCGACTACATGTCGGGCCTCTACGGCGTCGTCGGCGTGCTGCTGGCGCTGCGCTCGCGCGAGCAGACCGGCAAAGGCCAGGTGGTCGACATCGGCCTCTACGAGAGCATCTTCCGCATCCTCGACGAGCTGGCGCCCGCCTATCAGCAGGGCGGCTTCGTGCGCCGGCGCATGGGCGCGGGCACGGTGAACGCGGTGCCGCACAGCCACTATCCCACCCAGGACGGCCGCTGGGTCGCCATCGCCTGCACCAACGACAAGATCTTCGAGCGCCTGACCCGGCTGATGGGCCGCCCCGAGCTGTCCGGCGACGGCCCCTACGGCTCCATCGCCAAGCGCGAGGCCGCCCGCGCCGAGGTGGACGCCATGGTCGGCGCCTGGACCGCCTCCATGGACCGGGCCGAGCTGCTGGGCAAATGCGCCGACGCCCAGGTGCCGTGCGGGCCGGTCTATTCGGTGGACGAGATCTTCGAGGACCCGCAATACGCCGCCCGCGGCACCATCGCCACCGTGC
>CAZVVC010000031.1:14354-17929 GCA_964630425.1 uncultured Bifidobacterium sp. | reverse complement strand
TCCTCATGGCAAAACCATACTTCAGGGAGGACCACTTTTCAGGGGGCAGGCCAGCGGCCTCGAAGACCGCATCCACCTCCTCCGGCGCGATCTCCAGTTCCGCCGCGAACTGGGCGATCAACGGCGACAGGCGCTCGAACAGCACGGCGTGGTTCCACACGATCTGCACCGCCCTGGGCGCGGCGGCCACGGCCGCCTCGCACGCATCCAGCAGCCCCGCCGCGTCGAGCGCCAGGCGGAACTGCATGGGCGTGACCGCCATGCGCTCGCGCAGCATCAGTTGATCCACTTCGGCGGAAAACACCCTGATCTCGGCTTCCGTGGGTGGCTCGCCCTCCGACAGCCATTGCAGGCTGGCATGGGAATCCTCTTCCACGCACCACTGCGCGCCCGGCCACTTGCGTGCCAGGATGTCGCCGATCGTCGCCATCGGTCCACCTCGGTTGTTTGGGGGAGACGCTGGCGGGCGGGGCCATGCCCGGCACCCGGATTACCAGCCTGATTTACGCAGCATCAGGGTGCTTGCGAAACCGCTTCAAGAACTTTTTCGAGGATTTTTCCCGGTGCGGTCACGGGTCCGGCGCGCGGCCCGATCCTGCGCCGCCCCCGATCCTGCGCCGCCAACGGTACCGCTGCAAGTCCACGAGGCCGGCGCAAGTCGCCCTACCTGTCAACACGCGCAGGTGCGCCGGGCCGGAACCTGCGCCAACATGCGCGCCGTGATGCCGGCTCCTGTTCTATCCGCCGGGGAATTACGGCATGCTCCACATCATGGACGCCGAAAGGCGTCGCACCGGAAATGGGGAACACATGCTCAGCCCGCTCGACGAAACCCTGATGCATCAGGGCCCGGTCACCTTCGACCATGCCCTGACCAGCGACCACCGCTTCTTCGACCGCATGTGGCTGGGCGGCCACTGCGCCGGGAATATCAAGTTCATCAGCGGCATGGCCGCCTACAAGAACATGAACGCCTTCGAGGGATTCGTCTGCGTCCAGAAGGACGGCAAGCAGTACAACGCCCGCTTCGCCCGCCCCTTCATCCCCCGCCTGGGCGACCTGTCCGTCGGCCCGCTCAACCTCGAGATCGTCGAGCCGCTGAAGACCCTGCGCCTCACCCTCGCCGCGCCCGAGGGACAGCCGGTTAGGGCGGACATCACCTTCACCGGCCTTTATCCCGCCCATGAGGAAGCCCACCACCTGCGCCGCATCCACGGCCGGCTCCAGCAGGATTACCGCCGGTTCGACCAGATCGGCCGCATCGACGGCTGGCTCGAGGTCGAAGGCCAGCGCATCGAGGTCAGCGACTGGTACGGCGCCCGCGATCATTCCTGGGGCGTGCGGCCCGGCGTCGGCGGCTACGAGCCCGCCACCTTCATCCCCTCCGCCGGCGATTCCGTCGTCCTCGGCCAGCTCTTCATCTGGCTCGCCTTCCGCACCCCCTCCATGGTCGGACAGATGCAGCGGCAGGAGGACAGCGAGGGCAGGCTGCTCATGCAGGACGGCTACATCCTGCGCGGCGGCGAAGAAATCCGCGTCCGCGACATCCGGCACGACATCGAGTTCGTCCCCGGCACTCGCGTCTACAGGACCTGCCGCCTCGACGTCACCCTGGAGACCGGCGAGGTCCTCCACATCGAGGGCCAGGCCCTGCTCGCGCCCTGGGCCTACAAGGGCTCCGGCTACGACAGCGGCTACGACGACGAGATGGGCCTGGGCTTCCACCGCGGCGAGACCGCCCAGTACGACGTCTACGACGTCTCCCACCCGGAGAAGGTCGTGCTTCCCGACGGCCGCGTCATCGAGCCCACCCACCGCGAGCAGCCCGCCACCATCACCGTCAACGGCGAGCAGGGCCTTGCCCATTTCCCGGTGATCAACTGGGGCATCGTCAATCGCTACGGGCTGTCGAAGCCCGGCAGCAACAAACGCGCCTGAGGCCGCCATGACCACGCTCCAACCCGATGCCGTCGCCGCCTACCTGTCGAAGGGCCTTGGCGCGCCGGTCGCTCTGCGCGGCCTGCGCCAGACCTTTCCCGGCGCCTCCCGCGAGACCTGGCTGGTCGATGCCGAGGTGGCCGGCCGCCCCGAAGGCTTCGTGGTCCGGGTCGACTGTCCCGGCGGCGCCGGCGTGCCCCAGTCCATGAGCCACGAATGGAAGGTCTACCAGCGCCTCTGGACCTCCGAGATTCCCGTGGCCGAGCCGCTCTGGTACGCCGAGGCGGTCGATTTCGCCGAAGGCCGCCCGCACATGATCCGCCGCCTCGTCGACGGCAGCACCCACATCGCCGGCATCAACGACCAGACCGAGGAAGGCCGCCGGTTGCGCCGCGCCGTGGTGTTCGAGCATGTCGAGAAGCTGGCCCTCCTGCACCGCATGGACTGGAAGGCCCGCGGCTTCGGCGAGTTCATCGACGCCCCGGCCACGCCCGCCGCCAGCCTGCGCAACGAGTTCGACATCTGGAAGAAACTCTGGATCGCCGGCCGCAGCGAGCCCTTCCCGCTGGTCACCGAGGTGCTCTACTGGCTCGAGGAGAACATCCCCGACGACACCCCCATGATCTCGCTGGTGAAGGGCAACAACGGCGTCGGCGAGGAGATCTGGAAGGACGGCAGGATCGTCGCCATGAGCGACTGGGAGTTGGCCTCCCTGGGCGACGGCGCCCTCGACCTCGCCTTTTCCCAGGGCACCCTCGCCCTCGACAATTTCGGCAACGCCATCCGTCACTACGAGGAATGCGTCGGCCACGAGGTTTCGCCCCGCCGCCTCGCCTTCTGCATGTTCTGGATCATGTTCAAGGCGCTGTGCTGCCTCAACGTCTACATGCTCGGCGGCTGGCGCAACGGCAACCCGCGCATGAATCGCCCGGCCTTCGGCCTGATCAGCGTCAGGAGCTACGAGCGCAAGCTGGCCGGCTGCATCGGCAAGGACATCGTCGACGCCTGGCGCGAGGTCGCCGGCGACCAGACCAGCACCTATGCGCGCTTCGGGGAGAGCAAGAAATGATCCCGTCCTCCCGCGACCTCATCGCCGGCATCGTCCGCACCCTCGAGCAGGACGTGCTGCCCGAGCTGGCGGGCGCCACCTGGACCGCCAGCCACATCCGCAGTTGCGTCATGCTGCTCACCCATCTGGAGGAGCGCGTCGTCCACGAGGGTCCCATTCTCTATCAGGACAACATCGACCTGCGCGCCCTGCTCGGTAGGCTGCGCACGGACCTGTCCGGCCCGCTGCCCGAAACCGCCACGCAGCTTTCGGCGGTCCTCGATGCCACCCCGCCGCCCACCGGCTATCCCGCCACCGAGGCGCTCGACGACATCAACCGGCGTCTCAAGGCCGCCCTCGAACAGACCGTCACCGACCTCCACGACGCCCGGCAATCCCTGGGCGAAAGCCGTTTCCAGGCTCTCGACGGTGCCATCATGGCCTATCTCACCGCGGCCATCGACCGGCACCAGCCGCCCATGGTCCACCGCCGCCGGGCCAAGTTCTATTACCTGACCCAGGCTGACGATCCGGTGCCCACCTTCGTCTTCGACGTCAACAATGCGGATCTCATCAAGCCCGCCTACAC
>CAZVVC010000031.1:0-14344 GCA_964630425.1 uncultured Bifidobacterium sp. | reverse complement strand
TTCCAGGCTCTCGACGGTGCCATCATGGCCTATCTCACCGCGGCCATCGACCGGGACAACGTCATGTTCGAAAAGGCCGCGACCAAGTCCCCGCTCTAGCGTTCCGGACACGGCCAACGCGCGAAAACACACGCTTTGCCATCGGCCGCCGGCCCGCTAACGTGTCGGTGACACGGGGCTCGCCCCGTCCCGCCAATTGCTGTGAAGGCCCTGCATGCCCACGCTTTTCGATCCCCTCCAGATCGGCCCCCTGACGCTGCCCAACCGCATCGTCATGGCGCCGCTCACCCGCGCCCGTGCCGGCGCCGGCCGCATCCCCACCGACCTGATGCGCGACTACTACGTCCAGCGCGCCTCCGCCGGCCTGATCCTCACCGAGGCCACCTCGGTCGAGCCGATGGGCGTCGGCTATGCCGATACGCCCGGCATCTGGTCCGACGATCAGGTCGCGGGCTGGAGCCGCGTCACCGACGCCGTCCACGCGGCGGGCGGGCGCATCGCCCTCCAGCTCTGGCATGTGGGGCGCATCTCCCATCCCATGTTCCTCAATGGCGACGAACCCGTCGCCCCCAGCGCCGTCGCCGCCGAAGGCCATGTCAGCCATGTCCGCCCGAAGGTGGCCTTCCCCACGCCCCGCGCGCTCGATGCGTCCGAGATACCCGGCATCGTCGACGCCTTCCGCACCGGCGCCCGCAACGCCCTGCTGGCCGGTTTCGACGGCGTCGAGATCCACGGCGCGAACGGCTACCTGATCGACCAGTTCCTGCAGACCGCGTCCAATCACCGCGGCGACCGCTACGGCGGCGCCATCGAGAACCGCGCCCGGCTGATGCTCGAAGTGGCCGATGCGGTCGCCGACGTCTGGGGCGCCGACCGCGTCGGCATGCATCTCGCACCGCGCGGCGACGGCCACTCCATGGGCGACGAGACCCCCGCCGACACCTTCGGCTACGTGGCGCGCGAGCTGGGCAGGCGCGGCCTCGCCTATCTGTGCGTGCGCGAACATGTCGGCGAGAACCGCATCGGCCCCCGGCTCAAGCAGGCTTTCGGCGGCGTCTACATCGCCAACGAGCGTTTCACCCGCGAAAGCGCGGAAACGGCCCTCGCCGCCGGCGAGGCCGATGCCGTCGCCTTCGGCCAGCTCTTCATCTCCAATCCCGACCTTCCCCGGCGCTTCGCCGAGAATGCCGCCCTGAACGAGCCCGACTTCAGGACGTTCTACGCCGGCGGCCCCGCCGGCTACACCGACTATCCGGCGCTGTAGACAGGCCGGCCAGGACCCGCGCCTTACCGGACACGCAGATCACACGCCCCGCTACGGCTTGGGCGCGGCTTCCGGCTTTTCCGGAAACAACCCCGGTATCCAACGGCCGGCCAAGGTCGCCGGGAAGGCGAGCCGGATAGGCGCACGCGTGCTCTCGGATGTGAGGACACCCAGCTCGAACAAGGGACGCACGATACGGCGGCTCTGCCTGTCGGTAAGCTCCAGCAGTTCGTCCATGTCGCCCCGAGGCAGTTCTCCCCGATACAGGATGGCGCTGAGGATGACGCCGGCCTTCTTCGGCAGATGGCCGAGCCTGGCCTCCTCTTCGAACCATATCTCGATGCGCTTGCGAAACCGGGTTGGTTCTATGAGTTCTTCCATGAACGTCACTTGATCGAGACACACCTTGAGAAAGAACCTGGTGAAGTCCGCAAGCGCTTCCTGGCTGAGCGTGCCGCGTCCGTCGAGGGAGTTTCGCCTCGTCTGGTCGCAGTTGGCCAGATGAGTCTTATAGTCATTGAGGTTGCGGGCAAGCCCTCGCGAGACGGACCAGACCCCGCCCGAATCCACCGAATCCAGAAGGATCGCGTGAGACATGAGACGTCCGACACGTCCATTGCCGTCGATGAACGGATGAATCCATGCCAGCCGATGATGCGCTGCGGCGGCCGCAATCGTTATCGCCGTCGCGCCCAACCCTCCGTAAACCTGGTCGAAACGCTCCATGAAGCGCGGCACCGCACCGGGGCTGATGGCGATATGCCGTCCAACCCGGACGTCATAACGGCGAAACCCGCCTGGAACAACCCGGATACGCTTACCCGTCTCTGGATTTTCGGCCCAGCATAGCTCTTCCGGCATTTCTTCATAAAAACGGCGGTGGATTTCACGAACTGCCTGTCCGGTCGCCGCGCGGCCCGAAAGTCCACCGCCATCGATCCATTGCTGGACGGCGATATGTGCCTTGGCCTCGATCTGGAGTTCGCGCTTCTTGGGATCGCCGCTGTAGTCGCCGTCGAGCGCACGCTCGATGTCGATGGGATGTGTGTCATGCCCTTCGATCAGATTGCTGTAATAGCAGTTCATCGAACGGACGAGTGTCGCCAACGATTCAAGGATGGGCGCGGGAAGGCTGCGCTTGAAGCCTGCGGATTTTTTCCCGAGTTCAAAGGCGAGTTCCGTCGCCTCACCGCGCGATTTGGTTCCCTCACCCAGTTGCATCGGCTCCATGAGACCGACGCCTTCACCCCGATCCATGTCCGGTTCTATATCCGGTTTATCATCACTCATATCTCACTAATATCAAATTTTTAGTCAGAGTTTAACTATAATTCCCCCAGCCTGAATGTCCGTTTCTATGTCCGCTTTGACAACAGCCAACCCGGCAGGAGAAACGAGGGAAACTTCAGGTCCACCGTCAATCCGCGCGGCAAGGAGCCGGTGTCATCCCGCCCCTCTCCCCGATATAGGAGAGAAGGTCGGGATCGAACGGCGTCTGTTGCTGCCGGACGGGCTTAAATCCGCTCGATGATCGTGCAGGGCGCCATGCCGCCGCCCGTGCACATGGTGACGAGGCCGGTGGTCAGGTCACGGCGTTCCAGCTCGTCCAGCACCGTGCCCACCAGCATGGCGCCGGTCGCGCCGATCGGGTGACCCAGCGCCATCGCGCCGCCGTTCACGTTCACCTTCTCAGGGTCCACGTTCAGGTCGCGCATGAACTTCAGCGGCACCACCGCGAACGCCTCGTTGACCTCCATCAGGTCGATGTCGTTCACCGTCATGCCCGCCTGCTTCAGCGCCTTGCGCGCGGCCGGGCCGGGCGCGTTGAGCATCAACTCCGGCGAATCGCCCGAGGTCGCCATCGTCACGATGCGCGCCCGCGGCTTCAGGCCATGCGCCTTGGCGTATTCGGGCGAGGCCAGGATCACGCCGCTCGCGCCGTCCACCACGCCCGACGAATTGCCCGCGTGATGGATATGCTCGATCTTCACGTCCGGATAGGCCATCTCGACCAGCTTCCTGTAGGTCAGCCCTTCCTCGTTCAGTGGATACTGGTAAAGGTCGGTGAACGCCGGCTTCAGCTGCGCCAGGCCTTCCAGCGTCGTCTGCGGCCGCGGGAATTCCTCGCGGTCCAGCGCCACCGTCGCGTCGTCGTGATGGACAGGCACCACGCTGCGGTTGAAATAGCCACCCTTGATGGCGATGTCGGCGCGGCGCTGGGATTCCACCGCCAGCTTTTCCGTATCCTCGCGGGTGATGCCCTCCAGCGTCGCGATCAGGTCGGCGCACACGCCCTGATGCGGCTGCGGGTGCAGCGCGCGCAGGTGCAGATTGTCGCGGTCCATGGTCGGCAGGCCGCCGCGCTGGGTCGAGGCATACGACATGGATTCGACGCCGCCCGAGACCACCAGATGCTGCATCCCGGACATGATGCCCATGGCGCCGAGCTGCACGGCCGTCAGCGCCGAGCCGCAGAAGCGGTCGATCGAGAAACCGGTGGCCAGATTGCTCCAGCCCGCGTCCAGCGCCGCCATGCGCGCGATGCACGCGCCCTGCTTGCCCACCTGCGAGCCGCAGCCGGCGATCACGTCGTCCACGTCGTCGGTGTTCAGGTTGTTGCGCTCTCCAAGCGCCTTCAGCACCGTCGACAGCAGGCGCTGCGGATGCACCTCCGACAGCGCGCCCTTGCCCACCTTGCCGATGCCCCGCGGCGTCCGCGCGGTGTCGATGATCCATGCTTCCGTCATGAAACTCTCCCGTCTGATCCCGTAAGGATTGTGTCCCCGAGTGGGGCGTTGCCGAAGTTAGAGCATGGCCGCGCCGTCTCTGCCAGCGGAATTTACCGGCCGGGAACCTGCCCCCGGCCGTGAATATTTCGCGATTTCCGGCCGCCGGGCCGCCTTCCCCTAGCCAAACCACCCGGTGCAACCTTATGCTTTTAAAGAGACTTGCTCGGGGTAAGCCCGACATGGTCACAAAGGACGTGCCATGCCATCGGAAACCGTCGACCTGCTATCGCCATACGGGCCCGAGGAATGCGCCCGGCGGCTGCGGATGGTCACCGACCCCAGACGCAGGTTCAGGGGGAACAATCCCCTCATCGGCCACATCACCGAGGCGGCGCTCCAGTTGCGCCGGCGCCTCGCCTACAAGAACACCTTCCAGACCTATCTGTTCGGCACCGTCGACCGCGAAGGCGAAGGCGCGCGCATCCGCTGCCGCTTCGGCATGCATCCCTTCGCGGTCGGCTTCCTGATCGTCTGGTTCTCTTTCGTCGTGATCGGGCTGGGGATCGGCTTCGTCGTCGCCTTCGACCTGTTCGGCGTCGGCCGGAATGTCAACGGGCCGCTCTGGCCCGCCGCCATCGTGCCGATCTTCATGGCGGTGTTCGCCGTCGTGTGGCTGAAGCTCTCCCGCCGTCTCGCCGAGGAGGACGAGCTGTTCATGATCGAACTGCTGCGCTTCAGCCTCGACGCCGAAGTGGCGCCCGACTCGCCCATTCGCCCGGCGTTCCCGAACCCTCGCTGATCCGGGAACGCCGTCGCGCTGTCGGTCAGACCGGGTCCGCCACCTTCAGGATGGCCTTGCCCTTGTTCTGGCCGGTGAACAGGCCTTGCAGCACCGCGGGCGCCTTCTCCAGGCCCTCGGACACGCTCTCGTGCACCTTCAGCTTGCCTTCCTTCACCCACGTGCCGATGTCGGCGATGGCCTGCGGGAACTTGGCGGCGTAATTGAACAGCAGGAAGCCTTCCATGCGCGCGCTCTTCAGGACCAGGAACAGGTAGTTGTTCGGCCCCTCCGGCATGGTCCAGCTCGAATAGCCCGACGAGATGCCGCCGCAGATGGCGATGCGCGCGCCCTGCGCCAGGTTCGCCAGCGCCGCGTTCAGGATCGGCCCGCCGGTGTTGTCGTAGAACACGTTGACGCCATTCGGCGCCAGCTCGCGCAGCTTCGCTTCCAGATCGTCGCTCTTGTAATCGATGGCGGCATCGCACGCGCCCTCCTCGACCACCCACCTGCATTTCTCCGGGCCGCCGGCCACGCCGATCACCTTGCTGGCGCCGCGGATCTTGGCGATCTCGGCCACCGCCGAGCCCGTCGCGCCCGCCGCGCCCGAGATCAGCACCACGTCGCCTTCCTTGACCTGTCCCACTTCCTGCAGGCCGAAATACGCCGTCAGCGTGGTGATGCCGAACACCGAGAACGCCCAGGTCAGCGGATAGTCGCGCGACACCGGCTGCAACGGCATCAGGCCCGCGCCGTTCTTCAGGATGGCGTAGTCCTGCCACGGGATCATGCCGTTGACCACGTCGCCTTCCTTGAAGGCCGGATCGTTGGACTTCACCACCTGGCCCAGCCCTGCGCCGAACATGGGCGCGCCGATCTTCAGCGGATCCATGTAGCCCGGCCCCTCGTTCAGCCAGCCGCGCTGGGTCGGGTCGAACGACAGGTACAGGGTCTTCACCAGGATCTCGCCGTCGCCCGGATCGGCGACGGTGGTGGTCTTCAGCTCGAAATGCTCAGGCCCCACCAGTCCCGGCGGCCGCGACTTCAACACCCACTGACGGCTTTCCTTGCTCATTCTCGGCATCCCCTTTGTCCGTTGGGCGCCGCCGGATAATCCCCGCGGCGCGGTCAGCCGAGAACCATAGAGCATCCCGCCCCTACGTCAAATTGAAGGGCGGGATCAATAGTCGTAGGCATACGGATCCACGGGCGCGGACTGCACCGGCGCCGGCTGATACGTCCTCGTATGGGGCTGCGTCTGATAGGGCCGGGCCGGAGGCGCGGGCTGGTAGGTCTGCGCCGGATATGTCTCCGCATAGGGTTCCTCGGCCCATCCCGCCGGATAGGGCGCCGCCCAGGGCGGCGGCGGAACCCAGGCCGAGCCGCGCGGCACCGCATTGGCCTCGAGCGTGCCGACACGCCGCATGGTATCCCGCACGGCCTTGTCGCGGCACGACGGCACGACGCCCGACGAATGATCCGTCTCTCCCAGCTTCTCGCACAGGTAACGGGCGGTCAGTCTGACCCTGTGCCGCAGCTCCGCGCGGCCCTCGCGGGTACCCAGGTCCAGGTCGGCATAGCTGACCGAGGTCGCGGCCCGCTTCACGTTGTCCGGCAGCTTGCCGCCCCGGTATCCTTCGACGATCACTTCCTCCACGGTCCGCTGGGCGTTGGCGGGCGCGGCGGCGCTCAGGGCGGCGATGCCGGCAAGGGCGCAAAGCGTTTTCGACATGATGGACTTCATGGCTCGCATCCTTCCTTGAAAGGGCGGTGATGCCGAGCTAACGCGGCGGGACCCCGCCAGTTCCTGTTGGTCACCGGCCGCCCGAGCCACTAACATGGCCGCGAAACAGTGCTCCGAGGCGGCCCGGAACCGGCCGCACCGCTCCAACCATCGGAACAGCAAGGGGGATTCCAGTGAGACAGACTCAGGCCTTGGAAGTCGGCATACCGGTGATCGATCTCGACCGGATGTATGCGTTCTACACCCAGGTGCTGTCCTGCACCGAGGTCCGGCGCGCCGACATTCCCGCTTCGCTCAGCAGCAGCCTCGGCGTCGCGCCCGACGGCTACATCAACATCTGGCTGAAGACCCCGGGCAACGAGGTCATCAAGCTCGTCCGCCCGCCCGCGGCGCCCACGATCCCGCCCACGCCCGAGCACATGAGCGACCGCACGGGCATCGCCTATCTCACCTTCTATTGCAGCGACCTGGACGCCACACTCGCCGCCGCCGAAGCCGCCGGCGCCGTCCTGAAGTCCGACCGCGCGCTCATCGCCAGGGAGCGCGACCTGCGGCTCTGCTTCTTCGCCGACCCCGAAGGCAACATCGTCGAGCTGGTGGAGCCTCGGGCTTAAAACGCCCGCGCCGGCGAGGCTATCCCGCCTTGCCGGCAAGCGCGGCGCCCGGACGGCGGAACCATCCGAATGCCTGCACGAAGAACAGGGCGAACGCGCCCACGCCCACGGCGAACACGATATCGCCGGGCACCCTGGCCCAGACCAGCGCCTCCATCATCGGGTGATGCATCATCTCGGCCGAACGTGCGGCCGCGTAATGGTCGTTGAACGACACGTAGGTCTGCCACAGGCCCTGGGGCAGCAGTGACAGGAACGTCATCATGAACAAACCGATGTTGAGGCACCAGAACGAGATCTTCAGCATGCGCTCGTTCCAGATGGCGGGATTGGTCAGGCCGCGCAGGCAGTAGAGCAGCAGTCCCAGCCCGAGCATGCCGTACACCCCGAACAGCGCGGCGTGCCCGTGGGTCGCCGTCGTGTTCAGGCCCTGCATGTAATAGAGCGCGATGGGCGGGTTGATCAGGAAGCCGAACAGGCCGGCGCCCACCAGATTCCAGACCAGCACGGCGGCGAAGAACCGGAACGGCCAGCGGTAGACGTGCTCCCACTGCTGCTGCCCCTCCAGCTTCGACCGGTTGTAGGCCTCGAAGCCGACCACCGCGAGAGGCACCACCTCCAGCGCCGAGAACACCGCGCCCAGCGCGATCACCCCGATGGGCGTTCCGGTGAAATACAGGTGATGGAACGTGCCCAGCACGCCGCCGCCCAGGAAGATGATGGTGGCGACCAGCACCGCGGTCGCCGCCACCGAAGGCCGCACCAGTCCCATGCGGACCAGCAGCGCCGAGACGATGGCGGTGGCGAATACCTCGAACACCCCCTCGACCCACAGATGCACCACCCACCAGCGCCAGTATTCCATGATGACGATATGGGTCTTTTCCCCCCACATCAGGCTCGCGCCGAACAGCAGGCCGATGGAGACGGCGGAAACGGCGACCAGCAGCACCAGCGAGGTGCCGCCGCGCTGGCTCAGCTTCGGCCACAGCGCGCGCAGCACCAGGACGACCCACAGCAGCAGCCCGATGAACAGGTAGATCTGCCAGAAACGGCCCGTGTCCGTGTATTCGTAGCCTTGGTGGCCGAACCAGAAATTCGCCGTCAGGTCGCGGAACATGCCGTTGACCGCCGCCCACTGGCCCGCGAACGAGCCGACCACGATCACCAGCAGGCTGATGAACAGGAAATTGACGCCGAAGGTCTGGTATTTCGGTTCATGCCCTGACAGCAGCGGCGCCACATAAAGGCCGGTGGCGAGCCACGCCACCGCGATCCAGAGCACGGCGAGCTGGGTGTGCCACGTGCGCGTGACCGCATAGGGCAGGGTCTCCGTGAACGGCAGGCCGTAGAGACCCTGGCCTTCCACCTGGTAGTGGGCGGTGACGATGCCCAGCAGCACCTGGGCGCCGAACAGCGCGATCACCACCCAGAAATATTTGGTGGTCGCCCGCATGGAGCGGGTGATCGTCGCGCCGTCCATGAAGTCGACCGCGGCGAAGCCGCCATCCGGCTCGCTGTCGGCGCGCCACACGTCGAACTCGCGCGCATAGTACCAGACCAGCGCGCCGATGCCGGCAAGCAGCACGAACACCGAGATGATCGACCAGAGGAACAGCGGCGCGGTCGGCGTGTTGCCGACCAGCGGCTCGTGCGGCCAGTTGCTGGTGTAGGTGATCGTATCGTCCGGACGGTTGGTCGTGGTCGCCCAGGCGGTCCAGAAATAGAAGGCGGCGATCGCATGCGCATCCTCATCGGACAGGCGCGTATGGATCGGGAACGCATAGTCGACGCGCAGTTGGCGCGCTTCGTCGGTGCGCGCCTGGTACAGGTCGCGGTAGTGTGCCGCCACATGGGCGATGGCGGCCGCCCGGTCCTGCCCCACGGTGATGACGCCGGTCGCCGGATCATGGGTGTTGCGGCGCATGTCGAGCTGGAGCGCCGCGCGCGCATAGGCCTGTTGCCGCTCGTCCAGCGCCTCGAAGGTCGGCTGGCCGTCCATGCGCGCCCGGATGTCGAGCAGGGCCAGCGCCTCGCGGCGCAGCCAGTCCGCGCTCCAGTCCGGTGCCAGATATCCGCCGTGCCCCCAGATCGAGCCCTGCTGCATGCCGCCCATCGACTGCCAGACCCCCTGCCCGCGCTGGATGTCGGCGCGCGTGAACAGCGTCTCCCCGGCCTCGGTCTTGACGGCCTCGGGAATCGGCGGCGCGGCGTGATAGATTTCCCGTCCGAAGTAGAGCAGGACGGCGAACATGACGATCATGCTCGCCAGGAGGATGAGCCAAAGCCTTCGCAGCGAGAAAAGCCGGGCATAATTCGACATCATTTCCTCCCCATCGACGAATACGGCCGCTTCTCACCGCTCCTTGAGAATCGGCATCCACAATATCTGCCCCGGCAGTCTTTCAGCATCAACCCCCTTCCGATATCGCGGCTTGGCGCGCGCCGTCTCGGCGCTTGCCAAGCTACGGCCGCTCGCGCACTCTCCTGATCGGCCGCTCAACGGACGGCGCGACAACGGCAGGAATGGGAAAACGGATGGCAATCATCATCGCGGGATGGATCGACCTCGACGTGGAAGACGTGACCGAGGTCATCGCCACGGCCAGGGAGCACATCGAAGGCGCCTACACCGAGAAGGGCTGCATTCACTACATCTGGACCAAGGACGTGTTCGTCCCCGGTCGCATCCACGTCTACGAGGAATGGGTCGAGACCGCCGACCTGCAGTACCACTTCGACAACCACTGGTACAAGGACATGGGCGGCCACCTGCGCAAATGGCCGCGCAAGGGCTCGCAGATCCGCAAGTTCCGCGTCGATCTGGCCGAGCCGGTCTACGACCCGTCGGGCACGCCGCGCGCCGACTTCTTCACCGCCGGATAACGTCACCCGGGCAGAGACGGAGGCGGTCATGACGCTGCCGCGACACGAGGTGATCCAGCGTCATGACCTGACACCCGCCGGCGTGCTGTGAATCCGGTCTATCGCCCCTGCGCCGGCCGATTCGTCTTGGCGGCGCACGCCGGTCCCGGCCCGCGCATGTAGTGCTTTTCGGGCTGGTAGCGCGGCACCGTGCGAAAACGGGCTTGCAGGGTTTTCAGGGCCTTTACGAGGGCTTCTTTCATTGCCTTGGCTTTTTTAGTCTGGGTGGAAACGGATCAGGGTCCTTCCCCGAGTCCGGCCTTCGATCATTTCATTCATGACGTCCGGCAATTGCTTGATGTCTATGATATTTATCAGGTCGTTTATGAACCTGGGCTTAAGATTGGTCGCCAGCCTGTCCCAAAGACGGGGCCGCAGCGGTGGCCGCGTGTCCGCGTTGATGCCGATCAGCCGCACGCCGCGCAGGATGAAGGGCAGCACCGAGGTGTTCAGGGCCAGCCCCGCCGCGTTGCCGAACGCGGCGATCACGCCGTTCTGCTTCATGCTCGGGATCAGCCACTCCAGCGGCGCGCCGCCCGTGGTGTCGATGGCGCCGGCGAAGCGCGCCGATTCCAGCGGCTTGCGCCTGCCTTCCGGCACCGGCATCACCTCGGTGGCGCCCAGCCTGCGCAGGAAACCGTCATCGGGCTTGCGCGACAGCGCCGTCACCTCGTGGCCCAGCCCCGCGAGCATGGACACCGCGAGGCTGCCCGTGCCGCCCGTCGCGCCGGTCACCGCCACCGGCCCGTTGCCCGGCGCCAGTCCGTTCAGCTCCATCAGGTCGATGGATAGGGCGACCGTATGCCCCGCCACGCCGATCGCCGCCGCCTCCAGCGCCGTCAGCCCCTCGGGCAACGGCGTCGCGAACGCCCCCGGCACCCGCACCCAGGGCGAGAACCCGCCGTCGCGCTCCACGCCCAGCCCATAGCCGTGCAGGATCACCGTCGTCCCCACCGGCAGCCCGTCGGTGCCGGACCGCGCCACCGTGCCCACGGCCTCGATGCCGCCGATGCACGGATAGCGCCGCAGGATCTTGCCCTTGCCGGTCGCCGCCAGCGCATCCTTGTAGTTCACCCCCGCATAGAGCACCCGCACCAGCAGGTCGCCCTCGCTCAGCGCCTCCACCGTCAGGTCGCGGAAGTGGCCGCGTCCGGCGTCGCCTTCCTCCTCGACCCGGTACGCCTCGAACGCCGCCATCACGCCGTCTCCGCCGCCCGCTTCATGGTCATGCGCGCGATGGTCACCTGATGGATCTGGCTGGCGCCCTCATAGAGCCGGAACGGCCGCACGTCCCGGTAGAACCGCTCGATGCAGCTATAGTCGGCGACATAGCCCGAGCCGCCGAAGACCTGCACCGCCCGGTCCGCCACCCGGCCGCACATTTCCGTGGCGAAGTACTTGCACATGGACGCTTCCATGCTGGTGTCCTCGCCCCGATCACGCTTGCGCGCGGTCTCCAGGATCAGCGCCCGCGCGGCATGGATCTCGGTCTGGCAGTCGGCGATCAGTCCCTGCACGAGCTGGAACTCGCCGATGGGCTGGCCGAACTGCTTGCGGGTCATGGCGTGCCTCACCGCCTCGTCCAGCATGCGGATCGCCGGCCCCGTCGACAGCGCCGACAGGTGCAGCCGCTGCTTGTTCAGCACCTTCATGGTGGTCCTGAAGCCCACATTCTCCACGCCGCCGATCAGCGCCGAGGCCGGGATGCGGCAATCCTCGAAATACACCTCCGAGACCGGCGCGCCTTCCTGGCCCATCTTCCTGTACGGCGCGCCCGTGCGCAGGCCTGGCGAGTCCCGCTCGACGATGAACGCGCTCACCCCGCCCGCGCCGGGAGTGCTCTCGTCCGTGCGCGCCATCACCGTGAACAGGTCGGCGACCGGCGCGTTGGTGATGAACGCCTTGGTACCGTTCAGCACATAGGAATCCCCGTCCCGCCGCGCGGTGGTCTTCAGCGCCGTCAGATCCGAACCCGCGTCCGGTTCCGTCGCCGCCAGGCAGCCGATCAGCTCGCCCCTGGCCATCTTCGGCAGGTATTTGCGCTTCTGCTCGTCCGTGCCGTCGACGACCAGCGCCTCCGAGCCGATGCCGGTGTTGGTGCCCACATGGGCGCGGAACGCCACCGACGCCTGCGAGATTTCCAGCGCGCCCAGCACCAGCTCTTCCGCGGTCAGCCCCGCGCCGCCGAATTCCTCCGGGATGCTCCACCCGAAATAGCCCTGCCGCGCCATCTCCTCCGAGATGTCCTTCGGCATGTATTCGCCCGAAGCGACGCGGGTCTCGTTGGGAATGGCATAGTTGCGCACCCAGGCGTTCACGTCCGCCAGGAAGCGTTCGAACTGCTGCGGATTTCTGATCAAGCGGTCTCTCCCCGTGAAGGCGGCTGCTCGCTGGACGCCATATCGTCCGGCAGCCTCAATTGTCCCAGATGCTTCACCAGCACCCTGCCCAGATGCGGCATCCTGTCGGGCGCGTTGCGGAACGCGGGCATCATCAGGCCAAGCACGCCGCGCGCCCGGCCGCTTTCGTCCCGGATGGGCGCGGCAACCGCCGCCCCGCCCTCGAGCCGTTCGCCGAACGAGATCGCATAGCCCGCCTCGCGCACCCTGCCGATATCGGCCAGCAGCCGCGTCCGCGCCCTTCTGGCCACGCCGTAATGGTCCAGCAGCCCGGCGATCGCCTCGCCGTCCATGGCCGCGAGAGCCGCCTTGCCCGCCGCGCCCTTGTCGAGGTCGAACGCGCGGCCGATCTCCAGTTCGTAGCGCAGCGGCTGGCGGCTCGCCGCCACGTCCACCACCACCTGCTGCGTGCCCGACAGCACGAACAGCGTCGCGGTCTCGCCGCTCTCGTCGCGCAGTTGCTCCATCAGCGGCCGCACCGCCGCGCGCAGCGTGCCGCGCAGCATGGGCCGCGCCAGTTCCAGCAGGCCGAAGCCCGGCGTCCACACACCTTCGGCGACGGCCGCGAGCTGACGCGCCGCCAGCACCGCGAGCGCCTCGTCCAGCCGCGCCGCCTCCACGCCCAGCCGCATCGCCAGGTCGCCGGCGCGCAGCCCGCCCGGCGCCGCGGCCAGCAGCTTCAGGATGTCCAGCGGCAACCCCAGGCCGTCGGGTTCGGTCACGCCCCTCGGTGTATATTTCTTGTCCGCCCGCCGGTTGACGAAACCGTGGCCTTCCAGCGTGTGCAGGATGCGGAACACCACCGGCACCGGCTCGCCCAGCGCCTCGGCGATTTCCGTCTGCGAAAGCGGCGCCTCGGCCCCTTCGAGCAGCCGCATGGTCTCCAGCGCCCGGGAGACGGTCTGCAATTGATAGGACGGTTGCGAGGGTGCGGATACCATGCGGCTAGTAATAGCATGCACCCCCGGCCGTCAATCCGCTCTTTTTCCCAAATCAGAAATTCTCATGCGTTATTTTCTCAAATAGAAATTACCGCCATGCACCAGCCGGTAGAGCGCGGGCAGCACCAGCAGGGTCAGCACCGTCGACGAGACGATGCCGCCGATGACGACCGTCGCCAGCGGACGCTGCACCTCGCTGCCCGCGCCCACATTGAGCGCCATGGGCACGAATCCCAAGCTGGCCACCAGCGCCGTCATCAGCACCGGCCGCAGCCGGGTGAGCGCGCCGTTGCGGATCGCCTCGTCCAGTTCCTCGCCCGCCGCGCTCAGCGTCCGGATGAACGAGACCATGACCACGCCGTTCAGCACCGCCACGCCGGACAGCGCGATGAAGCCCACGCCCGCCGAGATGGACAGCGGGATGTCGCGCAGCCAGAGCGCCGCCACGCCCCCGGTCAGCGCCAGCGGCACGCCCGAGAACACGATGGCCGCGTCCTTCGCCGATCCGAACAGCGCGAACAGCAGGCCGAAGATCATCAGCAACGCCAAAGGCACCACCACCTGCAACCGCTTCGACGCCGAGATCAGCTGCTCGAACGTGCCCCCATACGAGATCCAGTAGCCGGCCGGCGGGCTGACCTTGGCCGTGACGGCGCGCTGGGCCTCCTCGACGAACGAGGCCAGGTCCCGCTCGCGCACATTGGCGCTCACCACCACGCGGCGCTTGCCGTCCTCGCGGCTGATCTGGTTCGGCCCCGCCGCCAGCTCCAGACGCGCCACCTCCGCGAGAGGCACGTAGCCAGCGCCCTCCGCCGCCTCGTTGCGCGGCAGCGGCACCGGCAGCGCCCCGATTGCCTCCATGCTGCCCCGGACCGATTCCGGCATCCGGACGACGATGTCGAACCGGCGGTCCCCCTCGAAGATCCGGCCCGCCACCCGGCCGCCCAGCG
>CAZVVC010000030.1:0-18200 GCA_964630425.1 uncultured Bifidobacterium sp. | reverse complement strand
CTGCACTGGATCAACGACGGGTTGATGGCGCTGTTCTTCCTGCTGGTTGGACTGGAAATCAAGCGCGAGTTTGCAGGTGGACAGCTTGCCCGCTGGTCGGATCGCGCGTTGCCGATGATCGCGGCGGCAGCCGGCATGGCGGTGCCCGCGCTGGTCTATCTTGCGATCGCGGGATCATCACCGGGATTGTCGCGCGGATGGGCGATTCCGGCCGCGACCGACATCGCCTTTGCCGTCGGCGTTATGGCGCTGCTCGGCAAGCGGGTGCCGACTTCGCTGAAACTGTTCCTCGTCACGGTCGCCATCGTCGACGACATGGGCGCGGTCGCGATCATCGCGCTCGCCTATACCGATCACCTGAACGGCCTCGCGCTGCTGGCCTCGCTCGGCATCATGGCCGTCATGTTCGCGCTCAATCGGGCCGGCGTCACGCGGTTGCCGCCCTATCTGGCGCTCGCCGCCCTGTTGTGGCTGACAGTGCTGCTCTCGGGCGTTCACGCCACAATCGCGGGCGTGATAAGCGCCATGTTCATTCCCATGCAGGCCGGACGTGACGGGGACGCGCCGCTGTATCGCCTCGAACATGCGCTCCAGCCGTGGGTCACCTATGCTATCGTGCCGGTCTTCGGCTTTGCCAATGCGGGCGTGTCGTTTGCTGGCATTGGCATCGAGCATCTGTTGGCACCGTTGCCGCTTGGCATCGCGGCGGGTTTGTTCCTGGGAAAACAGGCGGGCGTCCTGAGCGCAATATGGCTGTGCATCAAGCTCAGACTGGCACCAAAGCCCACAGGTGCCAACTGGACGCAGATTTACGGCGTTTGCCTGCTATGCGGCATCGGCTTCACCATGAGCCTGTTCATTGGCGGTCTCGCTTTCACCGATCCGCTGCTGATGAGCGAAGTGAAGATCGGCGTATTGGGCGGCTCTCTCTTGTCTGCCGCCGCGGGCTTTCTCGTGTTGCGCATGTCCGGCGCGAGGGATCCGGCGCGCGCTCGAAAGGCGGCACCGGCCGCTCGGGAGTGAGGCTGGCGAGAACGCACATGACGCTACCGGGTATGAGGATGCAGGAGCCCGGGCGCGGCATCCCCCACCCTGGCATGCTCCCGGGTGCCAGCATCCTGTGCCGCGAGCCCGTTCATCGGCCACCTTGCCTTCACCATATCCGAACGATGGACATGACTCGCCCGGGGATCGACATCGGGTCGTTACCGGCCGTGGCGGGCGATGCGGTGCTGGCGGCGGCAGCGCCAAACTGGCGAGCCGTTATCCCAGCGCCTTCGCCATCAAATCCGCCATCCGGCGCGCGAACGACGCGGGATCGGCGGGCAATTCGCCTTCCAGGATGCGGGCCTGATCGAGCAGGAGCAGCGCCGGGTCCTTCAGCGCGTCGAGCGCGCCGGGCCGGTCCGCGCGGGCGGCGAGCGCGGCGATCAGCGGATGGTCCGGATTGATCTCCAGGATGCGCGCCGCCTCGAAGCCGAGCTGGTTGTGCATCTTCAGCAGCCGCTGCAGGTTGAGGTCCATGTCGCCGTCGTCGGCGACGAGACAGACGGCGCTGCCGGTGAGCCGGTCGGTGGTGCGCACGTCCTTCACCGCCTCGCCCAGCGCCTCCCTGAGCGCCGCGATCAGCGTGGTGAAGCGGCCGTCGTCCGCCGTCTTCCCTTCCGCCGCCTCGCCCAGCGCCGACAGGTCGGCGCCGCCGCGCGTGACCGAACGGAACGGCTTGCCCTCGTGCTCGGTCACCGTGGACAACCAGAAATCGTCGACCGGATCGGTCAGCAGCAGCACCTCGACCCCGCGCGCCGCGAAGCCTTCCAGATGCGGGCTGCGGCGGGCCGCCGCCAGGTCGGTGGCCGAGACGTAATAGATCGCCTCCTGGCCTTCCTTCATGCGCCCCAGATAGTCCTCGAGGCTGACCCAGCCGTCGCCGTGGGTGGAGCGGAACCGGGCGATCCTCAGCAGGGCGCCGCGGCGTTCGCCGTCCTCGTAGATGCCCTCCTTGAGGACCGCGCCGAAATTCTCCCAGATCCCGGCGAACGCCTCGGGATCGTCCTTCGCCCTGGCCTCGAGCGCCGACACCACGCGCCCGGTGACGGCCTTACGCATGCGGGCGACCACCGGGTTGTTCTGCAGCATCTCGCGGCTGACGTTGAGCGGCAGGTCCTCGGAATCCACGACGCCGCGCAGGAAGCGCAGCCAGCCGGGGATCAAATCGCCGGTGTCGTCGGTGATGAAGACGCGCTTCACATAGAGCTTCACCCGCGGCTTGCGCGCCGGATCGAACAGGTCCACAGGCCGCTCGGACGGCACGAACAGCAGCGCGGCATAGTCGATGGTGCCTTCCGCCCGGTAGTGCAGGGTCAGGGCCGGCGCGTCGAAGGCATGGCCGGCATGGCGGTAGAAGGCCGTGTACTGCTCCTCGGTCACCTCGGCCTTGGGGCGCATCCACAGCGCCGAGCCCTTGTTGACCGACTCCTCCTCGGTCACCGCGCCGTCCTTCACCTCGGCGAGGTGGATCGGGAAGGCGATGTGGTCCGAATAGGTGGTGACGATGTGGCGCAGCCGGTGGGCGTCGAGATATTCCTCCTCACCTTCGCGCACATGCAGGACGATGGTGGTGCCGCGCCCGTCCCGTTCGGCGGGTTCGGTGGTGTAGCTGCCCTGGCCGTCCGACGACCATTTCCATGCCTGCGATTCGCCGGCCTTGCGGCTGGTCACGTCGACCCGATCCGCGACCATGAAGGCGGCATAGAAGCCGACGCCGAACTGGCCGATGAGCGAGACATCCTTCTTCGAATCGCCGCTCAGCTTCTCCATGAACGCCGCGGTGCCCGAGCGCGCGATGGTGCCCAGATTGGCGATCAGGTCGTCGCGGTTCATGCCGATGCCGTTGTCGGCGATGGTGAGGGTGCGCGCCGCCGGATCGACGGTGATGACGATGCGCAAATCCGTATCGCCCTCGGCGAGCGACGGGTTGGTCAGCGCCTCGTAGCGCAGGCGGTCGCACGCATCCGATGCGTTGGAGACCAGCTCGCGCAGGAAGATCTCGGTCTCGGAATAGACCGAGCGGACCATCATGTTCAGGAGGCGGGCGACCTCGGCCTGGAATTCGTGCTTCTGGGCGGCATCGGCTTGCGTCATGGGCTCTCTCGCTGTGGGTCGAACGGCTAGATAGGAAAAGCCGCGCGCCGCATCAAGACGCCATGAAGCCGGATTTTTCGGAAAGCGGCCGGAAATGAAATGCCCGGCCGTATGAGATGAAATGGGCTTGGGGGCTACAGATTCATCTCACAACGACCGGGCGACGAGGCCAACGATTGGAATAATACCGTCAATTGTGGCGGTAATTCGGCGGACACAGGGCAAGGTTGCGACCACAACCTTTACGTGCTTACGGCATCGATCTCGTTACGCATCCGTCCCGGACGGGCCGTTCCGCCGCTTTCCGGGGCGGACGGCGCGCGAAATCGATGTTACAGTTCATGAAACGGAACGGCTTGGTTCAAGCATGCACAACGTCACCAGCCTCGCGGAATACCGGGCGACGCCGCCCAGCGTCTTCTTCAACCGGCGCGAACTGGACCAGATCCTGCGGGTCTACGGACGGATGGTCGCCGAGGGCGAATGGCGGGACTATGCCATGAGCGACGGCGCCGAGCAGGCGGTGTTCTCGGTGTTCCGCCGGGCGAGCGAGATGCCCATCTACCGCATCGTCAAATGCCCGAAATGGGCCAAGCGCCAGGGCGCCTGGGCGATCCTGTCGCCGGGCGGACAGATTCTGAAGCGCGGCCACGAGCTGGAGGCCGTGCTCCGCTTCTTCGAGAAGAAGCGCCTCGACGTGATCGACTGAACGCGCGCCGTCTCCCTGCTCTCCGAACGAAAACGCCCGGCACAGGGCCGGGCGTCCGTCGGGTGTTGGCCTCGAAAGGCTAGTCGCGCGAGCTGCCGAACAGGCGCAGCAGCATCAGGAACAGGTTGATGAAGTCCAAATACAGGCTGAGCGCGCCCATGATCGAGAGCTTGGCGGTCTGCTCCTCGCCATAGCCGGCGTAGTAGAGTTCCTTGATCTTCTGGGTATCGTAGGCGGTCAGGCCGGCGAAGACGACGACGCCGATCACCGAGATCACGAACGACATCATGCCCGAGCCCAGGAAGATGTTCACGACGCTGGCGACCAGAATGCCGATCAGGCCCATGAACATGAACTTGCCGACCGGGCCAAGGTCTTTCTTGGTGGTGTAGCCGTAGAGGCTGAGCGCCGCGAACATGCTGGCCGAGACCAGGAACACGGTGGCGATGCTGTTCCCCGTATAGGCCAGGAAGATCGTGCTGAGCGAAATGCCCATCAGCGTCGCGAACACCCAGAACGAGGCCTGGAGCGCGAACATGCTGAGTTTGTTCAGCCCGAAATTCATCACCAGGATCATCGCCAGCGGCGAGAACATCACGATCCAGCCCAGGATGGTCGGCGCATAGCCGCCGGTGGCGGTCTGGGCGTAGACGAGGCCGAGCAGCGCCGGCGTGTTGGCGAACAGATAGGAGACGATGGCCGTGAGCAGCACGCCCGAGGCCATGTAGTTGTAGACGCGCAGCATGTGAGAGCGGAGGCCTTGATCGATCTCGGCAGCAGTCCCCGCGCCCACGCTGTACGGCGTTCTGTACTCTTGTGCCATTTCTGACCAACTCCTTTTCAAACAGGCCGTGCACAAAGGCGGAACCTTGCGCACTAATATCAAGGCGAGCGGCCCAGGTTTCAAGAGAAACCCTTTGGAAAACTTCCGTTAATCTATCCGCAGATGCGGCGCGGGCTTCTCGCCCAGCGCCCGCCAGGTGCCGAGGAAGCCGCACGCCACCGTGACCGCCAGCCCCGCCGCCGCGGTCGCCACCAGGATGTCGGGACGCAAGCTCCACCGTGCCTCCATCACCTGGGTGATGACCAGCCAGGCGGCAAGCGTGCCGAGCGCCATGGCGACCAGCGCCGTGATCAGGCCCATCAGCGCGTATTCGATCAGATAGACCCGGGCGATGTCCGCCCGGCGCGCGCCCAGCACCTTGAGCACCACCGCGTCGCGCACCCGCTCGCTGTAGCCGGCCGCCATGGCGCCCGCCAGCACGACAACGCCGGCGATCAGCGCCGCCGCCGCCGCGGCCGAGACCGCCTGGTTGATCTGCCCCAGCAGCGTGTTGACGGTGGCGAGCACGTCGCGCACCCGGACCGAGGTGACGTTGGGATAGGCCCGCGCGACCGCGGCGTCGACGCCCGCCTCGTGCGCCTGGTCCGCGCGGACCGTGGCCAGATAGGTATGCGGCGCGCCTTCCAGCGTGCCGGGCGCGAAGATCACCGAGAAGTTCATGCCCATGCCCGACCAGTCGATCTCGCGCAGGTTGCCGATGGCCGCGGTGATCGGCCGGCCCATGACGTTGAAGGTCAGCGTGTCGCCGATGCCCAGTTCCATGCCCTCGGCCAGCCGCGCGTCCAGCGAGATCAGCGGCGGGCCGGCATAGTCCGCCGGCCACCACGCGCCGGCGGTGATGGCGTTCCGCGCCGGCTGCTCGCGGGCATAGGTGAGCCCCCGGTCGCCGCGCAGCGCCCATTGGGCGTCGCCCGCCACCTTCGCGTCCTCGGCGCGCACGCCGTTCACCTCGGTGATGGCGGCGCGCAGCATGGGCGCCCGCTCGGCCGCCGCCACGCCGGGCAGGCCGCGCACCAGGGCCTCGAAGCCGTCGATCTGGTCGGGCTGGATGTCGATGAAATAATAGGAAGGCGCGTCGGCCGGGACGCCGTCCCTGATCTGCGCCGCCAGATTGGCGGTGATCTGGGCGACCGTCACCAGCAGGGTCAGGCCGAGGCCCAGCGACAGCACCACGTTGGGCGTGGCGGCGCCGGGCCGGTGGAGATTGGCCAGCGCCATGCGCCAGGCCGTGCTGGCGGGACGCGGGATGCGCGCGGCCAGCCGCATCAGCCCGAGGCCGGACAGCCACAGGATCAGGAAGCTCGCCGCCGAGCCCAGGATGAACCACAGGGTGAACCGCCGCTCGCCGGAAAAGGCGAGCGCCAGCGCCGCGAGCGCTACCAGCGTGGCGACCGTCATCGCCACATATCGCCAGCGCGGCCGGCCGCCGACCGGGGCGACGATCTGCCGGAACAGGCCGGCGGCGGGCACGTCGCGCGCCCGGCCGAGCGGCCAGGCGGCGAAGGCCAGCACGGTCAGCAGGCCGTAGCCCGCCGCGAGCACCAGCGGCCCCGCATAGACGCCGGGGCGCGCCGGCACGGGCAGCATGTCCTGGAGATAGGCGATCGCCGCATAGGGAATGGCCGCGCCGAGCACGAGGCCGATGGCCACGCCCACCAGCGCCAGCAGCAGCACCTGCCAGAGATAGACCATGAAGACGAGGCCGCCGCCCGCGCCCAGGCTCTTGAGGGTGGCGACCGCCTCGCGCTTGGTGGCGAGATAGCCGGCGGTCGCGTTGGCGACGCCGACGCCGCCGACCAGCAGCGCGGTCAGGCCGGACAGCGACAGGAAGACGCCCAGGCGCTCGAGGAACCGCTTGATGCTGTCGGCGCCGTTCTGCCGGTCGCGCATGCGCCAGCCGGCGTCGGGAAAGCGCCGGTCCAGGTCCAGCTTGGCCGCTTCGAGGTCGGCGCCGGGCGGGAGGCGCAGCCGGTACTGGTAGCGCACGATGCTGCCCGGCTGGATCAGCCCCGCCTGGGCGAGACTGGCGTCGGACACGATCGCCCGGGCGCCCAGGCTGAAACCGTCGGCGGCCTTGTCCGGCTCGGCGACGGTGACCGCGCGCACCTGATAGTCCAGCTCGCCGATGCGCAGCAGGTCGCCCACCCTGCCGCGGGTCTTGTCGAGCACGGCCTGCTCGACGGTGACGCCCCAATGGCCGCCGCGGAAGGCGAGCGCGTCGGACAGCGTCATGGCGGGCGACAGGACCGCCTCGCCATAGAGCGGATAGGACGCATCGACCGCCTTCAGCTCGATGGTGGCGCGCCGTTCGGCATCGGCCGCCGCCATGGACCGCAGCGTGGCGGTGCGGCTGACCGCGTAGCGGCCGGTGACGTAGTCGAGCGGCGCCCGCGGCATCGGCTCGCTGGTCATGCGCAGCTCGATGTCGCCGCCCAGCAGCGGCCGGCCATGCTCGCCGATGCCCTCCATCACCGCGCCGCGCACGCCGCCGACGGCGGCGATGGCCGCGACGCCCAGCGCGATGCAGAGCAGGAAGACGGTGAAGCCCTTCAGGCCGCCCCGCAATTCCCGCAGCGCGAGGCGGAGGGCGAGCGGCATCAGGACGCGGCTCCGGCGCGGACCGCGTGCGGCGGATCGTGATCGACGCGCCCGTCGCGCAGGCCGATCTGCCGGTCGCAGCGGGCGGCGAGGCCCGGATCGTGGGTGATGAGGACGAGGGTGGTGCCGCGCTCGGCCTGCAACCGGAACATCAGCTCGATGATCGCGGCGCCGGTGGCCGCGTCCAGATTGCCGGTGGGCTCGTCCGCGAGCAGCAGGCCCGGCCGCGGCGCGAGCGCGCGCGCCAGGGCGACCCGCTGCTGCTCGCCGCCGGAAAGCTGGCCGGGATAATGTTCGGTGCGCCCGCCCAGGCCGACCACCCGCAGCTCCTCGGCCGCCTTGTCGAAGGCGTCCGGGTCGCCCATCAGCTCCAGCGGCACGGCGACGTTCTCCAGCGCCGTCATGTTGGGGATCAGGTGGAACGACTGGAAGACGATGCCGACGCGGCCGCGCCGGAAGCGGGCCAGCGCGTCCTCGTCCATGCCGGTGATGTCCTGGCCGTCGATGGCGACCCGGCCGCTGGTGGGCTTCTCCAGCCCGGCCATCACGCTCATCAGCGTGGACTTTCCCGATCCCGAGGGACCGACCATGCCGGCGGCCTCGCCCCTGGCGATGGACAGGTCGACACCGCGCAGGATGTTGACGGGTCCGGCCCGGCTCTTAAGTGTTAGATGGATATCGTCGAGACGGATCATGGGGACAAGGGATGCAGCCGGACACAAGTCACCGATATGGGATGCACCGGCGGCTTGTCAAACTGTGGGCCGTGCTGCTGCTCGTCGGCCTCGGCGCGCCGGCCCACGCGGCGGCGCCCGACGGCACGCTCCAGGTGCTCGCGCTGGGCGACAGCCTGACCGCCGGCTATGGCCTCGCCCCCGCCGAATCCTTCCCCGCCCGGCTCCAGAAGGCGCTGGCCGCCAAGGGGCTCAAGGTGAAGGTCCACAATGCCGGCGTCTCCGGCGACACCGCGAGCGCGGGCCTCAGCCGCCTCGACTGGGCCCTGGGCGCGGTGCCCGGCGGCAAGCCGGACCTCGCCATCGTCGAGCTGGGGGCCAACGACATGCTGCGCGGCGTCGATCCCGCCGTCACCCGCAAGGCGCTCGCCGCCATCCTCGAGCGTTTCAGGGCGGACGGAGTGCCCGTGCTGCTGGCCGGCATGAAGGCCGCGCCCAACATGGGCGCCGCGTTCGGCAGGCAGTTCGACGCCCTCTATCCGGCGCTGGCCAAGGAGTACGGCGCCACGCTCTATCCCTTCTTCCTCGACGGCGTGGCCGGAAACCCGAAGCTGAACCTACAGGACGGCATCCATCCCACGGCCGAGGGAATCGACGTCATCGTGGCACGCATGACGCCGATGGTTCATAGTCTGCTGAAGCAGCGTGCCGGAAAATGACGGAACGTCGAGAGGCCGATGCGCCGTAAGGCATCGGAGGGATTCACTAATCGCATGCCGGCCGGGCATGCCGGGACGATACGGTATCAGCCATGCTGCGCTTGTTCGTCGGTCTGCAACTGCCCCCGGAGGTGCGCGAGCGCCTGACCGGGCTGATGGGCGGGGTGCACGGCGCGCGCTGGCAGACCGACCAGCAGCTTCACCTGACCCTGCGCTTCATCGGCGAGGTGGACGGGGCCAGGGCCGAGGACATCGACAGCGCCCTGCGCGCCATCACCTTCACCCCGTTCCAGGTCTCGCTCCACGGCGCCGGCCTGTTCGGCGCGCTGCACAAGCCGCGCATGCTGTGGGCGGGCGTCGGCCCCGAGGCGCCGCTCGCCCATCTGGCCCAGAAGATCGAGACGGCGCTGGTGCGGATCGGCCTGCCGGACGAGACCCGCAAGTTCTTGCCGCACATCACCCTGGCGCGCTTCAAGGGACCGAGCGGCAGGGTCGAGCGTTTCCTGGCCGACCACGACCAGCTCTGGTCGCCGCCCTGGACCGTCGAGCGCTTCACCCTGTTCCGCAGCCATCTGGCCCATTCGGGCGCCATCTACGAACCGCTCGCCACCTATCCCGACGAGGCGGGCGAGGAAGAGGACGGCGAGGAGATCGCCGCGCGGCTGAACCGCGCGCGGCGCGCGGGCCTCTAGGGAAACCGCCGCCCAGATCGGTATCCCTCGGGTTTCCTTCTTGGAGACTCCGCGAGCGCGGGGCCTCAGAACTGCTTCTTGACCTCTTCCGCCTCGGCGGGCGGCAGCGTCCGGCCACCCGCGTGGAAGACGCCGCGCCGTTCGTCGATCTCGATGTCGACGGTGCCGTCCGCCTGGGGACGGCCGTGGCTGGCGAGCAGCGCGGCCAGATGGCCGGTCGCCGCCTCGCGGGGCGTGATGCCCTTGGCGGAGACGGCGAAGGCGTACTGCACCGGCGATGTCTCCTCGCGGCGCACATGCACCTGGAGGCGCGACGCCGACAGGCGGGCGACGCCCGGCTGTTCGAGGGTCACGTTCATGGCGTCGGAATCGAACTGGTAGCGGCCGGCCTCGAAGCCCACCAGGCTGCCCAGCGCCCGCTCGGCCGCCACGGTGCCTTCGGCGCCCTGGACCTTGAAGGTGACGGGCGCGTCGAGGTGCAGGATCAGGTGATCGCGCGTGAAGGGCTGGAAGATGCCGGTGAGCGACGGAGTCGCGGCCCAGTCGCCCTCGCCCCAGTTTACCTTGACGTCCGTAAGCTGGACGTTGAGGCGGAACGGGAAGCCGTCCACGCCCGCCACCGTCCGGCTGACGGTGACGCCCTCGGGCAGCGACCGGGCCAGCGCCGCGGGGAATTCGGTTTCCAGCCGCCCGGCCTCGCCATGCCACCAGACCGCATAGGCGGCGAAAAGGATGCCGAGGCCGCCGAACAGAAGCACATATCTGTTGATCATCGAGAACGCTTCCCGTCTGTTTCCCGGACTACGTAGGATGATGCGGCGGCAACAGCAACAGCGGACCATGACGCAAGCGCACGATATCTGGATATTCGGCTATGGCTCGCTGATGTGGCGGCCGGATTTCGCCTTCGAGGAGGCGCGGACCGCGCGGCTCTACGGCTTCCACCGCTCGTTCTGCGTCTATTCCTGGCATCATCGCGGTACGCGGGAGCGGCCCGGCCTGGTGCTGGGCCTCGACTACGGCGGCTCGTGCGTCGGGCGCGCCTTCCGGGTGAAGGCCGGGCACGCCGCGCAGGTGATCACCGCCCTGGACGAGCGCGAGATGGTGACGGCGGTCTACCGGCCCGTCGATCACGTGGTCCGCCTGCCCGACGCCCTGGTCACCGCCCGCGCCTATGTGGTCGACCGCGGCCATCCGCAATATGCCGGCAAGCTGTCGCTGGAGGAACAGGCCCGCCAGATCGACGGCGCGCGCGGCATATCGGGCGTCAACATCGACTATCTGGCCAGCACCGTCGCCCATCTGGACGAGATGGGCATCGTCGACGGGCCGCTGCACCGGGTGTGGAAGCTGCTGGGAAGCCCGGCCGCCTGACGCTCACCCGCATCTGGAATGGCCGCAGGACAGGCAGGTGTCGCAGCCTTCCTGGCGGATCAGGGTGGGCTGGCCGCATTTGGGGCAGGAGCGCATGCGGCTCTCGCCCACCGCGAGGCGCAGCTCGGCCGCCTTCGGGCTGAAGTCCTGCTCCTTGCGGATGAAGCCGATGTCGACCAGATGCGCCTCGATCACCTCGCCGATGGCGGCCAGCAGCGAGGGCACGTAATGGCCGTTCATCCATTGGCCGCCGCGCGGGTCGAACACGGCCTTCAGCTCCTCGACCACGAAGGACACGTCGCCGCCGCGCCGGAACACGGCGCTGATCATGCGGGTGAGACCCAGCGTCCAGGCATAGTGCTCCATGTTCTTCGAGTTGATGAAGATCTCGAAGGGCCGGCGCCGGCCGTCCTGGACCACGTCGTTGAGGGTGATATACATGGCGTGGTCGCTGTCGGGCCACTTGATCTTGTAGGTCTTGCCCGGCAGCGCCTCGGGCCGGTCCAGCGGCCGGGTCATGTAGACCACGCCGCCCGCCGCGTACTCGTCGGCATGACGGGCCACGGTCTCCTCCAGCGGCAGCCGGGGCTCGTCCTCGTCCTCCCTGGCGGTCTCCAGCACCGAGCCGGTGATGTCGTTGGGACGATAGGTGGTGCAGCCCTTGCAGCCCGATTCCCAGGCCTGCATGTAGACGTCCTTGAACGCCTCGAACGAGATGTCCTCGGGGCAGTTGATGGTCTTGGAGATCGAGCTGTCGACGTATTTCTGGACCGCGGCCTGCATGCGGACGTGGTCCGCCGGCGTCAGCGTCTGGGCGGTGACGAAATAGTCGGGCAACTGCGCCTTCTCGCCGAACCGGCGGATGTACTGCCGGTAGGCATGGTCGGAGACCGTTTCCTCCTTGCGCGTGCCGTCGGGCATCAGCACCTTGCGGGTGTAGGTGAAGCTGAACACCGGCTCCAGCCCGGACGAGACGTTGTCGGCGAACAGCGAGATGGTGCCGGTGGGCGCGACCGAGGTGAGCAGCGCGTTGCGGATGCCGTGCGCGCGGATCGCCGCCTTCACGTCCTCGTCCAGCCCGGCGACGGTGGCGCCGGCCAGGTACTTCTCCGCGTCGAACAGCGGGAAGGCGCCCTTCTCCGCCGCCAGCGCCGCCGAGGCCAGATAGGCGGCGCGCCGGATGCGGCGCATCCAGGTCTCGGTCAGCTCGACCGCCGCCGGCGAGCCATACCGCGTCCGGCACATGATGAGCGCGTCGGCGAGGCCGGTGACGCCCAGACCGATGCGCCGCTTCGCCTTGGCTTCGTGGGCCTGCCGGTCGAGCGGGAAACGCGAGACGTCGACCACGTTGTCCATCATCCGCACCGCAGTGGCGACGAGCCCGTCCAGTTCGTCGAGATCGACAGCGGCGTCGGCGGTGAACGGCTCCTTCACCAGCACCGCCAGATTGATGGAGCCCAGCAGGCACGCCCCATAGGGGGGGAGGGGCTGTTCGCCGCAAGGGTTGGTGGCCGAGATCGTTTCGCAATAATATAGATTATTCAACGAGTTGATCCGGTCGATGAAGATCACGCCCGGTTCGGCATAGGCGTAGGTGGCGCGCATGATCGTGTCCCACAGCTCGCGCGCCGCGAGCGTCTTGTAGACCGTGCCGTCGAACACCAGGTCCCAGGTGCCATTGGCCTTCACCGCCTCGATGAAGGCGTCGGTCACCAGCACCGACATGTTGAACATGCGCAGCCGCCCCGGGTCCTGCTTGGCGGCGATGAACGCCTCGATGTCCGGGTGGTCGCAGCGCATGGTCGCCATCATGGCGCCGCGCCGGTGGCCGGCGCTCATGATGGTGCGGCACATGGCGTCCCAGACATCCATGAAGGGCAGCGGGCCGGAGGCGTCGGCGCCCACGCCCTTCACCGGCGCGCCCCTGGGCCGGAGGGTGGAGAAGTCGTAGCCGATGCCGCCGCCCTTCTGCATGGTGAGGGCGGCCTCGCGCAGATTGTCGAAGATGCCGCTCATGTCGTCGGGGATGGTGCCCATGACGAAGCAGTTGAACAGGGTGACGTCGCGCCCCGAACCGGCGCCCGCGACGATCCGCCCGGCGGGCAGGAACTTGAAGCCCTCCAGCGCCTCGTGGAAACGCGCCTCCCAGAGGGCGCGGGCCTCGGGCGCCTCGGGCTCGGCCAGCGCGCGGGCGATGCGCCGCCAGGTGTCGTCCACCGACTTGTCGACCGGCGTGCCGTCGGCCGCCTTCAGCCGGTACTTCATGTCCCAGATCTGGGTGGAGATCGGTGCCGCCGTGCTCATCATCGGTCCACAGGTTGGACTGGATGATAGGTCGAAACCGCCTTTCGGGCAACATGGCGTTCCCGTTATGTTTCAGGCGCATGACGGGCAGCAGGCCCGGCGGACCCGTGGAAGCGCGCGGTTATCCCCGCTATCCCCGGGATTGATCCCCGGAATTATCCACAGGCCCGGCCCCGGCCAGCAGGGCGTTGCTGGCGGTCTCGATCTCGGTCTCGAGGCGGGCCATCAGCGCCGCGCGGTCGAGCCCGGGCGGAATCGCCGGCAGGAACTGGAAGGTGACGGTGCCGGGCTTCTTGACCAGCGCGTTGCGGCCCCACAGCAGCCCGGAATCGAGCGCGACCGGCACCACCGGCAGGCCGAGATGCCGGTAAAGGCCGGCGACGCCCGGCAGATAGCGGCCCTTGACGCCGGGCGCGACGCGGGTGCCCTCGGGAAAGATCAGGATCGGCCGCTGCTGCGCGGCCGCCTTGTCGGCGGCGCGCATCATCTGCCGCAGGGCCTTCGACGAGGCCGAGCGATCGATGGGGATCATGCCCATGCGGCGGCTGTACCAGCCATAGAGCGGGATCGCCAGCAGCTCGCGCTTCAGCACCACCGCCGGATCGCGCAGGATCAAGCTGAACATGATGGTCTCGTAGGCCGACTGGTGCTTGGAGGCGACGATCACCGCCCCTTCGGGCAGGTTCTCGCGCCCGCGCACCTCGAAGCGGATGCCGAGGACGCGGCGCGCCAGGAAGTCCGTGCCGGCCGCCCACACCGCCTGCGCGCGGGACGACCAGCGGCCCGGCCCGAGCAGCGCCGGCGAGAAGCCGAAGACCACCACCGCCGTCCAGCACCAGAACAGCAGGTTGAACAGCAGCGAGCGGACCACGTTCATAGGTCGGGCGCTCCCGCCACCCGGTCGTAGAGATTGGCCTTCATCCAGACCACCAGCAGCTTGTTGTATTCGGTCGACAAGGCGCGGGCCGAGGCGGCGCTGCGCCACCACAGGCCGGGCCGGATGTTCTCGGCGAACACCGGATGGGGCACCAGCACCAGCTCGGGCGCATAGCGCCGTATCTCCAGCAGGCTGCGCGGCATGTGATAGTCCGCCGTCACCACTCGCAGCGAGCGGTAGCGATGTCGCTGCGCCCACGAGGCCACTTCCTGGGCGTTGCCGACCGTGTCCCGCGCCTCGCGCCCCGTGTCGATGCAGCAGTTGAACAGCTCGGCCTCCGCCTTGGCCTTCAGGCCCAGGCTTTCCATCAGCTCGGGATCGTTGGTCCGGGCGTTGACGCCCGAGATCAGCAGCCGCTCGCTATGCCCCGCCGCCAGCAGCGCGACCGCCTCGTTGAGCCGCGACGGCCCGCCCGTCAGCACGACGATGCCGTCGGTGCGTTGCAGGTCGACCGGCATGCGGTCGGGAATCTTGCCGATATAGACGAAGAACCCGGCCAGCCAGCCGGCGGCGACCAGCAGCAGGAGCGCGAGGAGCTTGCGCATCAGTTCATGTCGGCCAGTGCGCGCATGACCGCGAAACGGGCCGTCAGCATGGTGAGCAGGCCCGCGATCACCGGCAGCACGAGCAGGCTGGCCAGCACTTCGGGCGGCGGCACGAGTTGCGGCAGCAGCGCCCCCTCGAGCCGCTGGTTGATGTAGTGGATGACCGCCATGCCGGCGCCCAGCCCGATCAGGCCGATGATCGCGCCCTTGATGCCGACCCAGAGGAAACGCCACTGGAACGCGCCGGCGATGGCCGTGTCGGTTGCGCCCATCATGTGCACGATCTCGACCGTCTCCCGGTGCGCGGCGAGCCCGGCGCGGGTGGCGAAGACGATGATCGCGACCGTGGCCAGCCCCACCAGCCCGACGATCATGCCGCTGACCCACTGGACGATCCGCATCAGCACCAGCAGGTCGGCGAGCCAGCGCTCGTGCGCGTCCACCTTGGCGCTGGGCGCGACCTTGGCGAGGGTCTCGCCCAGGGCCGCGACGTCGACCGACGCATCCTCGGCGAGCCGCACGTCGATCAGCGCGGGAATGGGCAGGTCCGGACCCACATTACCCTTGCCCAGCCACGGCTCCAGCAGCGCGGCGACCTGCTCGCCGGTTTCCTCGGACGCGGCCTCGATGCCCGGCGTCGCGCGGAGCGCGTCGAGCGCCGCGGCGACCTCCCGGTCGCGCTCGGCCTTGTCGGTGTTGATGACCTGCACGGTCAGGCTGCGCGACAGGCCCTCGTGCCAGGTATGCGCGGTCATCTGCAGGCCCAGCGCGGCGAGCATGGCCAGACCGGCCAGGAAGACCATGACGGCGATCACCCAGGGCAGCAGGCGGCCGTGGACGTTCTCGGATGGCAGGAAGCGGAGCGGTCTCATCATGTCGGGGGTCAGTCGCGGGAATGGCTTACCGCCTGAGGGAAACCCTCGGGCAGCCTGGGGCCGGCATCCGCGCCCAGGACGAGCGACGGGTCGGCGCCCGGCGCGAGTTGTATCAGTTGTCCGGCCTCCAGATGAAGCCTCGGCATCTCCAGGCTCTCGACCAGGCGCATGTCGTGGGTGGCGATGACCGTGGTGGTGCCGAGGCGGTTGAGCTCGACGAACAGGCGCATCAGCCGGTCGGCCATCTCGTCGTCCACGTTGCCGGTAGGCTCGTCGGCCAGCAGCACCGAGGGACGGTTGATCACCGCGCGGGCGATCGCCACCCGCTGCTTCTCGCCGCCCGACAGCACGGTCGGCCGCTCGCGCATGCGGTCCTTCAGCCCGACCCAGACCAGCAGCTCCTCCACATAGTCGCGCACCTCGGCCCTGGTGGCACCGCTGATGCGCAGCGGCAGGGCCACGTTGTCATAGGCGGACAGGTGCTCGAGCAAGCGGTATTCCTGGAACACCACGCCGATGTTCCGGCGCAGCCGCGGCAGCGCCTTGCGCTTGGCCGTGACCACGTCCATGCCCATCATGCTGACCTGGCCGCGCGAGGGGCGTTCGGTCAGGTACATGAGCTTGAGGAGCGAGGACTTGCCCGCGCCGCTGCGGCCGGTAAGGAAATGAAATGACCCACGAATCAGCTCGAAGGTAATGTCGCGCAGTACCTCCTCGCCCGACCCGTAGCGCATTCCAACATTGTCAAAGCGGATCATGCATGACACCCTAACGTATCGGCTTTGGACTGTCTCAGCAAAGTGGGGGTGGCACAGCTTTCGCCGACGCACCCATCGCATAACGGGACGCCGGCGAGCCTTGCCTCCATCACTATATATCGTTCCCGAGGTCGCAACGTCCCCATGATCATTACCTGTCCCGCCTGCACGACGCGCTATACGCTCGCCCCGGAGAAGGTCAAGCCGGGCGGTCAGAAGGTGCGCTGCGCCAAATGCGGCACGGTATGGCATCAGGTCGCCGAGGAAGAGCCGCTCGCACCGGCGGCCGGACAGGTGATCGAACAGGTGGCGGCGCCCGGCGACGTCTCCATGCCGTCGGAAGCGCCCGCCGCGCCCGAGCCGCAGGCCGCGGCGGCGCCGGCGGAAGCCGCCGCCCCGCCCGCCGCGACCGGGCCTCTCCCGCCGCCCGGCGGTTTCGCGCCGCTGCGCCCGTCCGCGGCGGACGAGGGCGCGCCGTCGGGCGCGGGCCGCAGGATCGCGCTCGCCGTGATCGTCCTCGTCGCGCTGGCGGTGGGCGGGGTGCTCGCCTTCAGGCAGCAGATCCAGGACATGACCGGCATCCCGCTGGTCGCCCAGGCCAAGACCGAGGCCGCCGCGCCGGCTCCCGCCCCGGCGCCCGCCAAGCCGGTGCCGCCTCCGCCGCCCCAGCCCATGAACCTGACCCTGGACGAGGTGGAATCCTCCATCGAGGAAGTGGACGGCATCCGCAAGCTGATCGTGAAGGGCATCGTCTCGAACCCCGAGGCGCGCGAGCAGAAGGTGCCGGACCTGGCCTTCGACATGCTGGACAAGGATGGACGCGGCATCGGCCGCTGGACGTTCGATCCGCCGGTGCGCGCGCTGGGTCCGAAGATGACGGCGCGCTTCACCGCCCAGCGCGACCCGCCCGCCGGCGGGCTGCGCGAGCTGAAGCCCGGCTTCGACGTGCCCGAGAACGTGCCGCCGCCGCCCGCCGAGACCCCGCTGGCGGCGCCCGGCGCGACGGGAACGGCCCCGCAGCCGGCGGCCGCGCCGCCGCGCTGACGGGAAGCGTCAGCGCTTGGCCGCCGTGACGATCCACGCCTCGGCCGAGAGCATCACGCCCTTCGGCGTCTGATGGGGCGTCAGCGAGGCGCGCACCGCGTCGCGCGCCTGCGCCTTCACCGCCTCGGGCTGGTCCTTGAGCAGGCTCGACGCCGGCCCGATCTCCAGGCTGAAATCCACCGCGTCGTCCAGCACCAGCATCCCGCCCAGCGCCACTTCGGTGGCGAAAGGCTCGATGACGATGTCGGTGAAGCCGGCGACCGACAGGATCGCCCGCACCCGGTCCGGGTCGCCGAACGAGAACGGCCCCGGATCCTCCGGGCCGGGCCGGGCCGGCGGCGGCACCAGCGGCAATATGGCCTGCATCTGCAGCGACACCCACTGGTTGCGCGGCAGCGGCTGCCAGCACGCGAAGGCGAGCCGGCCGCCGCGGCGCAGCGCCGCGTGCACGTTGCGGAACGCACTGGCCGGATTGCGGAAGAACATCACCCCGAAGCGCGAGAAGGCCAGGTCGAAGCTGTCGCTGTGCAGCGGCCCGGCCTCCACGTCGGCCAGCTCGAAGAACACGTTGGTCAGCTCGGTCTGCGCCGCCAGCTGCTCGGCGCGGGCCAGCATGGGCTCGGAGATGTCGACGCCCACCACCTCGCCGGTGACGCCCACGGCCACGGCCATGTCGATGGAGGTGTCGCCGCAGCCGCAGCCGATGTCGAGCACCACCTCGCCCGGCCTCACCGCCGTGCGGCGCATCGCCTCGTCGCCGAACGGCTTGAGCATGAGGTCGAGCGCATTCTGGTAGCGGACGAATTTCTCGCCGCCCTCGCCGTTCCAGAATTCGATCTGTTCGGCGTTGGGGCCGGCCGCCTCGAGCTTTTGCATGGAGTTCTCCTCGGGACCCGCGAAAGCGAAGTATGAGGTCGGCCGGAAGCGGACGCAACACGGTGGACGGCCCGGCGTGCGCGCCATACAAAGGCGTTCGGGGAAATTCG
>CAZVVC010000029.1:0-18560 GCA_964630425.1 uncultured Bifidobacterium sp. | reverse complement strand
ATGCCGACCGGGCGCAGGCCATGCTTCAGAACACCGGCCAGAAGGCGGTGACGCCACAGATGCTGCGAAAGTTCGCCGCAACCGCCCGCGACCGTATCCGGCTGGAAAGCGGCGGTTATCGCCGCGACCACCTGCGTGCGCTCGCGCAGCGCGTCGAGGTAGCTGAAGGCGAGGTTCGTATCATGGGATCGAAGTCCCGGCTGCTACAGACGCTTGTGGCGGGAAGTGGCGTAAACTCAGTGCCCACTCAGGGACTGAAATGGCGGAGAGGGTGGGATTCGAACCCACGGTACGCTTGCACGCACAACGGTTTTCGAGACCGCCCCGATCGACCACTCCGGCACCTCTCCGCTGGGGGTAAGCTGTCTCGACGGGGCGGGAAACTAGCGGCACGGGGCGATAAAGTAAATGGCTCCTTTGGCCTCATCGGGCCGGGCCGCGCATATTGACTTGAAAAGCCGAATCGCTATAGTGCGCGCTCTTCCGGCGGACCCCGTCCTCCGGACACGGACTCCATGCACGGGCGGTGCCCGCGGAAAGAGAAGAAAATGTTCGCAGTAATCAAGACGGGCGGCAAGCAGTACCGGGTCGCCGCCGGCGACGTGATCAAGGTCGAGAAGCTGGAAGGCGACGCTGGCGCCACCGTGACCTTCTCCGACGTGCTGGCGACGGGCGACGGCGACAAGGTGACCTTGGGCGCGCCGCTGGTCGACGGCGCCTCGGTCACCGCCGAGGTGCTGGAGCAGACCCGCGCCAAGAAGATCATCGTCTTCAAGAAGAAGCGCCGCCAGAATTACCGCCGCAAGAACGGCCACCGCCAGCACCTGACCGTGCTGCGCATCACCAACGTCTCGGCCTGATCGCCGGCCGCAGCTAAGGAGCAGCACCCATGGCACATAAGAAAGCAGGCGGCAGTTCGCGCAACGGCCGCGATACCGCCGGTCGCCGTCTCGGCGTCAAGAAGTTCGGCGACCAGGCCGTCGTCGCGGGCAACATCATCATCCGCCAGCGCGGCACCACCTGGCATCCGGGCGACAATGTGGGCATCGGCAAGGACCACACCCTGTTCGCGCTGACCGAGGGCAAGGTGAAGTTCTATGTCGGGCGCAACGACCGTCAGTACGTGAAGGTCGAGCCGGCCGCCTAGATATCCTTTCGATGGTTATCCGACCGAAGGGGAATGGATGACCATTCCCCTTTTTTCGTTCTGCCGCCAAACCATTTCCAAGTCCCATGAAGTTCCTCGACGAGTGCAAGATCTACCTGCGCAGCGGCAACGGCGGTAACGGCGCCGTCTCGTTCCGGCGCGAGAAGTACATCGAGTTCGGCGGCCCCAACGGCGGCGACGGCGGCCGCGGCGGCGGCGTGTGGGTCGAGGCGGTCGACGGCCTCAACACCCTGATCGACTATCGCTACAAGCAGCATTTCAAGGCCCGAAACGGCCGCCCCGGCGCCGGCCAGAACCGCACCGGCGCCAATGGCGAGGACGAGGTGCTGCGCGTGCCCGTGGGCACCCAGGTGTTCGAGGACGACAAGGAAACCCTGCTCGCCGACCTGACCGAGCCGGGCCAGCGCGTCCGGCTGCTCACCGGCGGCAATGGCGGCTTCGGCAACACCTATTTCAAGAGCGCGACCAACCAGGCGCCGCGCCGCGCCAATCCCGGCCAGGAAGGGCAGGAGATGTGGGTCTGGCTGCGGCTGAAGCTGATCGCCGACGCCGGCCTGGTCGGCCTGCCCAACGCGGGCAAGTCCTCGTTCCTCGCCGCCGTCTCGGCCGCCCGGCCCAAGATCGCCGACTATCCCTTCACCACGCTCACGCCCAACCTGGGCGTCGTCGCCGTGGACGGCAAGGAATTCGTCATGGCCGACATCCCCGGCCTGATCGAGGGCGCCTCGGAGGGCCTCGGCCTCGGCACGCGGTTCCTCGGCCATGTGGAACGCTGCGGCGTGCTGCTGCATCTGGTCGACGGCACCCAGGACGACGTGGCCGGCGCCTACCGGACCATCCGGCGCGAGCTGAAGCGCTACGACGCGGTGCTGGGCGACAAGAAGGAGATCGTCGGCCTCAACAAGATCGACGCGCTGACGCCCGAGGAGATCGAGGACAAGCTGGCGGCGCTGAAGAAGGTCAGCCGCAAGGCCGTCCATCCGCTGTCGACCGTCTCGGGCGAGGGCGTCCAGCAGGTGCTGCGCGCCCTGTGGAAGGTGATCGAGGCGCGGCGCAAGGGCGAAGCAGCCGGCGAGAACGCCTACAACGATCCCTGGCGGCCGATCTAGGATGGCCGCCATGCAGTACGATTTTACCGGCGCGCGGCGCATCGTCATCAAGATCGGCTCGGCCACCCTGGTCGACCGGCGCACCGGCCTGCGGCGCGGCTGGCTCGCCTCGCTGGCCGAGGACGTCGTCGCCCTCAGGGCGGGCGGCGCCCAGGTGGTGATCGTCTCCTCGGGCGCGGTGGCGCTGGGCTCGCCCCATCTCGGCCCCGACTTCAACCGCGCCCGGCTCGCCGACAGCCAGGCCGCCGCCGCGGTGGGGCAGATCAAGCTGGCGCACGCCTATCAGGAAACCCTGGCGCGCCACGACATTACCGTGGCGCAGATCCTGCTGACCCTCGACGACACCGAGGTGCGCCGCCGGTATCTGAATGCCCGCGACACCATCGAGGCGCTGGTGCGGCTGGGCGCGCTGCCGGTGATCAACGAGAACGACACGGTGGCGACCACCGAGCTGCGATACGGCGACAACGACCGGCTGGCGGCCCGCGTGGCGCAGATGATCTCGGCCGATTGCCTGGTGATCCTGTCGGACGTGGACGGCCTCTATTCGGCCGATCCCGGCCTCGATCCCGGCGCGACCATGCTGCGCCACATCCCGCGCATCACGCCCGAGGTCGAGGCGATGGCGGGCGACACCAAGGCCGACGGCGTCGGCCGGGGCGGCATGGTCACCAAGCTGGCCGCCGCCAGGATCGCCGTGCCCTCGGGCTGCCACGTGCTGATCGTCAATGGCGGGCCGGACCATCCCATCGGCCGCTACCGCGACACCGGCACCGGCACCTGGTTCGAGGCGCACGAGGCGCCGCTGACCGTGCGCAAGCAGTGGATCGCCGGCACGCTGCGCCCCACCGCCGTGCTCACCGTCGACAGCGGCGCCGAGGGCGCGCTGCGCCAGGGCAAGAGCCTGCTGCCGGCGGGCGTCACCGACATCCGGGGCGTGTTCGGGCGCGGCGACACGGTGACCGTGCGCAGCGCGGAGGGACGCGAACTGGCGCGCGGTCTCGTCGCCTATTCAAGCGACGAGGCACGCCGTATCATGGGACGGCGCAGCGACGCCATCGAGGCGCTGCTGGGCTACAAGGGACGCGGGCCGCTGATCCACCGGGATCACCTGGTGCTGCTGTAGGAGAAACGCCATGACCGTCGCCGGAATGCGCAAGCGCGACACGGACATCGAGGAGACCATGCAGGCGCTGGGCGCCGCGGCCAGGGACGCCGCCCGCGTGCTGTCGATCGTCCCGACCGAGAAGAAGAACGCCGCCCTGCGCTTCGCCGCCGAGGCGATGCGCGCGGGCGTGCCGGCGCTGCTGGCCGCCAACGCCAGGGATCTGGCCGCCGCCCGCGAGCGCGGGCTGGGCAAGGCCATGCTGGACCGGCTGACCCTGACCGAGGACCGCATCGCCGGCATGGCCAAGGGCCTCGACGAGGTGGCCGGGCTGGCCGATCCGGTCGGCACCACCATCGCCGAATGGGAACGGCCCAACGGCCTGCGCATCGCCCGCGTGCGCCAGCCCCTGGGCGTGATCGGCATCATCTACGAATCCCGCCCCAACGTGACGGCCGACGCCGGCGCGCTGGCGCTGAAGGCCGGCAACGCCGCCATCCTGCGCGGCGGCTCCGAGGCGGTGCATTCCAACCGCGCCATCATGGCCTGCCTGGCCGAGGGGCTGGCGAAGGCGGCGCTGCCCGCCGCGTCGATCCAGCTGGTGCCCACCCAGGACCGCGAGGCGGTGGGCATCATGCTGGGCATGGCCGGCACCATCGACGTCATCGTGCCGCGCGGCGGCCGCTCGCTGGTCGAGCGGGTGCAGAACGAGGCGCGCGTGCCGGTGTTCGCCCATCTCGACGGCATCTGCCACACCTATGTCCACGGCGCCGCCGATCCCGACATGGCGCGCGCCGTCGTGGTCAACGGCAAGATGCGCCGCACCGGCATCTGCGGCGCCACCGAATGCATGCTGATCGATCGGGAGGTGCTGGACACCCACCTGACGCCCATCCTCGACGAGCTGATCGCCGGGGGCTGCGAGGTGCGCGGCGACGCCGAGGTGCGCCAGCGCGATCCGCGCGTGGTGCCCGCGACCGAGGCCGACTGGGGCGTGGAGTTCCTCGACGCCATCATCGCCGTGCGCACGGTCGGCGGCCTCGACGAGGCGATGGACCATATCGCCCGCCACGGCTCCAGCCACACCGACTCCATCGTCACCGCCGACGCGGCGGCGGCGGCCCGGTTCCTGAACGAGGTGGGGTCGGCCATCCTGCTGCACAACGCCTCGACCCAGTTCGCCGACGGCGGCGAATTCGGCATGGGCGCCGAGATCGGCATCTCGACCGGCAAGATGCACGCGCGCGGCCCGGTCGGGGTCGAGCAGCTCACCACCTTCAAATATGTGGTGCGGGGTGACGGCCAGACCCGTCCCTGATCCGCTGGCGCCCAACCCGCTCTCGCCCGTCTGGAACGGGCGCCGGGTCGGTCTGCTGGGCGGCTCGTTCAATCCGGCGCACCAGGCGCATCTGCTGGTGAGCACGACGGCGCTGCGCCTGCTGGAGCTGGACGAGGTGTGGTGGCTGGTGTCGCCGCAGAACCCGCTGAAGCCGCCGGACGACATGGCGCCCCAGGCCGAAAGGCTGGCCGGCGCGTGCCGCCTGGCCCAGGGCCGGCGCATCCGGCCGACGGTCATCGAATCGGCGCTGGGCACCCGATTCACCGTCGACACCCTGGCCGCGCTACGCCGGCGCTTCCCGCGCACCCGCTTCGTGTGGCTGATGGGAGCCGATAATTTACAACAGCTTACCCGCTGGAAGCGCTGGGAAGACGTCTTCCGACTCGCTCCGGTTGCGATTTTCGCCCGTCCAACCTATTCTCTGGGGGCAATGTCCAGCACGGCGGCAAAAAGATTCGGCACGCGGCGTATCCCGGTGGAGCGAGCGCGCGAGTTGGCGGAGATGTCTCCCCCGGCATGGACTTTCATCCATTTGAGGCACGAGCCCACCTCGGCGACCGCCATACGCGCGGGCCGGCGTGCCCATGACAGGAGCAGTGTAAATTAGTACACAGCAACGACCGGCTTCTTCCGATCCGCTGCTTTCGTTGATCCAGAAGTCCCTCGATGACGACCAGGCAACCGAAGTCGTCACCATCGATCTCCGAGGCAAGACCAGTCTGGCCGACTACATGCTGATTGCCAGCGGGCGCTCGGCCCGCCACGTCACGGCCGTCGCCGAGCATCTTGGCGAGAACCTGCGGGCGGCGGGCTTCCGGCAGTTCCAGATCGAAGGCCTGCCGGCCGCCGACTGGGTGCTGATCGACGCGGGCGACGTGATCGTCCACCTGTTCCGGCCGGAAGTGCGCTCGTTCTACAATCTGGAAAAGATGTGGTCGCCCGCGCTGATCGACGAGCTCGAGACGGCGTCGTAGGGGCTCTCACCCTCCCGCAAGGCGGGCGAGGGTTGGGGTGAGGGGCGATCCCAGCAGCGGGCACCGATCCCATGAACCTTTCCATCATCGCCGTGGGCCGGTCGAAGCCGGGCGCCGAGCGCGGCCTGTTCGAGGACTACCGCAAGCGGCTGCCCTGGAAGCTCGACGTGATCGAGGTCGAGGAGAAGCGCCCGCTCGATGCCGCCACGCTGCGCCAGCGCGAGGCCGAGCTGCTGCTGGCCAGGGTGCCGCAGGGCGCCGTGGTCGTCGCCCTCGACCAGCGCGGCCAGGCGATCACCAGCGAGGCGCTTTCCGGGCGGCTGACCGGCTGGCGCGACGGCGGCAGGTCGCGGATCTGCTTCCTGATCGGCGGCGCCACCGGCCACGGCGAGGCGGTGCGCGCACGGGCTGATTTCCTGTTTTCGCTGGGTAATTTGACATGGCCGCACATGCTGGTTCGCGCTATGGTGGCCGAGCAATTGTACCGGGCTTGGAGCATATCGGCGAACCACCCCTACCACCGGGCCGGCTGACGCCTATCTACGGTAACGAACGCCAGGAATCCTTAGAACGAACGATGACCGAAACGACCCCTTCTGCCGATCGGCGGCCGCGTCCCGCCGTCCTGTGCATCCTCGACGGCTGGGGCCACCGCGTCGAGCGTGAGAACAACGCCTTCCTGCTGGCCCGCACGCCCAATCTCGACCGTCTCTTCGCCGCCGAGCCGCACGCGCTGCTCGACACCTCGGGCAAGGCCGTCGGCCTGCCGGACGGCCAGATGGGCAATTCGGAAGTGGGGCACATGAATCTGGGCGGCGGCCGGGTGCTGGTGCAGGACCTGCCCAGGATCGACGTGGCCATCGAGAACGGCTCGCTGGCGAGCAACCCGCTGCTGCGGGACGGCATCGCCAGGGTGAAGGCCTCGGGCGGCGCGTTCCACGTCATGGGCCTGCTGTCGCCCGGCGGCGTGCATTCCCATCAGGACCATCTGGTGGCGCTGGCGCGGATCATCGGCGCGGCCGGCGTGCCGGTGGTGCTGCACGGCTTCATGGACGGGCGCGACACGCCGCCGTCGAGCGGGCGGGAATTCGCCGCCGGGGTCGAGGCCGCCATCGCCCCGCTGGGCAATGTCCGCTTCGGCACGGTCGGCGGCCGGTTCTACGCCATGGACCGCGACAAGCGCTGGGACCGCGTGGAGAAGGCCTATGCGGCGCTCGCGCGCGGCGAGGGCGAGGCGGCGGCCACGGCGCGGGACGCCGTCGCCGCCAGCTACGCGGCCGGGCTGACCGACGAGTTCATGCTGCCGGCGGCGATCGGCGGCTATGAGGGCATGAAGGACGGCGATGGCCTGATCATGGCCAATTTCCGCGCCGACCGGGCGCGCGAGATCCTCACCGCGCTGGTCGATCCCGCGTTCGACGGCTTCGACCGGCACCCGCTGGTGCGCTTCGCCGCGGTGCTCGGCATGGTGGAATATTCCTCGGCCCTCAATGCCTTCGTCCCCGCCCTGTTTCCCGCCGAGAAGGTGGTGAACACGCTGGGCGAGGTGGTCTCGAAGGCCGGGCTGAAGCAGCTCCGCATCGCCGAGACCGAGAAATACGCCCACGTCACCTTCTTCTTCAACGGCGGCGAGGAGGCGGTGTTCGGGAACGAGGACCGCATCCTGGTGCCCTCGCCCAAGGTCGCCACCTACGACCTCAAGCCCGAGATGTCGGCCGGGGAAGTGACCGACCGGCTGGTCGAGGCCATCGCCCAGGACAGGTACGACCTGATCGTGGTGAACTTCGCCAACCCGGACATGGTCGGCCACACGGGCATCCTGCCCGCCGCCATCAAGGCGATGGAGGCAGTCGACACCGCCGTCGGCCGGCTGGACCGGGCGGTGCGCGAGAAGGGCGGCGTCATGCTGGTCACCGCCGACCACGGCAATCTGGAGATGATGACCGACCCGGACAGCGGCGAGGCGTTCACCCAGCACACCACCTTCCAGGTGCCCGTGCTGCTGTCGAACGCCGACCGGTCGGTGGCGCTGCATGACGGCGTCCTCGCCGACGTGGCGCCCACCATGCTGGCGCTGATGGGCCTCGATCAGCCGGCCGAGATGACCGGCCAGTCGCTGCTCGCCATCCGGCGGGAGGCCCGTGCGCGCGCCTGACATCGTCCGGGCCGCCGGCCTCGCGGCCGTCATGGCGCTCGCCGCGTCCACCGTTTCGGCCGCGCCCGACAGGACCGGCGCGCGGGACCAGCTCAAATCCATCAAGCAGGAGATCGGCGAGGCGGCGGCCAAGAAGAAGAAGCTGGAGGAGCAGGCGGCCGCCCTCAAGGCCGAGGAGCGCAAGCTGTCCGCCGCCCTCGTCCAGGCGGCGTCCAAGGCCCGCGCGCACGAGGCGCGCATCCAGGGGCTCGAGGACGATCTGGTCAAGCTGAAGGCCCAGGAGACCGAGGCGGCGCGGACGCTGGAGCGCAAGTCCAACGACCTGGCCTCCTCGCTCGCGGCCATGCAGCGCCTGTCGCGGCAGCCCACGGCGGCGCTGGTGCTGCGCCCGGCCAGCGTCGAGGACACGGCGCGCTCGGCCATCGTGCTCGACCGGGTGCGCGACGCGCTGCTGGGGCAGGCGGCGGACCTGCGCCAGCGGATGGCCGACCTGCAAACCCTGCGCGGCGACATCGAGGTCCAGCAGGCGGCGCTCAGGACCGAGCTGGAGGACCTGGCCGCGCGGCGCAACGACGTCGACCGGCTGCTGGGCGAGAAGAAGGCCAACCGGGCCGCCGCCGAAAGCGAGGCCCGCAAGGAGGCCGAACGGGCGCGCAAGCTGGCCAAGGACGCCAAGTCCATCGAGGCGCTGCTCAAGAAGCTGGAAGAGGAAGCCCGCAAGGAGCGCGAGCGGCAGAAGGCGCTGAAGGCCAAGCCGCCCGAGGGTCCGTCCTTCTCGGGCGCCGAAGGCAAGCTGCCGCTGCCGGTGCAGGGCCGGATCGTCCGGCGCTTCCAGGAGAAGGACGGCGTCACCGGCCGGGCGTCCAACGGCATCTACGTGGAATCGCGCTCGGCCGCGCAGGTGATCGCGCCCCACGACGGCAAGGTGGTGTTCGCCGGGCCGTTCCGCGACTATGGGCAGCTATTGATCATCGATCACGGTGAGGGATATCATACGCTCCTCGCGGGCCTGGGCCACATCGATGCAGCCGTGTCGCAGTGGGTGCTCGCCGGTGAACCCGTCGGTCGGATGGGGCCCGAACGCGCCGGATCCGCGCGTGACTCCAAACCCAGACTATATATTGAACTGCGGCGCAACGGCCGCTCGATCAACCCGGTGCCGTGGCTGGCGAGCCGGTGAATGAAAGGTGTGTGGATGACTTCCAGGGTTGCTAGGCGCTTTGGCGTCGGTGTGGTGCTCGGCGCCGCGCTGATCGCGGGAACCGTGACCGTCAGCCACGCCGAACGCTCGCCGATCTACAAGCAGCTCGACCTGTTCGCCGACGTCTTCAACCGCATCCGGCTGAACTATGTCGAGACGGTCGACGACAAGAAGATGATCGAATCGGCGATCAACGGCATGCTCACCTCGCTCGATCCGCATTCCAGCTACATGAACGCGGAAAGCTACGAGGACATGCAGGTCCAGACCAAGGGAGAGTTCGGCGGCCTCGGCATCGAGGTCACCATGGAGAACGGCCTGGTCAAGGTCATCTCGCCCATCGACGGCACGCCCGCCGACAAGGCCGGCATCAAGTCCGGCGATTTCATCACCGCCCTCGACGGCGAGCAGGTCATGGGCCTCAGCCTGTCCGACGCGGTCGAGAAGATGCGCGGCAAGCCCGGCTCCAAGATCATCGTCACCGTCGCCCGGCGCGGCGAACAGGCCCAGTTCGACGTCGAGATCATCCGCGACATCATCAAGATCCAGTCGGTGAAGTACCGGGTCGAGGGCGACAGCGGCTATATCCGCATCTCCAGCTTCAACGAGAAGACCGAGCCGGACCTGAAGAAGGGCCTCGCCGAGATCAAGAAGCAGCTCGGCGCCCGGCTCAACGGCATCGTCCTCGACCTGCGCAACAATCCCGGCGGCCTGCTCGACCAGGCGGTCGCCGTCGGCGACGCGTTCCTCGACCACGGCGAGGTGGTGCAGACCCGCGGCCGCGATCCTCAGGACGTGCAACGCTACCACGCGCACAGCGGCGACGCCATCAACGGCCTGCCGATCGTCGTGCTGATCAACGGCGGCTCGGCGTCCGCGTCCGAGATCGTCGCCGGCGCGTTGCAGGACTATCACCGCGCGATCATCGTCGGCACCAAGTCGTTCGGCAAGGGGTCGGTCCAGACCATCATCCCGCTGGGCAAGGACAACGGCGCCATGCGGCTTACCACGGCCCGCTATTTCACGCCGTCGGGCCGCTCGATCCAGGCCGAGGGCATCGATCCCGACATCGTCATCGAACAGGCCAGGATCGAAAAGGTGGCCGAGGCGACGGTGAAGGGGCCGTCGCGCAGCGAGGCCTCGCTCCGCGGCCATCTGGAGAATCCCAACGGCAAGGGCGAGAAGGACAAGAAGGCCCCCGCGGCCGCGCCCGACGACGAGGAAGAGGCGCCCGAAAGCGCGCTGCCGCCGCCCGGCAACACCAAGGTGGCCGACAGCGAGGACGAGGACGACTATCAGCTCGCCTATGCGCTCGACCTGGTGAAGGGCCTGGCCCTGAGCCAGCGGCAGCGCCCGGCGGGCACGCCCGCGCCGACGCCGGCGCCCAGGTCCGCGCCGGCCCCCGCCGCCGCGCCCTGAGGCGGGAATGGCGGCCGAGCCGACAGGCTATCGCCCGAATGTGGGCGTCATCCTGGTGAACCGGGAGGGCAAGGTGTTCGTCGCCGCCCGCCTGGACAATCCGGCCGACGCCTGGCAGATGCCCCAGGGCGGCATCGACAAGGGCGAGGATCCCCGCCTGGCCGCCGTGCGCGAGCTGGAGGAGGAGATCGGCACGCGCGAGGTGGAGATCGTCGCCGAAAGCGACGGCTGGCGCCGGTACGACCTGCCCGCCGAGCTGATGGGCAGGATGTGGGGCGGCAAGTATCGCGGCCAGAAGCAGAAATGGTACGTGATGCGTTTCCTGGGCACCGACGACGACATCCGGCTGGACACCGAGCACCCCGAATTCCGCGCCTGGAAGTGGGTGCCGTTCGAGGAGGTCCCCGACCTGATCGTGCCGTTCAAGCGCGATCTCTATGCGGAACTGGTGGCCACTTTCGCCGAAGTGGTCGCGGGCCTGAAGGTGGCCTGACTCCTTGGGCCTCCCTCGGGCCTCCTTTCTGGAGAAAAAGCTACGCTCGCAGAGTCACCGAGAGGGAAACCCGAGGAGTCCCAACCTAAACGGCTCCTGCTCTACTCCCTGTAGACCTCCCACCGGCGATACACGAAGTCGTCCTTCCCCTGGATCGACTGGGAGGCGCGCGGCACCGTGGAATAGCTGATGGGCGAGGGCGGCTCCAGCCGCTGCCAGTCGGTGGTCGCGGTGCGCCGGGCGATCTTCCAGACGCCGTTGCGCTTCTCCATCCGGTCCATGTACCGGCCGGCCACGAACAGGTCCATCTCGGTGTCGTGGGCGTTGGGGCCGGCCTTGGGATCGCCCTTGGCGCGCATCCGGTGATAGGCGGTGAAATAGGCCTCGGTATAGGCTAGGTCGCCTTTCACCTCGACGAAGATGTTGCCCAGCTGATGATGGGTGCGGGTCATGCGCGACAGGGCTTGCAGCGCATAGGCGACGAAGTCGGCGGGCTTGCCGTCGGCCGAGGTGCGCGCGGGGTCCGAGCTGGGGCCGACGAAGCCGTGATCGTGCCGGGAGTCCGGATGGAAGACGCCGCGCAGCATCTCCTCGTCCATGCGGTCGAGCGCGCGGCAATAGGTCATCATCACCTCGGCGATCGCCTGCTTGTCGAGCATCTCCTGGATCGCCTGAGGGCTGGCCTGACTATTGGCCGGCGGCGTCTCCGAGCGCGCCGGCGCGCTCCAGGCAAGGGCGAGGACGGCGCAGGCGAGCAGGACCCGCGCCGGGCGGTAGGTGGCATGCATGTCGAATTCCCCTTTCGTTGCCTTGCCACAGTGCCTCAATCGACGCGCCGGGGCCATACCGGCGAATCGCCGTTGGTGATGCGGGCGCGGCGGGGCATGATGGCGGCGGACAACCGGGTGCGGATCATGGGCAAGGTCGTCAATCTCAGGCAGGCGCGCAAGGCGAAGGCGCGCGAGCGCGCGGCGGCCGAGGCGGACGCGAACCGGGTGCTGCACGGCCGCACCAGGGCGCAGAAGCTGGCCGACAGGGCCGAGCGCGACAGGCTGGCGAAGACCGTCGACGGCGCCAGGCTGGAGGACGACGGAGACGCCGTTTGAAAAGACGGTTTCGTTTCCGGTACAACCCGTAGGAAATGCAGGCTGGGCGAGGGGGCGCGGCGTTTGCGGAACGAGAGGGGAATGGTCCGGGTCTTCGCCCTGCTGGCCGCGCTGGTGCTCGCCGCCTGCGGCAGCGAGCGCCCGAGCATCGGAAAGGCCGAGGACGCACGGCACGCCGCCATCGGCGTGATGACCGGCACGACCGGCGAGGCGATCGCCACGGAACGCTTCCCCGAAGCCGACCTGAAGAGCTTCGACGACATCATGGACGCCGTGGCCGCGGTGAAGTCCGGGCAGCTCGACGCCATCGTCACCGCCTATCCCACGGCGCTCCAGGTGACCAAGACCAATCCCGAATTCGTCATGCTGCCGGACCGCCTGACCGACGAGAACACGGCCATCGCCGTGCGCAAGGGCAACGAGGCGCTGCTGGACCGGGTCAACGGCATCATCACCGACCTGCGCAACGAGGGCCGGTTCGAGGAGATGAAGCGCCGCTGGCTCAAGACCGACCTCTCGCCCTATGACGAGCCGGACATCGCGCTGCCCGCGTCGGGAGAGCCGCTGCGCATCGGCGTCGCCGCCACGCGCGAGCCGATCAGCTTCGTCGACGGCGACGGCCGGGTCACCGGGCACGAAGGCGAGCTGGCGCGGCTGATCGCCCAGCGCATGAACCGGCCCGTCGAATTCTCCAACATGAAGTTCATGGCGCTGATCCCCGCGCTCCAGTCGGGCAAGATCGACCTGATCGTCACCGGCATGACCGCGACCGACGAACGGCGCAAATACGTCCACTTCACCCAATCCTATTTCGCCAACGCCCAGGTGATGATGGTGAAGCGGACGCCGGGCGCCGCGGCGCCCGCGCCGGCGGCGGGCGGGCTGGGGCTGAAGTCGCCGGCCGACCTGGCCGACCGGCGCATCGGCGTGATGCTGGGCACGGTCTATGACGGCTATGCCGCGACGCACTGGCCGGACGCGGACATCAGCGTCTACCAGAGCTTCCCCGACCTGCCGATGGCGCTCGCCGCCGGCAAGGTCGACGCCATTCTCTACGACGCCGGGCCGCTGGCCGAGATCCTGCACGGCCGCGACGACCTGGCGCGGCTGGGCGCCCCGCTGTTCTCGCTGCCCATGGGCATCGGCTTCGCGAAGCAGAGCCCGCTGCGCGGCGAGTTCAACAGGTTCCTCACCCAGATCCGCAACGACGGCACCTATGACGACATGGTCGTGCGCTGGATGGCGCGGCGCGACACGGCGATGCCCGAGATCGCCGCCGCCAACCCGCGCGGCAGGCTGGTCGTCGGCACCACCGGCGGCAGCCTTCCCTTCTCCGGCGTGGTCGACAACGAGCTGGTCGGTCTCGACGTGGAGCTGATGCGGCGCTTCGCGGCGTGGCTGGGGCGCGACGTCGAGTTCGCCGACATGGAGTTCGGCGCGCTCATCGCTGCCGTGGCGAGCGGCAAGGTCGACGCCATCGCCGCCTCCATCTACATCACCGACGAGCGCGGCAGGCAGATCGACTTCTCGGACCCCTATTACGAGATGGAAAGCTGGGCGGTGGCGCGCAAATCCGACATCGCCGATGCGGGCGCCGGCGCGCGGGCCGGCCCTGAACCCGGCTTCCTCGCGCGCGTGGCCGACAGCTTCCACAGCAACATCATCCACGAGCGGCGCTACCTGCTGATCTGGGACGGCCTCAAGGTGACGGTGATCATCTCCATCCTGGCGACGCTCTTCGGCACGGCGCTGGGCGCGCTGATCTGCTTCATGCGCATGTCGCCCAGCCGGTTGCTCAACCTGCCCGCCCGGATCTACATCGCGATCCTGCGCGGGATGCCGGTGCTGGTGCTGCTGATGCTGATCTTCTACGTGGTGTTCGCCTCGGTGAACATCAGCCCGATCCTGGTGGCGGTCGTCGCCTTCGGCATGAACTTCGCGGCCTATGTGGCCGAGATCTACCGCAGCGGCATCCAGGGCGTCGACCGGGGCCAGACCGAGGCGGGCATCGCCATGGGCTTCACCCGCGTGCAGACCTTCGTCTTCATCGTCCTGCCCCAGACCATCCAGCGCATCCTGCCGGTCTACAAGGGCGAGTTCATCTCGCTGGTCAAGATGACCTCGATCGTCGGCTACATCGCTGTGCAGGATCTGACCAAGGCCAGTGACATCATCCGCAGCCGCACCTTCGACGCCTTCTTCCCGCTGGTGATGGTGGCGATCCTCTATTTCCTGATCTCGTGGGGCCTCATGCAGTTCCTGGGCTATGTGGAGCGGGCGACCGATCCCAAGGCGCGCCGCCGACGGGCCGGTGCCGCATGATCGTCGTCGAGCACCTGTCGAAACGCTTCGGCGACCTCACCGTCCTCGCCGACATCAACGCCGAGATCCGCCAGGGCGAGGTGGTCTCGATCATCGGCCCGTCCGGCACCGGCAAGAGCACCTTCCTGCGCTGCCTCAACCTGCTCGACAGGCCCAGCGGCGGCTCGATCCGCATCGACGGCGTCGACATCCTGGCCGACAGGGCCGACGCGGCCAGGGTGCGCCAGCGGATGAACATGGTGTTCCAGTCGTTCAACCTGTTCGCCCACCTCACCGCGCTGGAGAACCTGACCATCGCGCCGATCCGGCTGAAGGGCGAGAGCAGGGCCTCGGCCGAGGCCCACGCGCTCGAGCTGCTGCGGCTGGTCGGCCTCGCCGAGAAGGCCGCGGCCTTTCCCGACGAGCTCTCCGGCGGCCAGAAGCAGCGCGTCGCCATCGCCCGGTGCCTCGCCATGCGGCCCGAGATCATCCTGTTCGACGAGCCCACCTCGGCGCTCGACCCGACCATGGTCAGCGAGGTGCTCTCGGTGATCCGCCGCCTCGCCCGCGACGGCATGACCATGATCATCGTCACCCACGAGATGGACTTCGCGCGCGACGTGTCGAACCGCGTGTTCTACATGGACGAAGGGCTGATCTACGAGGAGGGCCCGCCGGAACAGATCTTCGACAACCCGGTGCGCGAGAAGACCCGCGCCTTCATCAACCGCATCCGCAGCTATGCGTGCCACATCGCCTCGGCCGATTACGATCTGTACGGCCTCAACGCCGAGATCGAGGCGTTCTGCGAGAAGCACATCCTGCCGCGCGAGGCCCGGCACAATCTGCTGCTGCTGGTCGAGGAACTGCTGCAGCTCCATGCGCCCTATCTGGCCGGCGGCGGCGCGCTCGACCTGACCGTCTCCTATTCGGAGAAGACCGGCGCGCTGGAGGCGGACCTGCTCTGCGCCGGCGAAGCGGGCAACCGGCTGGAGGCCGGCGAGGACGAGGACGGCCTGGAAGGCGTCATCATCGCCTCGCTGTGCGACCGGGTCGACTATGCCGTGGTGGACGGCAGGAGCCGCCTGCACCTCGTGGTGCGAAAGGGCTAGGCGGGGCGAAGGCCGTGCGGCGGGGATGACATCCCGCTGGAATCCCTGTTCAATTGCGCGCGCAGAGGAGGGACGAGTCGCATGCCCATAGTCGTCGACCACGATGAACGCAGGCACTACATCGCCAGTGTCGTCGAGCGGGTCATCGCCAAGCAGGGCATGGACGCGGTCACCATCCGCAACGTGGCGAGGGAGGCGGGCTTCCGCTCGACGCTGATCTCCCACTATTTCCGGGACAAGAAGGAGATGCTGACCTTCACCCTGGACTCCATCCGCATGCGCGCCGCGGTCCGGGTGGACAGGGAGTTCGAGGACCAGCACGACCTGGCCGCCTGCCTCGACACGCTGCTTCCCACCAGCGACGAAAGGCTGTCCGACTGGCAGGCCTGGTTCGGCTTCTGGGAAAAGGCGACCTTCGACCCCGATCTCGCCGCGGTCCGCCAGGCGGTGATCGACGCGACCCACGACACGCTGCGCCGCCTGCTGGAGCGGGCGAGGGACCGGGGCGACCTGCCGCGCGAGCTGGACTGCGAATTCCACGCCCGCCGGTTGCAGGTGGTGTTCAACGGCATCTCGGCCCAGGTGGTCATGCGCCCCGACGGGTGGCCGCCCGCCGCCCAGCGGTCGCTGGTGGCGGTCGAGATCGAGCTCATGCGGAAGCTGCCCCGGCCGCCGTCGGGGACGCGTCTTCCCGGCCCGGAGGCCGGCGCGGTGGAACCTCCCGCCCGGCGGTGAGTTTCGTCGCCTGAGGGAGGGCGAACCACCTCTGGGAGACTTCAGATGCCAATCATGCGTTCGATCCTTGCCGCGGCCGCCTTCGCCGCCGCCGTGGGCGCCGGCATGGCCCATGCCGAGGACACCAGGAACCGGAGCGACGACCGCCCGGATGCGCGCTACTGCACCAACGACCCCAACCTGGCGGACACACTCTACGAATATCTGCAGGACTGCCCCGCCGCGTCGGCGGTGATGAACCGGGCCGGCGCCTGGACGGCCGTCGAGCGGGGCTCGGTCGGCCGGCCCGACGTCCCGCCCGGCGGCGTGGACACGCCGCCCGCGCCGCCGCCCGTGGACAGGGGCGGGGCCACCCATCCGGGTCCCGGCGGCGGCATGAGCACCCCGCCCGAGGGCGGGGACATGAGAAGCGGCGACTAGAGCGATCGATTCGCCTTCCCTCTTCAGCCGTCATCCCGCCGACGGGCGGGATCCAGGCTATGCAGTCCAGACCAAACCGTTGAGAATCGAGCGTGAATTTCCAAGACTGGATCCCGCCCGTCGGCGGGATGACGGCTGAGGTGACAGCATGTGCTGTGTCAACAGCGGCCCTGACAACGAGCCAGCCTGATCGGCTTTTGCTCTAGGCTCTCGCGTCCTCGCGGATCATGTCGGCGGCCTTCTCGGCGATCATGATCACCGGCGAGTTGGTGTTGCCCGAGACGATGGTGGGCATGATCGAGGCATCGACCACGCGCAGCCCGTCCAGCCCATGCACCCGCAGGCGCTCGTCCACCACGGCGGTATCGCTGTGTCCCATCGCGGCGGTGCCGACCGGATGGAAGATGGTCGTCGAGATGTCGCCCACCTTCGCGAGCAGCTCGGCGTCGGTGTCCACCTGCGGGCCGGGCAGCACCTCGACAGGCTGGAAATGGGCGATGGCCCTGGCCGCCATCAGCTTGCGGGTGAGCTTGATGGAGCGCACGGCCACCTGCCGGTCGCGCTCGGCCGACAGGTAGTTGGGCCGGATGGCCGGCGGATCGCTCGGGTCGGCCGAGCGGATGTGGATGGTGCCCCGGCTTTCCGGCCGAAGGTTGCAGACCGAGGCGGTCACCGCCGGGAACTTGTGCAGCGGCTCGCCCAGCTTGTTCGTCGACAGCGGCTGCACGTGATATTCGAGGTCCGGCGTTTCGAGGCTGGGATCGCTCCGCGCGAAGATGCCGAGCTGGCTGGGCGCCATGGAGAGCGGCCCCGACCTCTTCAGCAGATATTGCAGGCCCAGCCGCCCCTTGCCGAACAGCGTGCCCGCGAGCTGGTTCAGCGTGACCGCGTTCGCCACCTGATAGACCGTGCGGATCTGCAGATGGTCCTGCAGATTGCCGCCCACGCCGGCGAGCGCGTGCGCGACCGGGATGCCGTGTCCGGCCAGCACGTCCGGATGGCCGATGCCCGACAATTCGAGGATCTTGGGCGAATTGACCGCGCCGGCCGACAGGATCACCTCGCCCGTCGCCCGCGCCTCCTTCACCGCGCCGCCCTGGCGGAAGCGCACGCCGGTCACCCGGCGCCCGTCCAGCACCAGGGACTCGGTCTCGGCGCCGGTGACGATCCGCAGGTTGGGCCGGCCGCGCACCGGCTCGAGGAAGGCCTTGGCCGTGTGCCAGCGCACGCCGCGCTTCTGGTTCACCTCGAAATAGCCCGAGCCCTCGTTGGTGCCCTTGTTGAAGTCGTCGGTGCGCGGGATGCCCATCTCCTCGGCGGCGTCGCGGAACGCATCGAGGATCGGCCACGAGATGCGCTGCGTCTCGACCCGCCATTCGCCGCCCGCGCCGTGCAGGTCGCTGGCGCCGTGGTGATGGTCCTCGGACTTGCGGAAATAGGGCAGCACGTCGTCCCAGCCCCAGCCGGTGTTGCCCTGCTGGCGCCAGCCATCATAGTCGGCGGCCTGGCCGCGCATGTAGATCATGCCGTTGATGGACGAGCAGCCGCCCAGCACCTTGCCGCGCGGATAATCGAGCGCCCGGCCGTTCAGCCCGGCGTCCGGCTCGGTCTTCATCAGCCAGTCGGTGCGCGGGTTGCCCATGCAGAACAGGTAGCCGATGGGGATGTTCACCCAGTGATAGTTGGCGCTGCCGCCGGCTTCCAGCAGCAGCACCCTCATGGCCGGATCGGCGGACAGCCGGTTGGCCAGCACGCAGCCCGCCGATCCCGCGCCGACGATCACGTAATCCCAGGTGCCTTCGAGGGTGACGGCCTGTTCCACCTTGGTCTCCTTCCCGTTCCCGCCGCACAGTAGCGCCCTTATCGCCCGTTGTAAGCCCGCGCCGACATGCTTAGTCTGCCTTCACGCGTGAATGATTCCGG
>CAZVVC010000028.1:0-18922 GCA_964630425.1 uncultured Bifidobacterium sp. | reverse complement strand
ACTGCACGTTCTCGATCAATCCTTCGAGCATTTCCACGCCATCCGCCCCAAGCTCATGCAGACGTGCTATCAGTTCCCGCACCAGCTCCTCCGGCGCCGAGGCGCCGGCGGTGATGCCGATGACGGCCTTGCCTTCCAGCCATGCCGGATCGAGACAGGTGGCGTCGTCGATCAGGTAGGACGGAATGTTCATCTCGGCGCCGATCTCGCGGAGCCGGTTGGAATTCGAGCTGTTCTGCGCGCCCACGACCAGCAGCACGTCGCACCGCTCGACCAGATGCCGCACCGCTTCCTGGCGGTTCTGGGTGGCATAGCAGATGTCGCGCACGTCCGGCCCCTTGATGGCCGGATAGCGCTCCTTCAGCGCGGCGATGATGTCGCGCGTGTCGTCCACCGACAGGGTCGTCTGGGTCACATAGGCCAGCTTGTCGGGATCGGCGACGTTCAGTTCGGCGACCTCGGAAACGCTGCCCACCAGATGGGTCGGGCCGTCGATCTGGCCCAACGTGCCGATGACCTCCGGATGGCCGTGATGGCCGATCAGGATGATCTCGTGGCCGTTGTGAGCATACCGCTCGCCCTCCATGTGCACCTTGGCGACCAGCGGACAGGTGGCGTCGATCACCTCGAGGCCACGGTCCTCGGCGTCCTTCTCCACCACCTTGGCGACGCCGTGGGCCGAGAAGATGGTGATGGCGCCGGACGGCACCTCGTCCAGCTCGTCGACGAAGACGGCGCCCTTGGCGCGCAGATCCTCGACCACCCGCTTGTTATGGACGATCTCGTGGCGGACATAGACGGGCGGGCCGTACTTGATGAGGGCCCGCTCGACGATATCGATCGCGCGCTCCACGCCGGCACAGAAACCGCGGGGCTGCGCTAGTAGGATCTTCATTCGTCCGATTCTCCTGGACGTTCCTGTTCGCCCGTCGGTTCCGGCGCCGGAGCGGGCATGTTCGGTCCTCTATATAGTAGATTTCGACCCGCTCCGCTGCAACCAATACGCATGGTTGCATCCCGGCCGGTCGGGGTCGGCCCGGTCAATTTCCCGTGCGCGGCGCTGCTGGACAGGACTGAAAAGTCCTGCCACCGTTTCACGCGAACCGGGGAGGCATGTGCCATGATGACGGGCGAGCAGTACAAGGCGTCGCTGAACGACGGACGCGCGACCTATTTCGAGGGTAAGCGGGTCGACGATCTGATGGCGCACCCGCTGTTCGCACGCTCCATCGAACACGTCGCCGCCGACTACGACCGCTTCTACAAGCCGGAGCCGGGCGCGGTGAGCGACTACATGACCGTGCCCGGATCGGTCGAGGAGCTGCGCCGGAAGGTGGAGCTGCACCACGAGGTGGACCTGCTGACCCATGTCACCTATGCCTCGATCATGACCCTGCTGACGGCGGCCGACCGGGTGAAGGACGCCCGGCCGCAGGCGGTCGATGCCGTCAACCGCTTCGTCAGGCACGTGCAGGACAACGACCTGCGCGTCACCGAGTGCATCACCGACGCCAAGGGCGACCGCTCGCGCAAGCCCGGCCAGCAGGACGACCCCGACGCCTATCTGCACGTGGTCGAGCGGCGGCCGGACGGCGTCGTGATCCGCGGCGCCAAGCTGCACATCTCCTGCGCCTCGACCAGCCACGAGCTGATGGTGATCCCCACCAAGGCGATGCACGAGGGCGAGGAGGACTATGCCATCGCCTGCGCGGTTCCCGCCAACGCGCCCGGCGTGAAGATCGTCAACACCTCGCCGGCGCCGCGGAACCGCGACCCGCGCGACTTCCCGATCTCCAGCAACCACATCGTGCCCGAAGGCTTCGTCATCTTCGACAACGTCTTCGTGCCGAACGAACGGATTTTCCTCGATGGTGAAACGGCTTATGCGGCCGTCTTCGCACACTCTCTCGGCTTGTGGGAGCGGCTTGGCGGTCTTGCCTCGCTGGCCAACGGCGCCGATCTCCTGGTCGGGCTGGCGCAACTGATCGCCGAGGCGAACGGCCTCGAGAAAGTGGGCCACATCAAGGAGAAGATCTCCGAGATGATCATCAACGCGACACTGATCCGGGCTTGCCTGGAAGCGGCGATCGCGCACAGCGAGGTCACCTCGGACGGCGCGGCCTTTCCCAACGAGCTGTTCACCAATGCCGGCAAGTATCACGGCGCCGCCAATTACAGCCTGATGGTGCGCCACCTGCACGACATCGGCGGCGGCTCGATCCTCACCGTGCCGTCCATGAGCGACCTGGACAACCCGGACACGGGCCACCTGCTGCGGAAATATCTCGGCACCAGGCAGTCCGTGGACGGCGCGTACCGCGCCCGGCTGTTCCACGCCATCCGCGACCTGACGGCGGACTCCTACGGCGGCTACAAGGCGGTCTCGACGATCCAGGCCGGCGGCGGCCTCTATGCCCAGCGGATCGTCACCCGCAATCACTACGACATGAAACGGGCCAAGGGACTGGCCCTCGCGGCGGCGGGGCTGAGCGATGCCCACGCGCTGGGCGCGGCGGAGTAGCGGCCGTGCTGGGATTGATGCAGCAGCGGCCGCTGCTGATCTCGTCGCTGCTGGAACATGCCGAGATGAACCACGGCGAAACCGAGATCGTCTCGTGCCCCGTGGAGGGCGGCGAGCACCGCTACACCTATGCCGATTGCGCCGGACGCACAAGAAAACTGGCCAAGGCATTGCTGAAACTGGGCATTCAACCCGGCGACAGGATCGCGACGCTGGCCTGGAACACCTGGCGGCATTTCGAGCTGTTCTATGCCATCCCCGGGATCGGCGCCATCTGCCACACGATCAATCCGCGCCTGTTCGACGACCAGATCGCCTATATCGCCAACCACGCGGAAGACCGCGTCCTGTTCGTCGACCTGACCTTCGTCGAGCTGGTCGAGCGGCTGATCGGCAGGATGCCGTCCGTCGAGGCGGTCGTCATCATGACCGACGCCGCGCACATGCCCGAGATCGCGCTGCCGAACGTGCTGTGCTACGAGGATCTGCTGGCGGCGCAGGACGACGATTTCGCCTGGCCCCTGTTCGACGAGAACACCGCCTCCTCGCTCTGCTACACGTCGGGCACCACGGGCGATCCCAAGGGAGTGCTCTACGCCCATCGCTCGACCATCCTCCATACCTATGCGGCGTGCCTGCCCGACGTGCATGGCTTCAGCGCCTGGGATGCGGTCCTGCCCGTCGCGCCCATGTTCCACGCCAATTCCTGGGGCATCCCCTATTGCGCGGCGGCCGTGGGCGCCAAGCTGGTGCTGCCGGGGCGCGATGTCGGCGGGGCCGCGATCCATGCGCTGATGCTGCGGGAAGGCGTCACACATTCCGCCGCGGTTCCAACCATTTGGCTGGATTTCCTAAATGTCGTCGAGAACTCGGACAAGGGCACCGGCAAGCTGAACCGGGTGTGCATCGGCGGCACCGCGCCGCCCCGCAGCATGATCGAGCGCTTCCACAGGCTGGGCGTCCAGATGCGCCAGGGCTGGGGCATGACCGAGATGAGCCCGATGGGCACCTTCGGCGCCCTGAAGCGCGACATGCTCGACTGGCCGCGGGAAAGGCAGCTCGACGTCCTGGTGAAGCAGGGACGCGGCGCCTATGGCGTGCAGATGCGCATCGTCGACGATGCCGGCAACGTCCTGCCCCGCGACGGCCGGACCTTCGGCAACCTGCAGGTGCGCGGCCCGTGGGTGACCTCGGGCTATTTCAAGCGCGACGACAGCCCCATCGACGCCGACGGCTGGTTCGACACGGGCGACGTGGCGACCATCGACGAACGCGGCTTCATGACCGTCACCGACCGGGCCAAGGACGTCATCAAGTCCGGCGGCGAATGGATCAGTTCCATCGAGCTGGAGAACGCCGCGATGGGCTTCCCCGGCGTCGCCGAGGCGGCGGTGATCGGCGTGCGCCACCCCAAATGGGACGAGCGCCCCCTTCTCGTCGTGGTGCCGAGGGGCGCGCCGCCCGACAAGCGGGCGCTGCTCGATCATTTGGGTCAGCAGGTCGCGAAATGGTGGCTGCCCGACGACGTGGTCTTCGTCGACGAGTTGCCGCACACCGCGACCGGCAAGGTCCAGAAGACCGCGCTGCGCGAGAGGTTCCGCGACTACGCCCTGCCGACCGCCTGAGGCCGGTATCGCGTCCGGCCGGCTTGAAGCGGGCCGCCGCGCTTCCCATCTGTGTCCGGTTGGAAAACTTCCGGAAACCACAGGACACATCATGGATCCCACCAGACTGCTCGACCAATTCCTTGGCGCCGACGCCAAGGCCGCTCTTGGCCAGGCCGGCGGCTTCGCCAGGGAGAAGATGGGCGGCATGGGCGGGCTGGGCGGCGTCGCGGGCGGTGTCGCCGCGGGCGGCCTCGTCGCCCTGCTCCTCGGCAACAAGAAGGTGCGCAAGATGGCCGGCGGCGCGGTGGGCTATGGCGGCGCGGCCGCGCTCGGCGCCCTTGCCCTCAAGGCCTACCAGAACTGGCAGGAAGGCAAGTCGGCGGCAACGGCCCCGCAGCCCACGCCGGCCGATCTGGCCCACATGCCGCCGCGCGCGCTGCCGACGGCGACGCCGGCCGCCGACGGCCAGCCCTTCGAACTGTCGCTCATCAAGGCGATGATCGGCGCCGCCAAGGCGGACGGCCATGTGGACGCGGCCGAACAGAAGCTGGTGTTCGAGCAGGTCGAGCGCCTCGGCCTCGACGCGGCGGCGAAGGCCTTCGTGTTCGATGCGCTGTCGGGGCCGGCCGACCTCGCCGCCGTCGCCGCCTCGGCCGCGACGCCCGAGCAGGCGAGCGAGCTTTATCTGGTCTCGCGGCTGGCCATCGATCCGGACCATCCGGCCGAGCATGCCTATCTGGAAGCACTCGCCCACCGGCTGAGGCTTCCCGCCGATCTGGTCGCCCATCTGGAGCGTCAGGCGGAAGGCGCGCTGCAACCTTCTACCTGATCCCCGCGAATACCGCTAACCTCCCGGAGGGAAACCGAAGGGAGGAAAGTCATGCTGCGTCTCGGGACAGGGCGGCCGTTGCTGATGGCCGCGGGATTGACGTTGTGGCTCGCCGGCGGCGCGTCGGCGAACGAGGCGCTGCTGGTGCAGACCACGTCCGGCCCGGTGCGCGGCGCGCTCCAGGACGGCATGGCCGCCTTCAGGGGCATTCCCTTCGCCGCGCCGCCCACCGGCGACCTGCGCTGGCGCCCGCCCCAGCCGGTGACGCCCTGGACCGAAACGCGCGACGCCTCGGCCTTCGGCCCCATGTGCGCCCAGCCCACCCTGCCCCAAGGCCCGGCCAAGGGCAGCGAGGACTGCCTGACCGTCAATGTCTGGTCGCCGGGCGGCACGGTGGCCGGCAAGCGGCCGGTGATGGTGTGGGTCTACGGCGGCGCCTTCGTGGTGGGCTCCGGCGACAAGCTGCTCGACCAGGGCGCCACCGAGCTGTCGAAGCGGGGCGTGGTGCTGGTCTCGTTCAACTACCGCGTCGGCCGCTTCGGCTTCTTCGCCCATCCGGGCCTGGCCAGGGAGCATCCCGCCGAGCCGGTCGCCAATTACTGGCTGATGGACCAGATCAAGGCGCTGGAATGGGTCCGCGACAACATCGCGTCCTTCGGCGGCGACCCCGGCAACGTCACCATCTTCGGCGTGTCGGCGGGCGGCACCAGCGTCAATGCGCTCGTCGCCTCGCCCGCGGCGAGCGGTCTCTTCCACAAGGCCATCTCGCAATCCGGCGGCGGCCTGTTCAATTCCAGCACGGCGCTGGCCGATGCCGAAAGGACGGGGCTGGAAGTCGCCGCCCGCGCCGGCGCCACCGGCCCGAACGCATTGACGAAACTGCGCGCCATGAGCACCGAACAGGTTCTCGCCAACGAGCAGGGACCGCCCGCCTATGGCCCGATGGTCGACGGCAAACTGCTGACCGATACGCTGCCCCGGATGTTCGCCAGGGGCGAGATCGCCCCCATTCCCTACATCGCCGGCACCACCAGCGACGAATTCAGCATCTTCGGCATGATGGGCTTCACCGGCGAGACCCTGAAGGAGCGTTTCGGCGTGGACGTCGCGGCCGCCCGTTCGGCCTATGAGGCGGAAGGGGCGCTGAGCGACGAGGAACTGGTGTCGCAGATCGGCACTGATTTCATCTTCACCGCCGGCGCCAACGGCCTTGCCGGCATGGTCGCGCGGACCGGCCAGCCCGCCTACACCTACCGCCTCGCCTATCTCGCCGACGCGTTCCGCAGCACGCTGGGCGGCGTGCCGCATGGCGGCGACCAGATGTATGTGTTCGGCCTCGACTACCAGCCGGACGAGGCCTCCGCGCCGGGAACCTGGACCGCCAAGCCCAGCGACCGGGACCGGCGGATCTCGGCCATGATCGCCGATTACTGGGTGAACTTCGCCCGCACCGGCGATCCCAACGGCGTGGGCCTGCCCCTCTGGGGCCAGCACAAGCCGCCGACGCCCCAGACCCTCGTGATCGGCGACGACACCGCCTCGGTGCCGGACTTCCGCGAGGCCCAGCTCGGCCTGTGGTACAGCATGTGGGAAAAGCAGAACGGGCTTACCGTGGAGTAGCCCGGTCCGTGCGGCGCCAGGCGAAGGCAGCGGTTTCGTACGGGAACGTCACTTCCGCCCTGCCCGCCAGAGCCGGCGTCGCCGCAATCAGCGCCCGGATCTTCGCGGCCACCGCTGCACGCCCGTCGGCGGGAAGCGCCGCGATGAAGCTGGTCGACAGCGCGCGTTCCACGATCACCTGTTCCGGGTCGCCGGTATGGCCGTGGGCGAAATGGCGTTCGCCCAGGCATTCAAAGCCCAGCGCGGGAAACAGCGCGCGCCAGCGGCCGGTGCGGTAGCGCGGTGTGTCACCCTCATAGGCGTCGGTGATGGCGGTCAGGGCCGCGACCCAGCCGACGCGCTCGTCCCGCACGTTCCAGATCAGCCCGAGCACGCCGCCGGGCTTCAGCACGCGCCTTATGTCCATCAATGCCCTGTGGTTGGCGAACCAGTGGAACGCCTGCGCGCAGACGACCGCATCGACCGAGGCATCCGGCAACGGAATCCGTTCGGCGGCGCCGGCCAGCGCCCTGACGTCGGGATTGTCGTCCGCAAGGCGCTGCCGCATCGCATCGACGGGCTCGACCGCCACAAGCGCCGCGCCGGTCTCCCGCAGATAAGGGAGGAACTTGCCCGTGCCGGCGCCCAGATCGAGCGCCGTCCGCCCCGCATGCAGGCCGACGACGTCGCGCAGCCACGCGACCGCCTCGGCCGGATAGCCGGGACGGCCGGCCGCATAGGTGCCGGCAGCGGCGGCGTAGCCCTGCGATGCTGACGAGTGGATCGCGGGCACGGCAGCGGCCGTGCTTACGCGGCCGCGCGCTTCTTGTCGAGCAGGCCGAGGATCTCGGCGGCGGCCTTGGGGATGTTGGTGCCGGGGCCGTACACGGCGGCCACGCCCGCGGCGTAGAGGGCGTCGTAATCCTGCGGCGGGATGACGCCGCCGCAGACGACGAGGATGTCGTCGGCGCCCTGCTTCTTCAGCTCCTCGATCAGGGCCGGCACCAGCGTCTTGTGGCCGGCGGCCTGCGACGAGACGCCGATGACGTGCACGTCGGCCTCGACGGCCTGGCGGGCCGCTTCCTCCGGGGTCTGGAACAGCGGGCCCACGTCCACGTCGAAGCCGATGTCGGCGAAGGCGGTGGCGATGACCTTGGCGCCGCGGTCATGGCCATCCTGGCCCATCTTCACGACGAGCATGCGCGGGCGGCGGCCTTCGGCGGCGGCGAAGGCCTCGATATCCTTCTGGATGTTCACGAAACCCTCGTCCCCTTCATAGGCGGCGCCGTAGACGCCGGAAATGGACCTGATCTCGGCGCGGTGACGGCCGAACACCTTCTCCATGGCATCGGAGATCTCGCCCAGCGTGGCGCGGGCGCGGGCCGCGTCGACCGCCAGCGCCAGCAGGTTGCCGTCGCCGGCCGCGCCTTCGGTCAGCGCCGCCAGCGCCGCCTGGCAGGCGGCCTCGTCGCGGGTGGAACGCACGCTCTTCAGGCGGATCACCTGGGCCTCGCGCACCTTGGTGTTGTCGATATCCAGCACCTCGAAGGGCTGTTCCTTGGCCGGCTGGTACTTGTTGACGCCGACCACGACCTCCTCGCCCTTGTCGACGCGCGCCTGCTTGCGGGCGGCGGCTTCCTCGATCTTCAGCTTGGGCATGCCGCTGTCGACGGCCTTGGTCATGCCGCCCAGCGCCTCGACCTCCTGGATCAGCTTCCAGGCTTCGTCGGCCAGCGATTTCGTCAGGCTCTCGACATAGTAGCTGCCGCCCAGCGGATCGACCACATGGGTGATGCCGGTCTCCTCCTGCAGGATGAGCTGGGTGTTGCGGGCGAGACGCGCCGAGAAGTCGGTGGGCAGCGCCACGGCCTCGTCGAAGGCGTTGGTGTGCAGCGACTGGGTGCCGCCGAAGGCCGCGGCCATCGCCTCGATGGTGGTGCGGATGATGTTGTTGTAGGCGTCCTTCTCGGTCAGCGACACGCCCGAAGTCTGGCAATGGGTGCGCAGCATCAGCGACGAGTTCTTCTTGGCGCCGAAGTCCTTCATGATACGCGCCCACAGCAGGCGCGCGGCGCGCAGCTTGGCCACTTCCATGAAGAAGTTCATGCCGATGCAGAAGAAGAACGACAGGCGGCCGGCGAAGGCGTCCACGTCCATGCCCTTCGCCAGCGCGGCGCGGACATATTCCATGCCGTCGGCCAGGGTGAACGCCAGTTCCTGGAGCTGGGTCGCGCCGGCTTCCTGCATGTGATAGCCGGAGATCGAGATCGAGTTGAATTTCGGCATGTTCTTGGCCGTGTACTCGATGATGTCGGCGATGATCCGCATGGAGGGCGCCGGCGGGTAGATGTAGGTGTTGCGGACCATGAACTCCTTGAGGATGTCGTTCTGGATGGTCCCGGCCAGCAGGTCCGGCGTCACGCCCTGCTCTTCCGCGGCGACGATGTAGAAGGCGAGTGTCGGGATGACGGCGCCGTTCATGGTCATGGAGACCGACATCTTGTCGAGCGGGATCTGGTCGAACAGGATCTTCATGTCCTCGACGCTGTCGATGGCCACGCCCGCCTTGCCCACGTCGCCCACGACGCGCGGATGGTCGCTGTCATAGCCGCGGTGGGTCGCCAGGTCGAAGGCGACCGACAGGCCCATCTGGCCGGCGGCCAGGTTGCGGCGGTAGAAGGCGTTGGACTCCTCGGCGGTGGAGAAGCCGGCGTACTGGCGCACGGTCCACGGCCGGTTGGAATACATGGTGGCGCGCACGCCGCGGGTGAACGGGAAGAAGCCCGGCAGGTTCTCGTCCTCCGCCATCGCCTCAAGGTCGTCCGAGGTGTAGAGCGGCTTCACGGTGATGCCCTCGGGAGTTTCCCAATCGAGCTGGGCCAGCCTGGTCTTCTCGCCCAGTTCCTTCTGGGCCAGCGCCTTCCAATCCTCGACGGTGGGCTTCTTCTGCTCGGACATCGCGTGCTCCCTGGGCGTCACCCGTCAATCCGATGACAGGGCCGTGGCCATATTATAGTGGCGGCGGAGTATCTCCAAACAGCGGCGTCTGTCAAATCGCGCCGTTGCATGGGTGAATCGCGCTATTGCGCGGTTTCCAGGCCAAGGGCCGCCTTGCGGCGCTCGTTGGTGGCGGCCTCGTTCTCGTCATAGGCGCGGGCGGCTTCGAGGCAGCCCATGTCGAGGGCCGGCTCCTTGCCGTCGCCCATGCGGACGATGTTGACGCAGAACCAGCCCTGCTGGCCGTGCTGCTGCAGCATGGCGCGGTGCGACGGGGCGAGATCGGGCACGTCCTCCTCGCGCAGGACGACCTGTTTCTCATAGGCCGGCAGTTCGTCGATCTCGCCGCGGATCAGCCGGCCGGGGCAGTCCGTGTCGCCGCACAGCGGCCGGGCGATCCCGACCACGTCGAGCGCGCCCTCGTTCAGCGCGGCTTCCATGGCCTCGCGGCTGCGGAAGCCGCCGGTGACCATCAATGGCATGGTGGCCGCGGGGCGGATCGCCTTGGCGTATTCGACGAAGTAGGCCTCGCGGGCGCGGGTCGATTCCTTCAGCGGGTCCTGCCAGGTCCTGGCACTGCCGCGCTGGCCGACCATGGCCGGCTGCTCGTAGGTGCCGCCCGAGACCTCCAGCAGGTCGATGCCCGCCTCGCCCAGCCATGAGACCACCTGGCGGCATTCGTCCAGCGTGAACGCGCCCTGCTGGAAGTCGGACGAATTCAGCTTCACCGAGATGCCGAAATCCTTGCCGCAGGCCTCGCGCGTGCCGCGCACGATCTCCAGCAGCAGCCGGGCGCGGTTCTCGATGGGTCCTCCCCATCGGTCGGTGCGGCGGTTCACCACCGGCGACAGGAAGTTGCTGAGCAGGTAGCCATGCGCCGCATGGACCTGCACGCCGCCGAAGCCGGTCGCCTTCGCCGTCTCGGCCACGTGAACGAAGCGGCGGATGATGTCGGTGATCTCGTCGTGGCCGAGCGGGATGGGCGTGCCGAACACCGCCTCGTTGGAGCCGAGCCGCACGTCGGACGGCGCGCGCGGCCGGGCGCTGATCGAGGCCGGCTCCTGCCGGCCGGGATGGTTGATCTGCATCCACAGCGCGACGCCGCCGGCGGTGCCGGCCTTCGCATAGGCCTTCAGCGCGTCGAGGCCGCCATTGCCGTCGATGGCCACGTTGCCGGGGCGCTCCAGATGATCGCGATCGATCTGTACGTTGCCGGTGAGCGACAGGCCGATGCCGCCTTCCGCCCAGCGCCGGTAGACGGCGGCGTGACGCTCGGTGGCGCGAAGCTGCGGGTCCGCCAGCCCCTCGGTCATCGCCGCCTTGCACAGGCGGTTGGCGAGCGTGATGCCGCACGGCAATTCAAGCGGCGTGGCCAGCGAAACGGTCATGTCATGTTACTCCCCGGTCTGCGGCGAGCATGGCCGAGCGGTTGCCGAAGTGTCAACGCACGTGCTGCTTCTTGAATCCCCCGATCGGTGGTAGTCTTGCCGCGTCGGCGTGACTGGCGAACGAGGTGGAGCACCACCGGGAAGCGCCGACCTTTGCGAAGCCGCTCGCCTGGGCATCCCCGACCCTTCATGGAGGTTGTGAATGCCCGAGACTGTCGCCCCGATGCATATCGGCTTCGTGCTGTTCCCGTCCCTCACCCAGCTCGACCTGACCGGCCCGTGGGAAGTGCTCACGCGCCTGCCCGATGCCAGGTGTCACCTGCTGAGCCACGACCTGTCGCCGGTCACAAGTTACGGCGGCAATCTCGGCATCCTGCCGACCATGACCTTCGCCGACTGCCCGCCGCTCGACCTCGTATGCGTGCCCGGCGGCCCAGGCCATCTCCAAGCCATGCAGGACGAGGCGCTGCTCGATTTCCTGCGGCGCCAGGCAGGCTCGTGCCGCTACGTGATGTCGGTATGCACCGGCAGCCTGGTGCTGGCCGCCGCCGGCCTGCTGCGCGGCTACCGGGCGACCAGTCACTGGATGTCGCTCGACCGGCTAAGTGCCTTCGGGGCGGAGCCGGTGGACGCCCGCGTCGTCATGGACCGGGACCGCGTCACCGGCGGCGGCGTGACCGCCGGCATAGACTTCGGCCTCGCCGTCGTCGCGGCGCTGGCCGGCGAGGAACTGGCCCGCGAAATTCAGCTCCAGATCGAATACGAACCGGCCCCGCCCTATCCCGGCAGCCCGGCCACCGCCGGCGAGGCGCTCGTCGCCAGCCTGAGGGCGAAGGCCGCGCCCTATATGGATCAGATGCGCGCCATCGACGCCAGGGCCGCGGCGCGGATGGGATCGGCGGAAAGCCGCTGAGCTATTTCGGGCTGGAATTGTCCGCGAACCACGCCGCCAGCCCGGCCTCGTCCACCTCGCTCGCGGCGGCGGCGCGGATCATCAGCACCGTCTGGACTTCATCCGGCGCGAACCTGTAGCCGTTAAGCGCAAGGAAAACGCGGCCCGCGAGCAGGCCGGTCCGCTTGTTGCCGTCGATGAACGGATGGTTCTTGACGATGCCGACGCAATAGAGCGCCGCGAGGTCGAAGACGGTCGAGTCCGGATTGTACGCCGCCGCGTTCAGGGGACGCGCCAGGGCACTCTCCAGAAGGCCTTCGTCCCTGATGCCGGGGGCGCCGCCGAAACGGGACAGGGATTCCGCGTGAAACGCTTCGACCATCCGCCGGCTCAGCCAGCGGAAGGACGCGGTCATTTGGCGAGCTCACGCATGGCGTTCGGGTAATCCTTCATGAATTCACGTGCGTCTTCCATGGCTTCGGCGAAATCCGGATCGAACGGCGTCAGCATCACGCCCTCGGGCGTTTCATAGATGAACAGCGTGTCGCCTTCCGACAGCCCCATGTTCCTGAAGCTGTCGGTCAGGGTCACGCCCAGCGAATTGCCCACCTTGCGAATCTTGATCTCGTTGGCCATGGCCGCCTCCGTATTACGAATGTTAAATTATACAAATGTAGTATCGGCGTCAAGCACCCTCGCCGTCACAATAATTTCTGTTGCCTGCGGCCCTGCATCGGCAAATATAGAGTCCAGATGACTCGGCTCCCCCATATATGCCCGCGGGGCCGGAAGAAGGGCCAGTCGGCGGGATGAAGAACGATCAGGGCACAAGGCGCCTGGTCGCCGTCCTCGGTCCCACCAACACCGGCAAGACTCACTTTGCGATCGAACGCATGCTGGGGCACAGCTCCGGCATGATTGGCCTGCCGCTGCGCCTGCTGGCGCGCGAGGTCTACGACAAGATCTGCGCCATGCGCGGCCCGCACGCCGTCGCCCTTGTCACCGGCGAGGAGAAGATCGTGCCGCGCCATCCGTCCTATTGGGTGTGCACGGTCGAGAGCATGCCGCTGGACAAGGACGTGGCGTTCCTGGCCGTCGACGAGATCCAGCTCTGCGCCGACGAGGAGCGCGGCCACACCTTCACCGACCGGCTGCTGCATGCGCGCGGCCGCGAGGAGACCATGTTCATGGGCGCCGACAGCATGGCCAGGATCATCCGCCGGCTGATGCCCGAGGCCGAGATCATCAACCGCACCCGCTTCTCGCATCTGAGCTATGCCGGCGCCAAGAAGCTGACCCGCCTGCCCCGGCGCAGCGCCATCGTCGCCTTCACCGCCCGCGACGTCTACGAGCTGGCCGAGCTGATCCGGCGCCGGAAGGGCGGCGCGGCCATCGTCATGGGCGCGCTGTCGCCGCGCACGCGCAACGCCCAGGTCGAGATGTACCAGAACGGCGAGGTCGACTACATCGTCGCCACCGACGCCATCGGCATGGGCCTCAACATGTCCATCAACCACGTGGCGTTCGCCTCGCTGACCAAGTTCGACGGCATGCGTCACCGGAGCCTGACCAGCCAGGAGATCGCCCAGATCGCCGGCCGCGCCGGCCGCCACATGAACGACGGCACCTTCGGCGTCCTCAGCGACGGCATGGACGAGCCCGACATGGCGCCCGAGATCATCGAAGCCGTCGAGCAGCACCGGTTCACGCCGGTCGAGAAGCTGCAATGGCGCAATTCGGCGCTGGACTACGCCTCGCTGCCCCGGCTGATCGCCAGCCTGGAGCGCACGCCGGACCTGGGCGGCCTGCTGAAGGCCCGCGAGGCCGAGGACCTGACCGTGCTGAAGACGCTGGCGCGGGACGACGAGATCCGCGACGCCGCCAGCCACCGCGCCGCCATCGCCCGGCTGTGGGAAGTCTGCCAGGTGCCGGGCTTCCGCAAGACCATGGCCGACGAGCACGCCCAGCTCGTCAAGCGCCTCTATGTCCACCTGACGGCGGAAGGCGGCCGGCTGCCCGAGGACTGGATCGCGGCCCAGGTGCGCCGGCTGGACCGCACGGACGGCGACATCGACACGCTGGCCACGCGCATCGCCCATACCCGCACCTGGACCTACATCGCCAACCGGCCGGACTGGATGACCGACCCGGCCCATTGGCGCGAGGCGACGCGGCGGATCGAGGACAAGCTGTCCGACGCGCTGCACGAGCAGCTGACCATGCGCTTCGTCGACCGGCGCTCGGCGGTGCTGATGAAGCGGCTGCAGTCCGACCAGCAGCTCTTCGCCGCCGTCGACGCGCAAAGCGACGTGGTGGTGGAAGGCCACTACGTCGGCCGGCTCAACGGCCTGATCTTCGACGTGGACGAGACCGCCCGCGGCGCGGAGGGCAACGTGCTGCTGAACGCGGCCGGCCGCGCCCTGCGCCGCGAGGTGGCGCACCGGGTGCACCGCATCCGCGAGGCGCCGGACCGCGATTTCACCCTGGACACGGCAAGCGGCGAGATCCTGTTCGCGGGCGCGCCCGTCGCGCGCCTGCTCAAGGGCGCCGATCCGCTAGGCCCGCGCATCGAGGTGATGGCCAGCGAGTTCGTCGAGCAGGCCGAGCGGCTTGCCGTCGCCGCGCGGCTGACCGCCTTCGCCGAGGCGCATCTGCGCAAGGCGCTGGGGCCGCTGTTCCGGCTGAAGGACGCATTGGCCGCCTCGGACCGCGACCCCGGCGCGCGGCTGACCGGCCTGGCCCGCGGCATCGCCTTCCGGCTGATCGAGGCGCTGGGCACCATGCCGCGCGACGCGGCCGCCGAGGACCTGCGCAAGCTGGCGCAGCAGGAACGCTGGCAGCTGCGCTCGCTGGGCGTGAAGTTCGGCGAGGCCAGCATCTACATTCCGGCCATCCTCAAGCCGGCGGTGACGCGGCACCGCCTGATGTGCTGGCGCCTGTTCCAGGGCCTGCGCGACCTGCCGCCGGTCCCCGCGCCGGGAACGACGGCGGTGCCCGCCGCGCCGGCGCCGGACGGCTTCTACGAGGCGGCCGGCTACCGCGTGATCGGCGGCCGCGCGGTGCGGCTCGACATGCTGGAGAAGGTCGCCGAGACGGCGCGGACCCGCCACGAAGCCGGCGCCTTGAAAGCCGATCCCGACATGACATCTTACGTGGGCTGCAGGGACGCGGCGTTCGCCGCCATTCTGGCCTATCTGGGATACGGGCCGCAGCAGGACGGCGACGGCGCGACCGTGTTCGTGCGCCAGCGCAAGGACCACAGGAAGACGTCGGCGAAGACGCTGCGGCAGGAGCGGAAGCGCTCGGAGCATTCGCCCTTCGCGGAATTGAGGACTTTGAAAACCGCCCTCGGCAGAGGCTAACACGGAGACCCCATGCACGAAGCCGCCCTACGTGTCGACAAATGGCTCTGGTACGCCAGATTCTTCAAGAGCCGCTCGCTGGCGGCCAAGCACGTTCAGGCCGGTGAAGTCCGGGTCAACCGACAGAGGATATCAAAGGCCAGCGCCGTCCTGAAGGTGGGCGACGTGCTGACCTTCCCGGTGGGCGACACGATCCGGGTGATCGAGGTCGCGGCCCTGGGCGAGCGGCGCGGCCCCGCGCCGGAGGCACGGACGCTCTACCACGACCTGGCCGACCAGGTCGCGGGCATGGCGCCCGCCGCCGTCGCGGCCGCCGAATAGACCGGCTTGCAAGGGGCCGACCGGCCATGATACCGCCCACGCCATGCTCAATGTCCTGAAGGCCCTGCTCGGACCCGCCGGCCCGCGCGACGAGCCATCCGCCGACCTGCGTCTGGCGGCGGCGGTGCTGATGATCGAGGCCGCCGCCATCGACGGCGAATTCGACGATACCGAGCGCGGCATCGTCGGCGCCATCCTGAAGCGGCATTTCGACCTGTCCGACGACGCGGCGGCGACCCTTCTCGCCCTCGCCGAAGGAAAGCGCGACGGCGCCAGCGACCTCAACCGCTTCACCTTGACCATCAAGGATGAATTTTCCGATGAACAGCGGGTCGAACTCGTTGAATTGCTTTGGGAAGTGGTGTATGCGGACGGCGAACTCCACGCCTACGAAGCAAATCTATTGCGCCGAATCGCGGGGTTGCTCTACGTTTCCGACCGTGAACGAGGGGATGCGCGCAAGCGGGTGCTCAGCCGCTTGAGTGTGAGAGAATAAAAGGCTCAAGGAGACCGCGATGGCCTACGTCGTGACCGAGGCTTGCATCAAGTGCAAGTATACAGACTGCGTGGAAGTGTGCCCGGTGGACTGCTTCTACGAAGGGGAGAACATGCTCGTCATCAATCCGGACGAGTGCATCGATTGCGGCGTTTGCGAACCCGAATGCCCGGCCGAGGCGATCATGCCCGACACCGAGGACGGGATCGATCAGTGGATCGAACTGAACGCCAAATACTCTATGGAAGGGCCGAACCCCACCGAGAAGAAGGACGCGCTCGACGGCGCCGACGAGGCCAAGAGCGAGCCCGGCAAGTACGAGAAATATTTTTCGTCCAATCCCGGCGCGTGACGCCGACCCGGCGCTATCGCCGGACCTGCCATGTGATATGAGCACCCCCGAACGTAAAATCGGGGGTGCTTTTTTTACGGATTTGTGATATCCATAGTTCTTGCGTCGCGACATATCGGCCGATGGTCGAGTGTCCCTGTTGCGGCGTTTGTCTCCCGTTTCGGTGAGAACCGATCGTCCAAAGAGACGATGACACAGCTCCATCCGATCAGTGCGGCGAATACCGCAGTGAGCGGGTGATATGACTGTCGACTGCCGGCATGGACCGGCACGGCCACCAACCGGGGCTTTGGAGAGAAGATGGCGAGATGCTTACCATGAACACTGCGACCACCAAGAAGCCCGATGCGTCGAAGAAGAAGTTCCGCAAGGGCGAGCACATCGTTTATCCGGCGCATGGCGTCGGCCGGATCACCTCCATCGACAGGGAGACGATCGCGGGGATGGACCTCGAACTCTATGTCATCGAGTTCGACAAGGAGAAGATGACCCTGCGCGTTCCGGTCGCGAAGGTGGACCAGCTCCAGATGCGCAGCCTCGCCTCGCCCGACATCATGAAGACGGCGCTGACCACGCTGCGCGGCCGCGCGCGCGTCAAGCGCACCATGTGGAGCCGCCGGGCCCAGGAATACGAGGCGAAGATCAATTCGGGCGATCCGATCTCGATCGCCGAGGTGGTCCGGGACCTCCACCGGGCCGAGGACCAGCCCGAGCAGTCCTACAGCGAGCGGCAGATCTATGAGTCCGCTCTCGGACGCCTGGCACGCGAGGTCGCGGCGGTGGAGAAGATCGACGAGCGTTCGGCCATCGAGAAGCTGGAGAAGACGCTCAAGGCGGCGTAACGCAGGCTCGCACAGCGCGTTTGCAGAAAGGCCCGCCCTCCGGCGGGCCTTTTTCGTCGGGGATCACCTTAAATTGAGTGCCATGATCCCCATATCATATTAGAATTGATCCAAACTGCTCGCCACACCGTAAGAATGGTTACGGCACGACCGAACCAGCGCAGGAGGGAGCGACAGCAGGAGGTCCGTCATGGATCTGAGCCCACAGAGAATAGACCAGCGCCTCGTCAAGGCCGCCACCGACGCCCGCCTCCTCGGCAAGGAGGAGGAGTTCGAGCTGGCCCGCCGCTGGCGCGACAACCACGATCACGAAGCCCTGCAGCAGCTCATGTCTGCTTATCTAAGGCTGGTGATCAGCATGGCGAGCAAATATCGCCACTACGGCCTGCCGGCCAACGATCTCGTGCAGGAAGGCTGCCTGGGACTGATCCAGGCGGCGGACCGGTTCGAGCCGGAACGCGACATCCGCTTCTCGACCTATGCGAGCTGGTGGATCCGTTCGGCCATCCAGGACTATGTCCTGCGCAACTGGTCCATCGTCCGCACCGGCACCACGGCGGCGCAGAAGAAGCTGTTCTTCAACCTGCGCCGGCTGCGCAGCCTGATCGGGCAGGACACCGGCAACGACAGCGCGGCCCCGATCTCGTCCGAGACCCGGCAGCGGATCGCCACCCAGCTGGGCGTGAAGCAGCAGGAGGTCGACTACATGGAGGCTCGCCTGTCGGGCGGCGACCAGTCGGTCAACGCGCCCATCGGCGAGGAAGGCGACAGCGAGTGGCAGGACTATCTCGCCGACGACCGCCTCGTGCCGGAAGACGCGGTGATGCACGCCCACGACACCGAGATCCGTCTCGGCTGGCTGAAGGAGGCCATGGAGACGCTGACCGAGCGCGAGAAGCTGATCATTCAGGAGCGCCGGCTGGGCGACGAGTCCGTCACGCTCGCCGTGCTGGGCGACCAGCTCGGCATCAGCAAGGAGCGCGTCAGGCAGATCGAGCACCAGGCGCTGGGCAAGCTGCGCAAGGCGCTGATGCGCCTCGTCGGCGGCGACCCGCACCGCGTCGGCCTGATCCCGTCGACCTGATCGGACAGACCCGCGAGGATCATGGGGAGGGTGCTCGCCCTCCCCTTTTTCTTTGGCCCGCCACGTTACCGGCAGCGGCTTCATGAAAAAAGTCTTCATGGCGCACTCCATTCCCGCTCACGTCGAGTGCCCGGCCGCAGGCCGGGTGTATCGAGACGCGCACCGACGTCGGTGCGTGTCTCGATACGATTTGGCGCATAGCGCCAAATCACTCGACAGGAGCGGGTTTGGTTTCCGGGAAGGTCGCGCCGGTCGCTGTTGACACGGTACCCTCACCTCGATCGTCATCCCGCTGAAGAGGAAAGCGAAGCGAGGCCAACCCTTCCAACCACTGCTCAATCCTTCGTGAGGCTTTTCTTTTCCGGTTCCGCCTGGCCGGGCACTTCGAGCTGTTCCGCATGGGTCAGCTCGATCATCGGGCCGTTATACGACTTCAGCCAGCCGCGCACGCGGATGCGCTTGCCCTTCAGCGCCAGCGGATCGGTCCCCTGCCGCGCCAGCGCCTTGCGCGTCTTCGCGGGGACCATCACCGTGAAGTCGGTCTTCCAGTCGGCCCCGAAATTGAGATAGACGCGCCCCTTGACCTGGCCCGTGTCCATCACCGTGCCCTCGACGAGCTGGAAGGTGTTCAG
>CAZVVC010000027.1:15019-19601 GCA_964630425.1 uncultured Bifidobacterium sp. | reverse complement strand
TGGCGTTGATCTTGCCGGTCAGGTTGCGGCGGGTGGCGTCGGGCTTGATGATCGACAGGGTGCGTTCGGTTGCCATGGCTCTTCTTCGTTTGTTGGAGACGGGTCGGCGGCTTCTTAGCCGCATCACAGGCAGCGGGCAACGGAAGATTTGGCGGCGGTCAGCCCGCCTTCTCCCAGCGGCCGGCGTCGTCCTGCCGCCAGTAGGTGACCGCGTGCCCCTGCGACTTGTACAGCCGCCACCGGTCGCGCGCGTTCTGCACCGCGGCGGGATCGTTGCCGTTGAACAGGTCGAGGCAGCGGGCGAACGCCCCCACATAGGACGGCAGGATCTCGTCGGCCAGCACGAGGATGGTGGCGCCGTTGGGGTTTTCCTCGTTGCTGGTCAGGAAGATGGGCTGGTCGGCGGAAAAGCCGTCGCGCGCCGATCCGTGCGGCAGGAAGGAATCGGACGAATAGGTCCAGAGATAGCTGTTCAGCGCCTCGACCCGCTCGTCGGACTCGGCCAGCACCACCGCGCGCTGGTTCGAGGCCAGCACCCGCTCGAGCAGCCTGGGGAGTGTCTCCTCCAGGCTGCGGCGTTGCAGGTGATAGAAGCTGATCTCGGTCACTTGCCCTCGTAATGATCCTCGACGAGCCGGTTCAGCAGGCGGATGCCGTAGCCGGTACCGCCTTTCGGCACGGTCGCGCCTTCCGAATCCGCCCACGCCATGCCCGCGATGTCGAGATGCGCCCAGGGCGTGCCCCGGCGGATGAAGCGTTGCAGGAACTGGGCGGCGGTGATGCTGCCCGCCTTGCCGCCGGTGCCCACGTTCTTCATGTCGGCGATCTGCGAGTTGATCTGCTTGTCGTAGGCCTCGCTCAGCGGGAAGCGCCAGACCTTCTCGCCTTCCGCCTCGCCGGCCTGCGAAAGCTGCCGGCTGAGATCGTCGTCGTTCGAGAACAGGCCGGCATATTCGTTGCCCAGCGCGGTGATGATCGCGCCGGTCAGCGTCGCCAGGTCGACGATGAACTGCGGCTTGAACCGTTCCTGGCCGTAGTGCAGCGCGTCCGCCAGCACCAGCCGCCCTTCGGCATCGGTGTTGATGACCTCGATGGTCTGGCCCGACATGGAGGTGACCACGTCGCCCGGACGCTGCGCGGTGCTCGACGGCATGTTCTCGACCAGGCCGACGACGCCGACGGCATGGACCCTGGCCTTGCGGCCCGCCAGCGCCTTCATCAGGCCGATGACCGCGCCGGCGCCGCCCATGTCCCACTTCATCATCTCCATGCCGGCGGCCGGCTTGATCGAGATGCCGCCGGTGTCGAAGGTCACGCCCTTGCCGACGAACATGACCGGACCCTTCTTCGAGTCCTTCGCGCCCTTCCATTCCATCACCACCAGCCGGCTTTCACGCGCGCTGCCCTGGCCGACGCCCAGCAGCGCGCCCATGCCCAGCTCGCTCATGCGCTCCTCGTCCAGCACGTCGACCTCGACGCCCAGCTTGCCGAGCGCCCGGCAGGCATCCGCCAGCGTCTCGGGATAGAGCACGTTGGCCGGCTCGCTGACCAGGTCGCGGGTGGTGAAGATGCCCTCGGCGATCTTCTCCAGCGGCTCGAACGCCTTCTTGGCGCCCTTGGGGTCGTCGGTGACGATCACCAGCCGCTTCACCGAGACGCGCGAGTGATTCTCGTTCTTCTTGGTGAAGTATTTCTCGAACGCATAGGACTTGAGCAGCGCGCCATAGGCCAGATGGGCCGCGAAGGCCGCCGGTGGCAGGGTGATCCCGTCGATGGCGTCGGCGAAGATGGTCACCTGTTCCTCGCCCGAGGTCTTGTACTGGCCCAGCACCGATCCGCCGGCGTTCTGGGCCGCCTGGGCGTTCACCGCCGAGGCCTCGCCCAGCCCGGCGATCAGGAGGCGATGGGCATCGGTGTTGGCCGGCGCGAGCAGCTCGGTCGACTTGCCCTTGTCGCCCTTGTTGCGGGCGCCCTCCATGGCGCGCCTGACGGCGCCGCCCGTGCGCTGATCGAACGTCTCGGCGCTCGGCGACAGGGTCTTGCCCTTCAGGGCGAAGACCGCCAGCGCGCCGGAAGTCTGATCTCGATCATCGGTGAAGGAAATACGCATCGCGAAGCCTTATTTGTGAGTCAGAAGGGGCTGTGTCCGTGGACGGCCTGTGTGCTGCATCTTAGCCATCGGCATCGAAATTGAAAGGGAACACCAGTGGGCGGCCTCTGTGGTTTCAAGGCAGTAGCGTCAGGCCTGCCGAACGTGTAGACCCTGTGCCAGAAGGATGAACTGACCTGCCTGCCCGTTGGATTCCGTCGATGGCCTGGTTCGATACATTGCGGAGGGTGGCGCTGGTGGGCCTTGCCGCCGGCGCATACCATGCACTGCCCGCCCAGGCGCAGGAGGCGCCCGGCCAGCCGGAGCAGCCGAAGAAGGCCATATGGGCGGCCGAGGAGATAATCGTCGACCAGAAGGGCGACCTGATCACCGGCCGGGGCAATGTCGAGATCATCTACGAGGACACCACCCTTCACGCCGACGAGATCGTCTATGACCGGACGACGGACAAGGCGGTGGCGCACGGCCACATACGCATGGTCGACAGGAACGGCAACGTGGCCACGGGCAAGAGCCTGGAGCTGACCGGCGACCTCAAGGAAGGCGTCGTCCAGGCGATCTACGTGCTGTTCAAGGACGGCGAGCGGCTGGCGGCCAATAGCGGCCGCCGCAGCGGCGGCGACACCAACACCCTCGACCATGCGGTCTATTCCGCCTGCGAGATATGCGAGGACGCGCCCCAGAAGCCGCCGCTGTGGCAGATCCGCGCCACCAAGGTGGTGCATGACGAGAGCAAGAAGACGCTGACCTATCACAGCGCCGTGCTGGAGTTGATGGGGATGCCCATCCTCTATACGCCGTGGCTGAAGCACCCCGACGCCAGCGTCAAGCGCGCCAGCGGCTTCATGACGCCCAATTTCGGCACCTCCTCGGTGGTGGGATTCAGCGTCGAGACGCCCTATTTCTGGAACATCGCGCCCAACAAGGACATGACCATCACGCCCGTGTTCAACACCGGCGAGCGCCCCATGCTGAAGCTGGAATACAGGCAGCGGACCAGGACCGGCCAGTTCAGCCTGGACGGCAGCGGCACCTATGTCAGCAAGCGCGACGACGACAACAACCAGATCCCCGGCGACGAGTTCCGCGGCCACATCTTCGGTACCGGCCAGTTCCAGATCAACCAGGACTGGCGCTGGGGCTTCGACCTGGCGCTGGCGTCCGACGACACCTATCTGCGCCGCTACGACATCTCGCGCGCCGACAGCCTGATCAATCATCTCTATCTGGAACGTTTCTGGGAGCGCAGCTACCTGCATATCGGCGCCTATGCGTTCCAGGGCCTGCGCGAGGAGGACATGGGCGGTACGACGCCGGTCGCCCTGCCCCTCATCCAGTACAGCTTCGTCGGCAAGCCGGGCTGGCTGGGCGGACGTTTCAGCGCCGACGCCAGCATGTCCATGCTGACCCGCACCGACAGCGCCGACACCGGCCGGCTTTCCCTGGACGGCCGCTACGAGGTGCCGTTCACCTCGCCGCTGGGCGACGTCTACAAGCTGACCGTGGGCATGCGCGTCGACTCCTATTATCTGCACGGCTGGGAGGACCCCTCGGCCGACGACCTGGTGGCCAAGCCGGACGTGCTGACCGGCAGCGATTTCGAGGGCCGCTACGTGCCCTATGCGGCGCTGGAGTGGCGTTTCCCGTTCATCCGCTACGGCGAAAGCTCGCATCAGATCATCGAGCCTATGATCACGATCGTGTCGAGCCCGAACCACGCCAACAACGACGAGATTCCCAACGAGGACAGCCAGGCGTTCGACCTGGACACCTCGAACCTGTTCGCCATCGACCGCTTCCCCGGCTCCGACCGCTGGGAAGGCGGCACCCGCATCGCCTATGGCCTGCGCTACCGCTATTACGGCAGCAACGGCGTGAAGGCATCGGTGACCGTGGGCGAGAGCTATCGCTTCAACCGTGACTTCAGCCTGCCCGCCGATTCCGGCCTGCGCGAGCGGACCTCGGACATCGTGATGACCGCCATGCTGGGCCTGCCCGGCTGGTTCGACTACTACCATCGCCTGCGCTTCGACGACGACGGGTTCAACCTGGTGCGGAACGAAGGCCTGGTGGTGTTCGGCCCCGACGACTACCGCTTCGCGCTGGGGTATACCGACATCAAGCGCAACGGCTTCGACCCCACCCTTCCCGATCGCAAGGAACTGCGGACCGCGGCCAGCGTCAAGCTGTCCAGGTACTGGTCCATGAACGCCGACTTCGCCTACGATTTCGAGCGCGACGGTGGTGCCTTGACGGCGGGTGGCGGCTTCACGTACGAAGATGAATGTTTCCGGTTCCGGCTCAGGGCACGCCGGGACTTCACGGACGACCGGGACGTACGGCCTTCTACCTCGGTGGGTTTCCAACTGGTGTTCAAGGTGGTCAGCGAGCCTGCCGCGAAGGACGCCGAGTTGCAGGACCTCCCCTTCAGTCCCACATTCGGGAATAAATCGAAGTACTACAGGAAAACGG
>CAZVVC010000027.1:0-15009 GCA_964630425.1 uncultured Bifidobacterium sp. | reverse complement strand
CTAGAATGACCTCGCGTATCAATACGTTAGCTGGAATTCTGCTGCTGCTCGCCAGTGCCGCGGGACCCGTGCATGCCCAGTCCGCGGCCGACGTCCAGCGGATCGTCGCCGTCGTCAACGACGAGATCATTTCCGAGTACGACGTGACGGAGCGGATGCAGCTCATCACCTCGACGACCGGCGCGCTGCGTAATCAGGAGGAATACGACCAGCTCCGCAAGACGGTGGTCCAGCTCCTGGTCGACGAGAAGCTGCAAATCCAGGAGGCCAAGGAGCAGAAGATCAACATCACCGACGCGGATGTCGAGCAGCGCTTCAACGAGATGGCGGCGCGCAACAACATCTCGCCGGCCCAGTTCACCCAGGAACTGCAGCGCATGGGCGCGAGCAAGGACGTGATTATGCGTCAGGTCCGCGCCAGCCTCGCCTGGGAAGAGGTCATCAATGCACGCCTGCGGCCGTTCCTGGCCATCGGCAACAGCGAGGTCCAGGCCTATCTGGACAACATGCAGAGCAACAAGGGCCAGCCGGAATACCGCATCGGCGAGATTTTCCTGGCCGTCGATTCTCCCGAGAAGGACGCCGAAACCCGCCAGACCGCCGAACGCCTGGTGCGCCAGATCCGCGACGGCGCCGAGTTCGCGGCGGTCGCCCGCCAGTTCTCGGACGTGGCCAGCGGCGCCGTGGGCGGCGACAGCGGCTGGGTCATCGGCGACCATATCAATTCCGACATCAAGTCGGCCGTCCTGAAGCTCCAGCAGGGCCAGGTGTCCGATCCGATCCGCGTCGCGGCCGGCTACTACATCGTGACGCTGGCCGGCCAGCGCGAGGTGCTGAGCGCCGATCCCGACGACACCCAGGTCGACCTGCAGCAGATCATCATCCGGACCGCGCCCGATGTCGCGGCCCAGCGTCAGCGCATCGCCGCGCAGGCGGCGACGCTCAGGGAGTGCGCCAATATCGGCCAGCTCGCCAGCGCCGTCGGCGCCACGGACACGGGCAGTCTCGGTAAGGTCCGCATCGGCGACCTGCCGCCACCGGTGAAGCGCGTCGTCGCCCCGCTCGAGGTGGGACGCGCCAGCGAGCCGGTCCAGACCGAGAACGACCTGCGTGTGCTGGTGGTCTGCGACAAGACGGTGCCCGAGGTGACGATGCCGACGCCGGCCGAGATCGAGGATTTCCTCAGCAACCAGCGCCTTGCGATGATGGCGCGGCGCTATCTTCGCGACCTGCGCCGTGACGCGATCATCGACTACAAATAGGCTGCCCGCCCTCGCCCTCACCATGGGCGAGCCGTCCGGAATCGGTCCCGACATCGCTCTCTCCGCCTGGCGGCGCGGCGACGCCGGTCGCATCCCGCCGTTCTTCCTGCTCGCCTGCCCCGCGCTGATGCGCGCGCGCGCCCACGCCCTTGGGCTCGATGTGCCGGTGCAGGAGATCGGGGCGCCTGCCGAGGCCGCCGATGTGTTCGGGCACGCCCTGCCCGTGCTGCCGCTCGCCGCGGCCGTCGAGGCCCGTCCGGGAAAGCCCGAGGCGGCCAATGTCCGGGCGGTGCTGGAGGCCATCGAGCGCGCCGTGGCGCTGTTCCGGCAGGGCGAGGCGGCCGCCATCGTCACCAATCCCATCCAGAAGGCGACGCTCTATGCCGCCGGCTTCGGGCATCCGGGGCATACCGAGTTCCTGGAGCACCTCGCGGGGCCGTCCGCCCAGGCGGTGATGATGCTGGCCGTGCCCGGCCTGCGGGTCGTTCCGGTCACCGTGCACAAACCCGTCGCCGAGGTGCCCCGCGCCCTGAGCGCCGACCTGATCGTGCGCACCGGCCGGATCGTCGCCGAGGCGCTGCGGCGCGATTTCGGCCTCGCCGCGCCGCGTCTCGCCGTCGCGGGGCTCAATCCCCATGCCGGCGAATCCGGCACCATCGGCCGCGAGGAAGCGGAGATCATCGAGCCCGCCATCCGGACGCTGCGGGCCGAGGGAATCGACGTGTCCGGGCCGCGTCCCGCCGACACGATGTTCCACCGGGAGGCGCGCGGCCTCTATGACGCGGCGCTGTGCATGTATCACGACCAGGCGCTGATCCCACTCAAGACGATCAATTTCCACGAGGGGGTGAACGTCACCATCGGGCTGCCCTTCGTGCGCACCTCGCCCGATCACGGCACCGCCCTCGACATCGCCGGCACCGGCTGCGCCGATCCGCGCAGCCTGATCGCGGCCCTCAGGATGGGCCGCCGCATCGCCGCCGCCCGCCGCCAGGCCGCGCCTATGCAAGGCGCCGTGCCGTGAGCCTGCCGCCGCTGCGCGACGTGATCGCCCGCCACGGCCTGATGGCGAAGAAGTCGCTGGGCCAGAACTTCCTGCTCGATCTCAATCTGACGGCGCGGATCGCGCGCGGCGCGGGCGTCGGCCCCGGCTCGCTGGTCTACGAGGTCGGTCCCGGCCCCGGCGGCCTGACCCGCGCGCTCCTCGACGCGGGCGCCCGGGTGGTCGCCGTCGAGAAGGACGACCGCTGCATCGCGGCGCTGGCCGAGGTGCAGGCCGCCTGTCCGGGCCGGCTGGAGGTGGTGCCCGCCGACGCCCTCAAGGTGGACGAGGCCGAGCTGACCGGCGGCGCGCCCGTCCAGGTGGTCGCCAACCTGCCCTACAACGTCTCCACCGTCCTGCTGGCGAAATGGCTGTCGGCGGAACGCTGGCCGCCCTTCTTCACCAGCCTGACCCTGATGTTCCAGCGCGAGGTGGCGGACCGCATCGCGGCGGCGCCCGGCAGCAAGGACTACGGCCGGCTTTCCGTGCTGAGCCAGTGGCGCACCCTGCCCCGCCGGCTGTTCGACATCCCGCCGTCGGCCTTCGTGCCGCCGCCCAGGATCACCTCGTCGGTGGTGCATTTCGCCGTGCTGCCCGAGCCGGTCGCGCCGGCCGGGCTGGGCGACCTGAAGGCGGTGACCGATGCCGCCTTCAACCAGCGCCGCAAGATGCTGCGCTCCAGCCTGAAGGGCCTGGGCGTCGATACGGAACGGCTGCTCGCCGATGCCGGCATCGAGCCGACCCTGCGCGCGGAAGTGCTGTCGGTGCCCCAGTTCTGCGCCCTGGCGCGCGCCCTCGCCGCGCTGCGCGGTTAGAGCAAAAGCCGTTTGGTTGGCTCGTTGTCAGGGCCGCTGTTGACACAGCACATGCTTTCACCTCAGCCGTCATCCTGCTCTCCGGCGAGATGATGATCGGGGAAGTGACCCTCAATCGACCCCGCGCAGGCGGTTGACGAACTCGGCCATGCCCACCTGGCGCTCGCGGCGCAGCCGTTCGGCGGCCAGGATGGCGCGGACCTTCGCGAGACTTTCCTGCACGTCCAGATTGATGACCACATAGTCGTATTCCGACCAGTGGCTCATTTCCTCGGCCGCCTTGGACATACGTCCGGCGACCACCTCGTCGGAATCCTGCGCGCGGCTGCGCAGCCGCCGCTCCAGCTCCTGCGTCGACGGCGGCAGGATGAAGACGCGCACCAGGTCGGTCCGCGCCTTGCCCTCGAGCTGCTGGGTGCCCTGCCAGTCGATGTCGAACAGCACGTCGCGGCCCGCTTCCAGCGCCGCGAACACCGGCCCCCTGGGCGTGCCGTACATGTTGCCGAAGACCTTGGCGTGCTCCAGCAACTCGCCCTGCTCGACCATCTGCTCGAACCGGGCGTGGTCGACGAAATAATAGTCCTTGCCGTCGACCTCGCCGGGGCGCGGCGCCCGGGTGGTGACCGAGACGGACATGGTGATGTGCGGGTCCTCGGCCAGCAGCAGCCGGGAGATGGTCGTCTTGCCCGCGCCCGAGGGAGAGGACAGCACCAGCATCAGGCCGCGTCGGAGGATGGAGGTGTTCATTCGATGTTCGCGACCTGCTCGCGGAGCTGGTCGATCACCGCTTTCAGGTCGAGTCCGATGCGCGACAGCGCCGAATCCGATGATTTCGAGCATACCGTGTTGGCCTCGCGCCCGAATTCCTGGGCGAGGAAGTCGAGCTTGCGGCCCGCCGGCCCGCCCCGGTCGAGCAGTTCGGTGGCCGCCGTGACATGCGCGCCCAGCCGGTCCAGCTCCTCGCGGACATCCGCCTTCACGGCCAGATAGGCGGCCTCCTGCGCCAGACGGTCGGGATCGATGGTGACGGCCGAGCCGCCGAGCAGGTCGGAGAGCTGCCTGTGCAGCCTGTCGCGCACCGCGCCGGGCTGCTGCGACGGGATGGCGCGGGCCTGATGCACCAGATCGGCGATGGTGCGGATCTCGTCGTGCAGCACCGCGGCGATTTTGGCGCCCTCGGCGCGGCGCATGGTGACCACGCCGTCGACCGCCTCACGCAGGCCCGACAGCAGGACCTTGTCGCGCTCGGCCGCCTGCTCCTCGGTGAGGCCGGTCTCCTTGACCTCGATGACGCCGCGCAGGTCGAGCAGTTCCTCGATGCGCGGCTTCTTCAGGCCGTGCCGCTCGGCCGCCGCCTTCGCCGCCTCGACCAGGCTGTCGAGCACCCGGTCGTTGACGACGATGCCGGTGTTCGCGTTGACCCTGTCGAACTGCAGCACGCAGTTGACGTTGCCGCGCGTCAGGTGGCCGGCGATCAGCGCGCGGGCGGGAATGTCGAGGCTTTCCAGGCCCTGCGGCAGGCGTATCCGGATATCAAGTCCCTTGCCGTTGACGCTTTTAACCTCCCACGCCCAGCGATACTCTTGCCACGCGCCATCGATGCGGGCGAAACCGGTCATGCTCGCGATGGCCATGGTGTCTCCTGGGCCGTTTCGGTGGGCGCGCACTATATCGTCCAACCTTGACGGCCGTCGATGAAAAACCCGAAATCCATCCTGATCACCGGTGCTTCCAGCGGCATCGGAGAGGCGCTCGCGCTGTATTACGCGGCGCCGGACGTGACGCTGCATCTGTGCGGCCGGGACGGCCTTCGGCTCTCGGCCGTCGCGGAGGGCTGCCGCCGCAAGGGCGCCCGGGTCCACGCCGCCGTGATCGACGTCACGGCCGGGGACGCGGCCGCCGAATGGATCGACGCGAGCGACGGGCTGGCGCCGCTCGACCTGGTCGTCGCCAATGCCGGCGTCGGCATCGGCCATGACGAGGGCTCGCTGGCCGCCGTGGCGGAGGCGACCTTCGCCGTGAACGTGGGCGGCGTGTTCCACACGGTCCATCCGGCCATCGAGCATATGCGCCGCCGGCGTCGGGGACAGATCGCCGTCGTCAGCTCGGTCGCGGGCTATCAGGGGCTGGCCTCGACGCCCGCCTATTCGGCGTCCAAGGCGGCGGTGAAGGCCTATGGCGAGGCGCTGCGCGGCTTCCTCGAGTCCGACGGCATCGAGGTCTGCGTGATCTGTCCGGGCTTCGTCGCCAGCCGCATCACGGCGCGGAACAGTTTTCCCATGCCGTTCTTCATGCAGGCGGACCGGGCCGCCCGGATCATCGCCCGCGGCCTGGCGCGCAACCGGGGCCGCATCACCTTCCCGTGGCAGATGGTGCTGGCAGCGCGGCTTCTGGTGAACCTGCCCATGTGGGCCGTCGACGGGATCGCCCGGCGGGCGCCCCGGAAGTAGCCGGCGCCGCCATTACATTTCTTAACGTGCGCGGTGGCTGGCGCTGAACTAATCGTGGCCTATCAATCGGTCAATCGATGAGTCCATGTTGTTTTTTCGCGTATGGGGAAAGGATTATCCACTTTCGAGCCGCGAGAAATACGGGGACGTCATACACGGTATTTTATTCGAATTTTATATTCATGCGCTCCGGGCCGGCGCCTGGCGCGGGTTTCCGAGCCGGCGCGATCCTTCCCGCGAGCCGGAGCAGACGATGAAGGCCCGCCATCATGCTCCCGCCGCGCGATCCGCCGCCATGCACGGCGCGAGATGACCATGCAGAACCACAAGCATGTCGAGAAGCAGCGTATCCTGGTGATCATGCAGCTCACCACGGGAGAATCCATGTTCGGGTTCGTCCATGCGGGCCACAGCGAGCGCATTTCGGACGTCCTCAACGACCCGCGCGCCTTTCTGCCCTTCGAGGACGTCGAGGGCGAGCGGATGATCCACGCGAAGACGACGATCATGCGGGTCTACGAGATCTGCAACGTATCGCGCCACTTCACCCATCCCGATCCCTATGTGGTGCTCAACGTCAGCCGGTCCGACAGCTGGGAGGCGATCCAGCGCGCCTACCGGCAGCAGATGATGCTGTGCCATCCCGACCGCTATGCGCACCGCGACCCGCCGCCCGCGGCGCTGGAGCTGCTGGAGCAGATCGCGCAGCGGCTCAACGAGCTGCTCGACATGATCAGGCCGCACTACATCAGCGACGTGACCGGCCGTTCGGGCGGTTAGAGCCAGGGCCGATCAGACTGGATCATTGTCAGGACCGCTGTTGACGCGGCGCCTGCCCTCCGCTCAGCCGTCATCCCGCCGGCGAGCGGGATGACAGCTGAAAGGGGGACGAAGCGAGACCAACCTTGCCGGCTTTTGCTCTATCGGGGAGCGGCGCCGCGGCGTTCGAGGGCACGCCAGTACCGCACGTTGCGCTGATGCTCCTCGTAGGATTTCGCGAAGGCATGGCCGCCCGTGCCGTCGGCGACGAAATAAAGGTCGTCCGTGGGCATGGGGTTGAGCACGGCCCGGAGGGAATCGACGCCCGGATTGGCGATGGGCGTGGGCGGCAGGCCGACGAATTTGTAGGTGTTGTAGGCGGTGTCGCCCTGAAGCTCGGACAGCAGGATCGGCCGGCCCAGCGGCTCGCCGCCCCGCAGCCCGTAGACGATGGTCGGGTCGGATTGCAGCGGCATGCCCTTGCGCAGCCGGTTGATGAACACGCCCGCGATGCGCGGGCGCTCGGCGGGGATGCCGGTTTCCTTCTCGACGATCGAGGCGAGGATCAGCGCCTGCTCCGGGGTCTGCAACGGCAGGTCCGGCGCGCGCGTCTCCCACAGCGCCGCGAGCTGCCGGTTCATGGCCGCCTGCATCCGCCCGAGGACCGCCTTGCGGCTGTCCCCCAGGCTGAAATGATAGGTCTCGGGCAGCAGCGTGCCTTCAGGCGGCATGGGGCCGGGGTCGCCCGTCAGCGCCGGCTCCGTTTGCAGCAGGGTCACGACCTGCCGGACGCTGAGACCCTCGGCGATGGTGAAACGGCGGATGACGGTCTTGCCCGATTGCAGCAGATCGACGATGCCGCGCATGGTCGCGTGGGCGGGTATCCGGTATTCGCCGGCCTTCAGCTTGCGGTCGGCGCCGTGGAGCTTGGCCCCGGCCAGGAAGACGGTCGGGTTGTCGATGACACCGGCTTTCTCGAGCACCGCCGCGGTGCCGCGCAGCCCCGATCCCCTGGGAATGACCACGGTCGCTTCGGTCGGCGGCCCCTTGGCGGCGTGGAACTTCCAGACGCCCCAGGCGGCGCCGAGGGCGGCGCCCAGGATGGGCAGCGCCGTCAGCGCCACCAGCCAGGGATGGCGCCGCAGAAATCCGGGTTTCGCCGCTGGAGGATCGGGCGGGGTCGCAGGAGGCTCGGTCGCCGGTCCGTCCGCCATCTATCCCGTCAGACGTCCTTCTTGAAGATCACGCTGGCGTTGGTGCCGCCGAAGCCGAACGAGTTGGACATGACCGCACGCACCGGCCGCTCCTTGGCGACGAGCGGCACGAGGTCCATGCCCTGGCAGTTCTCGGACGGGTTCTCCAGGTTCAGAGTGGGCGGCACGACCTGATCGCGCATGGCGAGCAGGCAGAAGATCGCCTCGACCGCGCCTGCGGCGCCCAGCAGATGGCCGATCGACGACTTGGTCGACGACATGGACAGCCGGTTCGCCGACGAGCCGAACAGCCGGCGCACCGCGCCCAGCTCGATCTCGTCGCCCAGCGGCGTCGAGGTGCCGTGCGCGTTGACGTAGTCGATCTCGTCGATGCCCAGGCCCGAGCGCTTCAGCGCCGCCTGCATGGCCCGGAACGCGCCGTCGCCTTCCGGCGACGGGGCGGTGATGTGATAGGCGTCGCCCGACAGGCCGTAGCCGACCACCTCGCCATAGATCTTGGCGCCGCGCGCCTTGGCGTGCTCCAGTTCCTCGAGGACGACGATGCCCGCGCCCTCGCCCATGACGAAGCCGTCGCGGTCCTTGTCGTAGGGGCGCGAGGCCCTGGTGGGCTGGTCGTTGAAATTGGTCGACAGCGCCTTCGCCTGGGCGAAGCCGGCGATGCCGATGGGGCAGATGGCCGCTTCCGCGCCGCCCGCCACCATCACGTCGGCGTCGTCCAGCATGATCAGCCGGGCGGCGTCGCCGATGGCGTGCGCGCCCGACGAACAGGCGGTGACGACGGCGTGGTTCGGACCCTTGAAACCGTGCTTGATCTGGATCTGGCCGGAGACCAGGTTGATCAGCCGGCCCGAGATGAAGAACGGGCTGACGCGCCGTGGCCCCTTCTCGTTCAGGGTCGTCACCGCTTCCTCGATGCCGGGAAGGCCGCCGATGCCCGAGCCGATCATGCAGCCGGTGCGCAGCCGCTCCTGCTCGTCGGTGGGATGCCAGCCGGCGTCGTTGAGGGCGATGTCGGCCGCGGCGATGCCGAACAGGATGAAGTCGTCGACCTTGCGGCGCTCCTTGGGCTCCATCCACTCGTCGGGATTGAACGAGCCATCGGTGCCGTCACCGATCGGCACGTCGCAGGCGATCTTCGCCGCATAGTCCGACGTGTCGAATTTGGTGATGGGCCGCGCGCCCGACTGACCTTCGATCAGCCGGCGCCACGGAATGTCGATGCCCGCGCCCAAAGGCGTGACCAGCCCCAGGCCTGTGACAACTACTCGACGCATCAATCCTGTCCGTTCCAGTTAGGCCAGTAATTCCAGATAGGAGTTAGCTTGCCTGCTCGATGAAATCGACCGCGTCCTTCACGGTCAGGATCTTCTCGGCCGCATCGTCGGGAATCTCGATGCCGAATTCCTCTTCGAACGCCATCACGAGTTCGACCGTGTCGAGGCTGTCGGCGCCCAGATCGTCGATGAAGCTCGCGCTCTCGGTAACCTTGTCCTCGTCGACGCCCAGATGTTCGACCACGACTTTTTTCACGCGTGCGGCAACGTCGCTCATTTCAGTATTCCCTTGAAGGTTTGTCGTTAAACCGTTGAACTAACTGCCAAAGATTCTGGCAGAATTTAACCGGAAGGTTACCGTTGGAAGCCGTGTCGTATCATAAATCCACGGCATTGGCCAGCAACCTCAGATCATCGCCATGCCGCCGTTCACATGCAGGGTTTGCCCCGTCACGTAAGCGGCTTCGTCGGATGCGAGATAGACCACGGCGGCGGCGATGTCGCCGCCCGTACCCATGCGTCCCGACGGGATGCGGCCGATCAGCGCCTCGCGCGCCGGACCGGCGATGGCCTCGGTCATGGCGGTCTCGATGAAGCCCGGCGCGACCGCGTTCACCGTGATGCCGCGGCTCGCCACTTCCTGCGCCAGCGACTTGGACATGCCGATCAGGCCGGCTTTCGAGGCGGCGTAGTTCGCCTGTCCCGGATTGCCGGTGACGCCGACCACCGAGGTGATGCTGATGATGCGGCCGAAACGGCGCTTCATCATGCCGCGCAGCACGTTGCGCGACAGCTTGAAGGCGGCCTTGAGGTTGACGTCGATGACCGTGTCCCAGTCCTCGTCCTTCAGCCGCATGGCCAGGTTGTCGCGGGTGACGCCCGCGTTGTTGACCAGGATGTCCACCTGGCCCAGGGCGGCTTCCGCCTGGCCGATCAGCGCCTCGACGGCGGCGCCGTCCGCCAGGTTGCACGGCAGGATGTGGACCCGCTCGCCCAGCGCGGCGGCCACGTCCTGGAGGGCGGCCTCGCGGGTGCCCGAGATGGCGACGGTCGCGCCCTGCGCGTGCAGCGCCTCGGCGATGGCGCGGCCGATGCCGCCGCTGGCGCCGGTCACGAGGGCCGTCCTGCCGGTAAGGTCGAACATGGCGGTCTCCTAGAGGGCCTTCAGCAGCGCGTCGATCTCGTCCGGCGTTCCGGCGGCGACCGCGGCGAGGTCCTTGCTGATGCGCTTGGCCATGCCGGTCAGCGCCTTGCCCGCGCCCAGCTCGATCACCTCGGTGACGCCGTTCGCGGCCATGTACTCGACGCTCTCGCGCCAGCGCACCGAGCCGGTCACCTGCTCGACCAGCAGCTTGCGGATCTGGTCGGGATCGGCGACCTGGGCGGCGATGACGTTGGCGACCAGCGGCACGGCCGGCGCCCTGATGGCGACGGCGGCCAGCGCCTCTTCCATCTCGTCCGCGGCCGGCGCCATCAGCGCGCAATGGAACGGCGCGCTCACCGGCAGCAGCATGGAGCGGCGCGCGCCCTTCTCCTTGCCGATCTCGATGGCGCGCTCGACCGCTTCCCGGTGGCCGGAGATGACCACCTGGCCGGGCGCGTTGTCGTTGGCGGCGGTGCAGACCTGGCCCTGCGCGGCCTCGGCCGCGATCTCGCGCGCCACGTCGAGGTCGACGCCCAGCAGCGCGGCCATGGCGCCGATGCCCACCGGCACGGCGCGCTGCATAGCCTGGCCGCGGCGCTTCAGCAGCCGGGCGGTGTCGGCCAGCGAAAAACTGCCGGCGGCGGCCAGCGCCGAATATTCACCAAGCGAATGGCCGGCGACGAACCGCGCCTTCTGCGCCAGGTTCACGCCGCCTTCCTTCTCCAGGACGCGCATGACCGCGACGCTCACCGCCATCAGGGCGGGCTGGGCGTTCTCGGTCAGGGTGAGCTGGTCCTCGGGGCCGCCGAACATCAGCTTCGACAGGTTCTGGCCCAGCGCGTCGTCGATTTCCTGGAACACCTCGCGGGCGGTCGCCGAAGCCTCGGCCAGCGCCTGTCCCATGCCGACCGCCTGGCTGCCCTGGCCGGGAAACGTGAATGCTCGGGTCATGTACATCCGATCCGTTGTTGCGGGTCCCCAAGAAGCGCGCCACAGATAACGCCTCCCCAGCGTGTGTCAAGCGCAGGACAAAGAATGCAGTCCGTGCTTGCCAGCGCAAACTTTTTCCGTATATTGCGCGCCTTCACCGCTCCTTGCCGGCACCCGCCGGCTATGCCTGCGCGGCCCGACGGCGGCAGGCAACGTAACAGCCAGAAGGAGTTCATATGGCGTTGTACGAGCATGTGCTGATCGCGCGGCAGGATATTTCCAGCCAGGCGGTCGATACCCTGGCGGAAGAATTCGCCGGCATCATCCAGAACAATGGCGGCACGGTCACCAAGACCGAGAACTGGGGTCTGCGCACCCTGGCCTACCGCATCAAGAAGAACCGCAAGGGCCACTATGTTCTGATGAACATCGACGCGCCGCCCGCCGCGGTCGCCGAGATGGAGCGTCTCGAGAAGATCAACGAGGACGTGATCCGCGCCATGACCATCCGCGTCGACGAACTCGATACCGAGCCGTCGCCGGTGCTGCGCAGCCGTGACGAGCGCGACGAGCGCCGCGGCCGCGATGGAGGACGTTTCTGATGTCGAGCCCTCGCCCCCGCACCGCCCGCCGCCCGTTCTTCCGCCGCCGGAAGAGCTGCCCGTTCACCGGCCCGAACGCGCCGAAGATCGACTACAAGGACGTCAAGCTGTTGCAGCGCTACGTTTCCGAGCGCGGCAAGATCGTCCCCAGCCGCATCACCGCCGTCTCGGCCAAGAAGCAGCGTGAGCTTGCCCGCGCCATCAAGCGCGCCCGCAACATCGCCCTGCTGCCCTACGTGCTGCAATAGGAGAGCCCGATGCAAGTCGTACTGCTTGAGCGGGTCGAGAAGCTCGGCCAGATGGGCGACGTGGTCACCGTAAAGGACGGCTACGCCCGCAACTTCCTGCTGCCGAAGAAGAAGGCCCTGCGTGCCACCAGCGCGAACCTTGAATCGTTCAAGGCCCGCCGCGCCCAGCTCGAGGCCACGAACCTGGAGCGCCGCAAGGACGCCGAGGCCGTCGCCGAGAAGATGGAAGGCGCCCGCGTCGTCATCCTGCGCCAGGCCGGCGAGAGCGACCACCTCTACGGTTCGGTCAGCCCGCGCGACATCGCCGAGGCGCTGAAGGAAGCCGGTTTCACCGTCGAGCGCAGCCAGGTCGACCTGGACCGCCCGATCAAGACCACCGGCCGTCACGAGATCCGCGTGTTCCTGCACCCGGAAGTGGCCGTGACCGTCGCCGTCGTCGTGGCGCGTTCGGAAGCCGATGCCGAGAACATCGAGAACCCGGTCGCGGCCGCCGACGCCGAGGACGTCTTCGAGAGCGAGGAACTGGCCCGTCACGCGGCCGAGGCACTCGCCGAGGAAGAGACCGAGGAAGAGGAATAAGACTTAGGGAAGACGACTTGAACCATCGTCTAACCAGAACAAAAAATAATAAACAAGGAAACTCCCGAAGGGCGGCGCAAGCCGCCTTTCTTTTTTGGTGACGGCCTGGAGAGAGGGCGCGGACAACACCTGTCCCCGCTTTTCCCCACCTGTGGATAAACTGCTTGTGGACGACGGGATTGTTCTTAGGATGTTCCGGTGACGGAAGCGAGCCCATCGGGTTCAATCACCCGATTCCTCTCCCCGGACAGAAGGATTCGTGCCCATGCCGCCAGGATTCCAGGATAGCGCCCAGCTTGCTTCCTTCGACGCGCCCGCCGAAGGGTATCACGGGCTGCCGCACAACCTGGAGGTGGAACAGGCGCTGCTGGGCGCGATCCTGGTCAATAACGACGCCTCGAACCGCGTCTCGTTCCTGACCGCCGAGCACTTCTTCGACCCGCTGCACCAGCGCATCTTCGCCACCGCCATGCGGCTGATCGAGCGCGGCCAGCTCGCCCTGCCCGCGACGCTCAAGACCTACATGGAATCGGATGCGGGCCTGCGCGAGGTCGGCGGCCCGCAATATCTGGCGCGCCTCGCGGCCGGCGCCACCTCGATCCTCCATGCCGAGGAATACGGCCGGGCCATCTACGATCTGTCGCTGCGCCGCCAGCTCATCCTGATAGGCGAGGAAGCGGCGCAGCACGCGAGCGACGGCGATACGGAACTGTCGGCCACGTCGCAGATCGAGCAGATCGAGCAGAAGCTGTTCAACCTCGCCGAAAGCGGCCAGTCGGAGGAAGGCTTCAAGCCGTTCTCCCGCTCGCTCGGCCTCGCCATCGAGAGCATCGAGGCGGCGCACAAGCGCGAGGGCAAGCTCACCGGCGTCTCGACCGGGATGCGGGCCATGGACGAGCTGCTGGGCGGCCTCCACAATTCAGACCTCATCATCCTCGCCGGCCGCCCGTCCATGGGCAAGACGGCGCTCGCCACCAACATCGCCTTCAACGCGGCGCGCCGCTGGCACCGGGCCAAGCTCGACGGCGAGGACCCCGCGAAAAGCGGCGGCGCCGTCGTCGGCTTCTTCTCGCTCGAAATGTCGGCCGAGCAGCTCGCGGCGCGCATGCTCTCGGAACAGGCCGAGGTGCCGTCGGAGAAGCTGCGCCGCGGCGATATGAGCGCCGACCAGTTCCGCGCCCTCGTCCGCGCCTCGCAGGAGATCGAGGACATCCCGCTGTTCATCGACGACACGCCCGCCCTGTCCATCGCCGGCGTCATGTCGCGCGCGCGGCGGCTGAAGCGGCAGCATCATCTGGGGATGGTGGTGATCGACTATCTCCAGCTCGCCCGTCCCTCGGGCCAGCAGCGGACCGAGAACCGCGTGCAGGAGGTTTCGGAAATCACCCGTGGCCTCAAGGCGTTGGCGAAAACCCTTAATGTCCCGGTGCTGGCCCTGTCGCAGCTCAGCCGTTCGGTCGAGCAGCGCGAGGACAAGCGCCCCCAGCTCGCGGACCTGCGCGAATCCGGCTCGATCGAGCAGGACGCCGACGTGGTGATGTTCGTCTATCGCGACGAGTACTATCACGAGCGCAAGCAGCCCGAGATGGGCACGCCGGCCCATCAGGAGTGGCTGGAGCGCGGCGAGCGCATCCGCGGCGTCGCCGAGGTCATCATCGGCAAGCAGCGTCACGGGCCGACCGGCGTCGCACGCTTGCACTTCACCAAGGAAACGACCAAGTTCGGCGATCTCGCCGAGATGGATCACCTGCCGGAACAGACGTTTTGACCACAGCCACCAACCCCGTCGCCAATATCGGCCGCGCCACCATCGACTTCATGGCGAGCATCGGCCGCATCTGCCTGTTCGCCGGGCAGGCCGTGCTGGCGGTGTTCACCCCGCCCTTCTATTTCGCCAATCTGGGGCGCCAGCTTCTCGCCGTCGGCTTCTATTCCCTGCCGGTCGTCGGCCTGACCGCGCTGTTCACCGGCGCGGTGCTGGCGCAGCAGATCTATATCGGCACCGGCCGCTTCAACGCCGAGGCGACCGTGCCGACCATCGTGGTGTTCGGCATCACCCGTGAGCTGGGCCCGGTGATCGCCAGCCTGATGGTGGCGGGGCGCGTGTCGGCCGCGATGGCCGCGGAGCTGGGCACCATGCGCGTGACCGAGCAGGTCGACGCGCTCACCACCCTCGCCACCAATCCGTTCCGCTACCTGATCGCGCCGCGCGTGCTGGCCGCCACGCTGATGATGCCGGTGCTGGTGCTGATCGGCGACATCATCGGCGTCATGGGCGGCTGGCTGCTGGCCACCACCGTGCTCAACTACAATTCGATCGGCTACCTGCAACGCTCGATGGATTTCCTCGAGACCTGGGACGTGCTCTCGGGCCTCATCAAGGCGGGCGTGTTCGGCTTCATCATCGCGCTCATGGGCTGCTACCAGGGCTTCAACAGCAGCGGCGGGGCGCAGGGCGTGGGCCGCGCCACCACCAACGCGGTGGTGTCCGCCTCGATCCTGATCCTGGCGGCCAACTACGTCATCACCTCCATCGTGTTCACCGACTGATGGCGACGCCCAAACTCAGCCTGCAAGGCGTGCGCAAGAGCTTCCGCGGCAAGGTGGTGCTCGACGGCCTCGACCTCGACATCATGCCCGGGGAATCGCTCGTCGTCATCGGCGGCTCGGGCACCGGCAAGTCGGTGATG
>CAZVVC010000026.1:0-20525 GCA_964630425.1 uncultured Bifidobacterium sp. | reverse complement strand
CGGACGATCCGTATTTCGCGCGGTTCCGGGAGGCGGCGCGCGATGTGGACGCCTTGCCGGAGCACGAGCGGATCGCGGTTCACTACGCGCTGGGCAAGGCGCTGGACGACGCCGGCGAACCGCTTGCCGCCATCGACGCCTACATGAAGGGCGCCCGGCTGAAACGCGCCGAAACGGGTTATGCGAAGCAGTCCGTCCTGGCCTTCTTCGACCGGGTGCGCGAGATTTTTTCGGCCGAGGCCATCGCCGCCAAGCGGCGCGTCGTCGCCGGATCGCCGACCGAGGCGCCTATCTTCATCGTCGGCATGCCCCGCTCGGGCAGCACCCTCACCGAGCAGATCCTGTCGGGCCATTCGCAGGTGTTCGGCGCGGGTGAGGTGCGGACGTTCCATGAAAGCGTGGCCGCGGCGGCGGCGCGGGATTTCGGCGACGCGTTCCGTTTTCCCGAACTGTTCCGGTTCCTCGGCCAGTCCCAGGCCGAGGCGATCGCCGACGGCTATCTTCGCGGCATTCCCCATTGGAACGGCGCCCGCGCCCACGTCACCGACAAGATGCTGACCAACTTCTTCCATATCGGGCTGATCCATGTGGTCATGCCCAGGGCCAGGATCGTCCATATCCGGCGCAACCCGGTGGATACATGCCTGTCGTGCTTCACCCGGCTGTTCCGCGAGGACCTGCCCTACAGCTATGATTTCGACGACCTGGCCGACTATTACCTCAAATATGCGGCGCTGATGGCGCACTGGCGGCAGGTGCTGCCGCTGGGGAGCTTCCACGAGGTGAGGTACGAGGACCTGGTGAACGACACGGAAGCGACGGCGCGCGCGCTGCTGGACTATGCGGGGCTGCCCTGGGAGGCGGGCTGCCTCGCCTCTCACGAGAACCGCCGCGTGGTCAGGACGGCGAGCGTGACCCAGGTGCGCGAGCCGATCCATACGCGCTCGGTGGAACGATGGAGACGATACGGCGCGGCGGTGCAGCCGCTGGCGGACCGTCTGGCGGGATTGATGGATTAGCCATGTCGAGGACGACCCGCGCCACGCAGGCGCTGCATAAGGCCGGCGTGGCCTTCACGGTGCATATTTACGACTATCGGCCGGACGCGGACCGGATCGGCCTGCAAGCCGCCGAGGCGCTGGGCGAGGACCCACGGCGCGTGCTCAAGACGCTGATGGCCGAGGTGGACGGCAAGCCCGTCGTGGTGGTGCTGGCCTCGGACCAGGAGGTGAGCATGAAGAAGCTGGCCGCGCTGTTCGGCGGCAAGTCGGCCCGGATGCTCAAGCCCGCCGACGCCGAGCGGCTGACCGGCTTCGTGGTGGGCGGCATCAGCCCGTTCGGGCAGAAGCGCCTTTTTCCCACCGCCGTCGACGAGGCCGCGCTGGCGGAGGAACAGGTGTTCGTCAATGGCGGCCAGCGCGGCGTGCAGGTGCGGCTGAACCCGAAGGACGCGGCGGCGTTCCTCAAGGCGAGGGTGGCGCCGGTCACGGCCTAGCGGCGCGCGTCCCTCGGCGGTGGAAACGAGGAAAGACGGCGGATGATCCTGGCAGGCGACATAGGCGGCACGCGGACGCGGATGGGGCTGTTCGAGCGGTCGGGCGGCCGACTGGAGCCGTTATGGAAGCACGCGGTGCTGAACGCCGGTCACGCCAGCCTCGAAGCCGTGCTCGCGGGATGCGAGCGGCTGCGGGGCGCGCGGATCGAGGCGGCGTGCTTCGGCGCGGCCGGCATGGTCGAGGACGGCGTGTGCCGGATGACCAATCTGGACTGGACGCTGGACGCGGCGGCGCTGAGCGCCGGCGCCGGGATCGGCAGGGTCGCGGTGGTCAACGACCTGGCGGCCATCGCCCTGGGCATCGCGCATCTGCCCGAGGACGCCTTCGCCGTGCTGCAGCCCGGCACGCGGCCCTGGGGCGCGGCGAGCATGGCGGTGGTCGCGCCGGGAACGGGCCTGGGCGAGGCGGGACTGCTGTGGGACGGCGCGCGGCATCTGGTGGTGCCGTCCGAGGCGGGGCACACCGATTTCGCGCCCGGCGACGCGCTGCAAGCCGAGTTGCGGGCGCATCTCGCCGGAGACGGCGTGCATGTAAGCTATGAAAGGGTGCTGAGCGGCCCGGGCCTTGTGGCGATCGCGGCCTTCCTGGTCGCCTCCGGCCGGCACGAATGGCCGCCCGGGCTTGCCGCCGCGCGGCCCGAGGAACGGCCGGCCCTGCTGGCGGCGCGCGGCCTGGCCGGAGACTGCGCCCTCGGCACGGCAACGCTCGACCTGTTCGCCGACGTGCTCGCCCAGGAAGGCGGCAATGCGGGGCTGCGTTATCTGGCGCTGGGAGGGATCTGCTTCGCCGGCGGCATACCGCCCGCGGTCCTGCCAGTCCTGCGACGGCCGGCCTTCATCGAAAGACTGACCGGCAAGGGCCGCATGGCGGAACTGCTGCGGTCCATGCCGGTGAAGGTCTCGATGGAGCCGGATGCGGGCCTCGTCGGCGCGGCCCGCATCGCGGCCGATCTGCTTGAAGGCCGGTCTACTTGAAGGGTGGGCTACTTGAGGAATGACGGCAGCTTGACCTTCGGCACGCTGGGCAGGTTCATGCCCGAGACATCCGGCATGCGGACGTTCGGCATGTGGATACCATCGAAGGAGCGGCGGACCGAGTCCGCGGACGGCAGTTGCGCCACGGCGCGGTCGAGCGCCTTGCGCGCGCCGAGCAGCGCGCTGGTGACCGCGCCGTTGCGGCGCTGCTGGACGACGGCGGCCGTGACCAGCGCGCCCGCGCCCACGACCAGCAGCGCGAGGATCGCCGGGCGGCGATATTCCAGCGCCTTCTGCTTCAGGCTGTCGAGCCTGCCCTCGCGCCCGATCTCGCCCGAGAAGCGTTCGACGGCGGATCTGATCTGGCGCTGCTGCCGCTCCAGGAAGCCCTGGACGGTGTCGGGCAGCGTGTGGCGCAGCGCCTTGTCGATGGAGTCGACGAACGCGCCTTCGCCCTTGACGATGCCGGCGATGGCGCCGCGGATATCGGCGTCCGCCAGCCTGGCCTTCAGCTCGTCGAAATAGTGCTGGAGGGTCTCGCCGATGCTGCCCTCGGTCTCGACCTGGAAGCCCAGCGAGCGCATGGTCACCTCCAGCTGTCCGGCCATGGCGTTGCGGCGCCTGGCCAGCCCGAACAGGCGGGCCTTCATCGCGCCGCCGGAACTGGCCTCCGCGGCCTCGCGGTATCCCTTGGCGCTGTCGCGCGCCTGGGTGTAGAGCTCGTGCAGCAGCTTCGCGGCGTCGTCGGAGATCTTGATGACCTCTTCCGCCTTGGCGCCGGGGCGGCTGAGGACGGTGACTTTGTCCGAACGGTTCATCGATACCTCCTGTGGAATTGCTGGTATCCGATAAAGGCTGCGCAGGGCCGAAAGTTCCCGCCATGCCGGCTTCGGCCCTCATTGCGACTCATTCGCATGAATGCTATGCAGGTTCGACCGATTCACGGGAAATCGGCAGACGCGGGCGCGCGGGCGGACCTCTGGACAGGAGCAGCGGATGACCAGCAGCCGCATCCGGACATGGTATCTCTGGCACAAATGGACCAGCATCGTGTGCACGGCGTTCATGTTGCTGCTGTGCCTCACCGGCCTGCCGCTGGTGTTCCACGAGGAGATCGACGAGCTGACCGGCGCCCATCCGGCGGTGGCCGAGATGCCGGCGGACACGCCGCTGGCCAGCCTCGACCTGATCGTCCGGAACGCGCTGGCGGCGCGGCCCGGCGAGGTCATGACCTTCATGAGCTGGGACGATCACGAGCCCATCGTCTATGCGACGACGGCGCCACGCGTCGACACGCAGGACGCGTTCTTCATCATGGGATTCGACGCGCGCACGGGCGAGCGGGTGGACTTCGGCAATCCCGAGGAAGGCTTCATGCACGTCATGGCGCACCTTCACATCGACCTGTTCGCGGGCCTGTGGGGCACGCTGTTCCTGGGATTCATGGGGCTGCTGTTCGTGATCGCCATCGTCTCGGGCGTGGTGCTCTACGGCCCGTTCATGCGCAAGCTGGACTTCGGCACGGTGCGGGCGAACCGCAGCAAGCGGCTGAAATGGCTGGACCTGCACAACCTGCTGGGGATCACCACGCTGGCCTGGGTGTTCGTCGTGGGCTTCACCGGCGTCATCAACACGCTGGGCACGCCGATCATCAAGTTCTGGCAGTACGACCAGCTCGCCGAGATCGTGAAGCCCTATGAAGGCATGCCGCCGGTCACCGACTTCGCCTCGATCGACGCGGCGGTGAAAACGGCGCGCGCGGCGGCGCCCGGCATGAACGTGCAGTTCGTCGCCTGGCCGGGCACCGGATTCAGCAGCAAGCATCACTACGCGGTGTTCATCCAGGGGGAGACGCCGCTGACCTCCAGGCTGCTCAAGCCGGCGCTGGTCGACGCGCAGAACGGCACGCTCACCGCCATGCGGGACCTGCCCTGGTACGCGCAGGCGCTGCTGCTGTCGCAGCCGCTGCATTTCGGCGACTATGGCGGGCTGGGGCTGAAGATCGTCTGGGGCCTGCTCGATATCGCCACCATCGTGGTGCTGGGCAGCGGGCTCTATCTGTGGCTGGGACGGCGCAAGACCTCGCTGGAATCGCGCATCGAGGAGCTGGAGCGCGGCGGTCTCGTCACCCAACCGGTGCCGGGAGCGGCCGAATGAGCGCCGCGAAGCCGAAGCCGGGCCGTTTCCGCAGGCTGTGGGGCGCGCCGATCGCGCTCGCCCTGCTGAGCCTTGCCGGCCTGATCGCGGCGCTGGTCGGCGACGGACTCTACGACGCCGCCTCCTACCTGTCGCTGGCGGTGCCGCTGGTGGTGATTGGGTGGTACATCGCGAGGCGGACGCGCTAGGCGCGAGCGCCGCTCCTAGTGGATGGTCACGCCGCGGGGCGCGCCGACCCGGTCGTCATGATCGGCGGCGAGGGGATGGGGCAGGGCCGTTTCCTCGGCCGGCCTGAGGAGCACGCCGCCGCGCAGGCAGGCGCGCATCAGCAGCGACGCGTGCGTCATGACGTGCCGCACGGCGTCTTCGTGGACATAGGCGGCAAGCTGGACGTGAGCGGCGTCGGGCCGGTTGCGCTGGCAGGCGTGGAGCGCGTGCAGCAGGCCGCGCTCGTCACGGCAGATCTCGGTGGCGCGGGGACACCGTACCTCGATCCGCCGCCGGGCGGCGGCGGTGATGCCGCACATGAAGCTGTGGAACGAGGCGCCCGCGCCGGGCACGCCGACGCGCTCGAAGGCCGGCGCGATGAAGTCGTGAGCGCGGACGGGATCGTCGGAAAGCTGCGCCCACATGCGGATCGCCCACAGCAGGAACTGTTCGGAGAAGGTGAGATCGTCCCAGACGGCATCGGACGGCAGCGCGGCCTCCGGCATGGCTTCCTCGGCGCAGTTGATAACGATTATCAAATAGCGGATGAGGTCGTCGCGCGCAACGTATATTTGAGAATGACTCGCAAATATTAAGGGTAAAAAGGGGCGGAGCCGCGCTCCGCCCCTTGGCATCACACGGCCGGATCAGGCGACGAGGGAGACCTGGCTGCCTTCCATCAGCGTCCGCAGCCGTTCGCGGGCGCGGAACACGCGGGATTTGACGGTGCCGATCTCCAGCTTCAGGCGGGCGCCGGCGGTGGCATAGGAAATGCCGTCGATGCCGACCATCTGGAGGATCTCGCGGTCCTTGGACGCGAGCGCGGTGAAGGCGCGGCCGAACTCGCTCATCTCGACGGCTTCCTCCTGACCGCCCTGGACGCCCGGGTCGCGCCAGTCCTCGAGCGGGACGGCGTTGCCGCGGCGGGCGCGGCGGCGCACCTCGCTGATGAATTCGTTGTGCAGGATGGTGAAGAGCCAGCTCCGCAGGTTGGTGCCGGGCTGGAACATGTGAAAGTTGCGCAGGGCGCGCTCCAGGCACATTTGAACCACGTCGGCCGCGTCGTCGGGGTCGCGGGTCAGCTTCTGGGCATAGCGGCGCAGGGCCGGGATATGCTCCTCGATGGCGGAGGTGTCCGGGTGGTGGCGGCTCGCGTTGGTCACCATGATAAACCTCTCTCGTTCTGGGGGCCGGGATGGTGCCCCGTTACCCGTGTTGCTACTACCCGTCCCAACGCACCGATTGTGTCCGCAATCTGGCTTTCATTCGGTATTTGGGTGTTCTCGGGATTTTTCTGGGGTGGGAGAGACGGTTAGACGGGACATGCAAGCCCGCTGCTCCGCCTCGGCGGCATCCGGTCTTCGGAGACGGAGGAAACAGCCGTCGCCGGTTACCGCGGGCTGGTCTTCGCGGCGCGTCCGGTGTGGCTGTCCTTCCATTCGCGCGCCTTCTCGGCGGCCTTGGCGATCTGCTTGGGCTTCATCTCCGCCGCGACCAGTTCACGGGCATCCGCGGCGGCGCGCGAGCCCTGATCGGCGGCGAGGCTGTACCACATATAGGCGGTCACGGGGTCCTGCTCGACGCCGACGCCGAGACGGTAGGCTTCGCCGAGCGCGGCCTGGCCGGCGGCGCTGCCGTTCCGGGCCGCCTTCCTGTACCATTTCACGGCCGCCTTCGGATCGGGCTGGGACGCCTCGCGGGACTGCTCGCGCGGCTCGGCCAGCACGGGTTCGGGCTGCGGCTGGCCCGACGCGCCGAGATCCTGGGCCGGGGTGGCCTTGGCCGGCGTCAGCCGCGCGCCGTCGCCGATATAGAGGCTTCCCAAGGCCGCCTGCGCGCCCGAATGGCCGTTCTCGGCCGCTTTGGCGATCAGCTTGCGGGCGTGGTCGCGGTCCATGGCGACGCCGACGCCGTCCAGATACATGCCGCCGAGCACCGCGGTCGCGGCCATGTTGCCCTGGTCGGCGGATTCCTTCATCCAGTGCGCGGCGCGCTGCTCGTCCTTCGGCAGGCCGCGGCCGTGGAGGTACATCCAGCCGAGGGCGGCCTGCGACCCGGAATCCCTGTCCTGCGCGGCGGCGGCGCAGCGCGGAGCGGCCTTGTCGTAGGACGAGGCCTGGAAGAGTTCACGGCACTGTTCGGCGGAGTCCTTTTCCGCCGCAAATACCGGGGACGAGGAAGCCAGAAATACGGCGCCGATGGCGGCTCCGGCGGCGGCGACCGCAAGGACGCGAAGCGTTCTGCGGGCGCGGCGAAGGTCCGGATCGAGCTCCGTGAAAATCATGGTGCGATTCCTCATCGTCGAGTTCCTTTCGGCTCTCGCGTTGTCCGGATTTTTATTTGCCGAATTGGCGGCCGGACCGCGCGATATACAGCCTCGTAACTCGGCCGGCGGCGGCAAAGTTCCCGTATTCCAGGTTTTTTGTGGTAGCGCGGTGGGCGCTTTCCGCCGGAATGGAGGAAGAACGCGCGCTATGCCGCTGACGGCGAAGGCGTTCCCGGCGGCGCGGCCGGCGGATGGTCAGTCGACGTATTCCACCCAGCGCCACGCCGGATGCGCCGCCGCCAGCTCGGCGCCCTCGGCGCGCAGCCGGCTGTTCCACACGACCAGTTCCTCCAGCGCCGCCTTGTCGGCCTTGTATGCGGCGTCGACGGCCGGGTCCTCGAAGGTGACGCCGCCGTCCCAGCTCACGGCGTAGCGGCCCTGATGGGTGTGGAGGGCGCCGAGCATGGCGGCGAGATTGCGCGCGGCGCGGGACAGCAGATCGACGCGGGCGCCGTAATGGCTGCGATAGGCCTCCTCCTCCTGCCGGAAACGTAGCTCGACCCGGCGTCGGATGGGTTCGGCCAGCGGCTCGACGATGCGCTGACGGCGCTCGTCGAAGCTGGCGAGCGCCGTCTCGTAGCCGTCCGCCGCCTGGTGCAGTTGCGCCAGCTTCCCGTCGATGGCGGAGGACGCCATCTCGACCGAGGCCGGATCGCGCAGCTTCTCGGGCGTCAGCGCCTCCATCAGCGGCCAGGGGCCGAGGAAGGCCGTATGGGCCTCCATGCGGGCGAGCGTGGTCTGACGGACCCGCTCGATCTGGCCGGTCATGCGGAAGGCATAGGCCGGCATGACGCGCGCCAGCGTGTCGTCGCCGGGCGGTGGCGTCTGCTGCTCCAGCGCCGCGGCGACGGGGCGCAGCTCGCGAAGCTGGGAGACGGCTTCCAGATTGGCGACGAGGGCGACGCCGGCGACCACCAGCGGCAGGAATTCCCAGCGGATGGCGGTCTTGCGGTTGCGCGCGGCCAGGAAGGCGACCAGCACGGCGAAGGCCGCGGCGATGCCGCATTGCGCCGCCAGCAGCTTCTGCGTCGGCGGCGAGAGCCCGTCCAGATACCAGCCGACGCACAGCACCACGGCGAGCGCCGCGAGCACCGCGACGGGCAGGGCGAAACGGTCGCGGCGCGCGCGCGCGGCCCAGACGGTCTTGACCCGCGGCGAGACCAGCAGCACCCACAGCCCGTAGACGCCGGCCGCGAGCACGAGGGCGACCGGGGCGAGCGCCAGCCAGCCGGCGTCCTCGGAGGGGCCGGACAACAGGATGTCCAGCACCCCGCCGACGCCGATCACCACGGCGCAGGCATAGAGGACGATGGCCCCGAACCGGGCCAGTTCCGACCCGCGCAACAGGCCCAGCGCCGTGAGGATCAGCAGGCCGTGGAAGCCTGCCTCGATCCACCATCCGCGCGGCGCGCCCCCCGCCCGGATCATGCCGGCCGCCAGCCACACCAGGCTCAATGCGCCGAGCGCACCGATGATGAGAGCCGCGAGGCGGAGATGGCGCTGGCCGGACATGGCGTTTCCCGTGCAGTGGACGTTCGCGGGCCAGAATAAGCGCGGCACGGGGCGCTGGCCAGACCGGAACCGGGCCAAATGGCCCGTCCGAGGGGAATTGTGCGCTCGCGCATATTCCATGTCGCCGCCGCACCCTGTAATCTGCCGCGGCGACATTCATGGGGAGATGGATGATGAACCACCCGGCAGCGATGAGCATGGCCGAGACCGAGAGTCCGGTCGGCGTCCTGGCGACGAGCCCGGATGCCTATGGCGTCTGGGTGGCGAACGGCGAGGGCGACATTCCCTGGAACCGCTTCCTCGATACGGCGGCGTCGGGCGGCTACACCAGCGTCGAGATGGGACCGCCGGGCTATCTGCCCACCGACCCCGCGCGGCTGCGGGACGAGCTGGACAGGCGCTCGCTGACCCTGACGGGCGGCTATGTCACCGGCATGCTGCATGACCGCGACGGGCGCGCCGAGGCGTGGAAGGAGCTGCGCGAGGTGGGCGCGCTGAGCGCCGCGGCCGGCGCGACATACCTGGTGCTGCTGGCGCGGACGACGCGTGGCCCGAACGGGCGCAACCCGCTGGAGGGCGCCGACTGGCACCGCATGGTGGACGGTATCCGCGAGGCCGACCGGCTGGTGCGGGGAGAGTTCGGGCTGACCACGGTCTATCACCCGCATATCGGCCTGGCCGTGGAAACCGCCGCCGAGACCGAGCGGCTGGTTGCCGACACCGGCGGCCAGATCCCGCTGTGCCTGGACGTGGGCCACTTCGCCTATCCGGGCGACGATCCGGTGGCGTTCTATCGGCAATATGCGGGCGTGGTGAAATACCTGCACCTGCGCGACCTGGACCCGGCGGTGCGTGACGACGCCGTCGCCACAGGCAAGGATTTCTGGGGCGCGGTGTTCGCCGGCCTGTTCTGCGAGCCGGGCCAGGGCGTGGTGGATTTCGACGGGCTGGTGACGGCGGCGCGGGAGGCGGGGTTCGACGGGCCGGCGGTGGTCGAACGCTCGCTCCACGCCCAGCCGCACGAAGTGTCGGCCGAAACGGCGGCGCGGGCGCACCGCTTCTTCGCCGCCAGAGGTTTCGGGGGATAACCCCAGGTTCTACTGCCGCAGCGGGGCGATGATGCCGAACTGGCAGGCCAGTGCCACCGCGTGGGTGGTGTTGACCGCGCCCAGCCTGGCGGTGACGGCGCGCAGGTGCTCGCGCACCGTATGGGCCGAGATGTCGAGGATAGCCGCCGTTTCGGCGATGGTCTTGCCGCCGGCCAGCCAGTAGAGGCAGTCCACCTGCCGGTCGGTGAGGTGCGCCAGGTCCCCGGCGTCGACCCTGGGCGTGGGCGCGGGATGCAGCACGTTCATGAAGCCGTGGGCGATGGCGAGCAGGATGGCGCCGTGGGCGGCGACCGCCGCGTCGAGGTCGGCCGGAACCCGGCTGGACCAGTTCACCGTGCCGGTCCGGCCCAGCGACAGGTGCACCGGGACGATGATCCCGCCGTGGACGCCGACGCTTTCCTGGTCCCGCTTCATGCGGAGCTGGGCGGCGGTGAGCGCGCCGGCCTCGGCCCACAGCCTCTCGTGCACCACCGCGAAGGGCAGGGTCTCGAACCGGCAGCGCAGATAGATGGGATGCTGGCGGGTATAGGCGCGGCCGTACCAGCCGTCGATCATCCACGCCGGCCAGCCCAGCAGTTCGTTGAGCCGGCGCCCCTGCGCGTCGCAGGGCGGGTTGTTCGAGGTGATGTCGTCGATGACGGCGGGCAGCGGCAGGCCGATCTCCTCGCCCGCCCGCTTCAGCAGCGACAGGGCCTCGTCCAGATCCGGGCCGGCGTGCATGTGCCGGGCGATGGCTTGCAGACGTTCGCTCACGTTTCCCCTTGTGGTGCGGCCTCGCCACATCGTGCGGGTTGCGGCGGACTCCCGTTCCGACACACTAGCCAAACAGACCGGGGAGACGAAGAGGTAACCATGGCCGTGCTGCTGGCGCACCTGAAGGTGAAAGACGGGAAGGAAGACGAATTCGAGGCGATCCAGAAGGGCCTGTGGGCCGAGACCTGGAAGCACGAGCCCGACGTGCTGCGCTACGAGCACTACCGGGGCAGGGAGAAGGGCCGGTATTACGCCATCCTGGGATTCAGGGATTTCGCCGGCTTCATCCGGCACCAGACCGCCGCCTATCACGAGGCGCCCGACTGGGAGAACATCTTCGACGAGGTGGTGCTGGAATGGCTCGATCCCATCCAGGGCTCCAACGACCTGAAGCCGTCGATGGAGCAGGACCTGGGCAACGACCTGACCGAGCGGGAACGCTATTACGTCACCCGCAGCCTGCTGACGCGCCAGCCCTGGTGGCCGAAACTTTGAGGAGAGCGCCATGAACGAGCAAGCGACCCTGTTCGACGGCGAGGTGCAGCAGTGCCCCTACATGCTGTACGACAGGCTGCGGCAGGAGGCGCCGGTCCACCGGGACCCGGTGACCGGCATCTATGTGGTCACCCGCTACGACCTGGTGCGCCAGGTGCTGACGGACCCGGACACCTTCATCGCCTCGCGCCGGGATGACGCCCGCGACCAGATCAAGAGCCTGCACCAGCAGGCGATCGTGCGCGAGTTCCAGGAGAAGGGCTGGGTGCCGGGCAAGTCCGTCGGCCAGTATGACGAGCCCGACCACGGCGCCGTGCGCTCGATCTTCGACAACACCTTCCGCGCCGGCCGGATGAAGGAATTCGACGGCGTCATCCGCGAGGTGCTGAACGAGCTGTTCGACGGCTTCATCGACACCGGCCGGGTGGAATGGATCAGCCAGGTGGCCATTCCCCTGCCCATGATGGTGTTCGCCACCCAGATGGGCGCGCCGCGCGAGGACCTGCCCATGATCCGGCGCTGGACCGATGCGTGGGTGAGCCGGCTGGGCCTGATGCTGTCGCCCGAGGAGGAGATGGCGACGGTGAAGCTCCAGATCGAGGCGCAACACTATTTCCAGCCGAAGATCGAGAAACTTCGGAAGGCGCCGGACGGCAGCTTCTTCAGCGACCTGGTCAACATGGAGGTGCCGGGCTGGGGCCGGACGCTGACCGACAACGAGATCCACGCCCACCTGATGGGCGACACCTTCGTGGGCGGCGGCGAGACCACCAGCAACGCCTTCGGCGGCGGCATGCGCATCCTGATCGAGAACCCGGACATCTGGGCCAGACTGAAAAGCGACCCCGACAGATATTTGAAAGGCTTCGTCGAGGAGATGTTGCGCCTGGAAAGCCCGGTGCAGGGCCTGACCCGCTTCGCCGCCCGCGACGTGGAGCTGGCCGGCGTGACCATCCCGGCCGGCGCGACCGTGGGCGTGCAATACGCCGCCGCCAACCGCGACCCGGCCCGCTTCGCCGAACCGGAAAGGTTCGACATGGAACGCAAGAACGCCGGCGCCCACCTCGCCTTCGGCTCGGGCGTCCACCACTGCCTGGGCGCGGCGCTGGCCCGGCGCGAGCTGTACTGGTGCTATGCGACGGTGGTGGAGCGGTTCGAGGATTTCTGGCTGGAGGGGCAGGAGGGCTACGAGTACGAGCCGAACCTGTTCCTGCGGCGGATGAAAAGGTTGGATCTGGGGTTCAGGAAGCGGGCGTAGCGGTCGGGCGGCGGCCGTTTTCAGCCGAGCCTGAGGTGCGGCCGCAATGCCTTCAGTGAGTCCGGCGTGAAGGACGTCAACTGCACTCGGTCGACGCCGAACCCTTCCAGGTCCAGCAGCGCCTGCGCCACGCGTGCCGGCTCGCCCACGAATCTCGAGAAGAAGTTGTCGCCCAGCACGGCCTGGAGTTCCTTCACCCTGGGCTCGCCGCCGGCGGCCACCATGATGTAGGTGCCGAGTGGCACGTCCGGCCGCACGGCCCTCGCGCGCGCCACGGCGTCCCTGAACTCGTCGTCGGTGATGCTGGCATAGACCTGCATGTCCATGGCGCCGGCGCGCAGGGCGCGGCCGCTGGCGGTGATTTCCAGGCGGTCGACCAGCGGGGTGATCTCGCGCAGGGCGCGGGGGCCACTGGCGGAGCCGATGAGGGTGGGCGGGGTGGCGGGGACGTTGGCCATGGGCGGGTCGCCGACGTCGACCCGGTAGTGCTCGCCCTCGAAGCGGCAGGCGCCGGTGTGCAGGAGCTGGCGGACGATGGTGAGGGCCTCGCGGTACATGCTGACCCGGTCGCCGCCGCCCGGAAAGGGGCGGCCGGTACGGGCCATCTCGTCCTCCAGCCAGCCGGCGCCCAGGCCGGGCTCGAACCGGCCGCCGGAGAGGGCGTCGAGGGTCAGGGCCGCCTGGGCGAACTCCACCGGCGAGCGGAACAGGTTGTTGGCGAAGGACGAGGTGAGGCGGATGCGCGTGGTGGCCGTCGCCATTGCGGCGAGGGTCACGAACACGTGGGGATAGACGGTCCGGCCCACCCAAAGATGGTCGCTGGCGCAGATGCCGTGCCAGCCCTGCGCCTCCACGTCGCGCGCCCAGGCGACGGGGTCGAGACCGGCAGCGACAGGCAGGTTGGGCCAGAATTCCATGGCGGGCTCCATTGGATTGAAGGGCGAGGCCTGGGGTCAGTCGGCGAGGAACTGCCTCAGCTTGCGTTCGATGAAGGCGCTCCAGCCCTTGTCGCCGATCAGGTCGTTCGCCAGTGTTTCGTGATGGGCGAGGCCGGTCATGAAGATGTGCAGGAAAGCGCGCGCATGGGACAGATCCAGCGCGGGCGACGCATCGCCCTCGGTGACCGCGCGCCGAAGCTCCTCGACCAGCAGGCCAGACGCGCCGTCGACGAACTCCCTGGCAAGGGCGGTGACCTTGGGTTCGACCAGCGCGGCGGCGTACATCTCGGCGATGAGGCGCCGGAGCGTGGCCTGATCCGGGCTCATCAGCAGGGCGAGCTGGCGGGCGATGCCGTCGATGGCGGGGCCGGAGGTGTCTTGCGCCACGGGCCTGAGTATCCGGGAAACGGCCGCGGAGAAGACCGCGACCAGCAGTTCCTCCTTGCCGTCGAAATGCCGGTAGACGGCCGGCTCGGTGACGCCGACGCATTTCGCGACGGCCTTCATGGTGGTGTTCCGGTATCCGCGCTCGGCGATGAGGGCGGTCGCCTCCTGGAGAATGCGCTCGCGCGTGTAGGCGCCGTCGCGGAAACCTTTCGCCCGCGGCTCTCTGACGTGGGGTTTGGCGCGCGCCTCTGTTGACACCGGTCGGCCTTTCATATGAACTTGGCAGTTAAGTTAGCTACCGCTAACATATCTGGATTGGAAAAGAACTAGCATGGGGAGAGCATAGTGCCAAGGTACACGACCTTTTTGGACGAGATCGATTCGAGCTCCATCCCGCTCGTCGGCGGCAAGGGGGCCAATCTCGGAGAACTGACCAAGGCCTCCCTGCCGGTTCCCAAGGCATTCTGCGTGACCACCGAGGCCTATCGGACCTTCATCGACGCCAACGGCCTCCAGCCCTCCATCCTGGGGGCGCTGGAGGGCCTGGATTACGACGACGTGACCGAGCTGGAGCGGCGCGCCTCGGGCATCCGCGACGGCATCGTCGCCGCCGGGATGCCGGCGGACATCGCCGACGCCATCCGCCGGGCCTATGCCGCGCTCGAAGCGGATCTGGGGGCCAGTCCGAGCGTCTCGGTGCGGTCGTCCGCCACGGCCGAGGACCTTCCCGGAACCTCGTTCGCCGGCCAGCAGGACACCTATCTCCATATCGCGGGGGCGGACGCGGTGCTGGAGCACGTCAAGCGGTGCTGGGCGTCGCTGTGGACGGACCGGGCCATTTCCTACCGGCACCGCCAGGGCTTCGACCATGCCGACGTGCTGCTGGCGGTGGTGGTTCAGGAGATGTTCCCCTCGGAGGTGGCCGGCGTTATGTTCACGGCCAACCCGGTCGACGGCAACCCGGGCGAGATCTTCCTCAACATGAGCTGGGGCCTGGGCGAGGCGGTGGTGTCGGGCCGGGTCAACCCGGACCAGTACATCGTCCTCAAGGACGGCTTCGCGATCAAGGAACGCGTCGTCAACGACAAGCAGGTGATGACGGTCCGCCGCGGCGACGGCATGGGCAGCACCGAAGCGCCGGTGCCCGAAGGCAAACGGCAGCAGGAGACGCTTTCGGAGAGCCATATCCGCGAGCTGGCGGCGATCGGCCGGCGGATCGAACAGCATTACGGCTTTCCCCAGGACATCGAGTGGGGCTTCGCCGACGGGCGGTTCGCCATCCTGCAATCGCGCGAGATCACGGCTGTCGATCTGGATTTCCCCGAGGGCATGGAAGCCTGGCAGACGCCCGGCGCCTTCGCGGGCCTCTACGACGAGCGCTGGGTGTGGTCGCGCGCCTATTCCGACGAGGTGCAGACCGGGCCGTCCAGCCCGTATTTCTATTCGATCCTCGAGCGCGGCATGACCATGCTCAAATGGAAGCTGCTGGAGTTCACCGACGCCGAGGAATGGCTGGGCTACACCAGGGAGACCTTCCACGATATCCCGCTCTACCGCTGGTACGGGGCGCGCGCCTACTACAACGCCCAGTTCGAGCGGGAGCGCATCCGCCGGTTCATCCCGCCCTTCGCCCGCGACGACGCGGCCCTGTGGCCGTTTCTCGCCGAGGAGCGCGAGGAAATCCGCAACATGCCGTTCAACTGGATGAAGTTCATCCAGCTCATCGTCCGGCTGCATTTCACCCGGCCCAAGGTGTCGCTGCTGCACACGCCCAAGCAGGTGTTCGACAACCTGGAGCGCTGGACCGACTACACCCAGTCGGTGTGGGACCAACTCGACCTGGAGACGGCGAGCGTCAGGGAGATCTTCGAGACCGAGATCCGCGCCATCGGCGACAGCGAGTTCGGCGCCAACGTCACCCTGCCGTTCACCATCTACCTGTTCGTGCTTCCCGCCGCGCTGAGGACGCTGTGCGCGCAGCTGTTCGACGACGAGGACGAGCGCATCTATACCAGCCTGGTCTCGGGCCTGTTCACCAAGACCAGCCAGGAGAACGTGGCGGTCTGGAAGCTGGCGCTGGTCATCCGCCGCCATCCGGCGCTGCTGGAACTGGTGTCGAACGAGGAGGACCACGGGAAGATCATGGCCTCGCTGGATCAGGTGGAAGGCGGCGGCGAGTTCAGGGAGCATCTTGCCGCGTTCCTGAAGGAGTACGGCCATCGCGGCGGCGCCGAGCGCGATCCCATCCATCATCGCTGGCGCCACAAGCCGGAGATGCTGTTCCATTCCCTCAAGCCGATGCTGAAGCTGGGCGAGGGCGACGATCCGGCGGCGCACGAGCAGAGACTGCACGAGCGGATGAAGCAGACGCTGGAGACGTGCAAGGCCGAGTTGCGCAAGGAGCCGCTGGGTACCGTGCAGGCCTGGCTGTTCGAGCGGTTCGTCAAGCTGGTGCAGGAATATTTCTACTACCGGGACTTCGAGCGCTTCTACAACGACAAGAACATGGGCCGGCCGCGCGACTTCCTGACGGCCATCGCGCGCAAGTTCATCGCGCGCGGCCTGATGCAGGAGGAGGAGGACATCTTCTTCCTGGGCAAGGACGAGATCCTGCTGGTCGACGACGGCACGCTGGGCGCCCGGGACGTCGAGCTGCGCGTCCGGGCGCGGCGGCGCGTCTATCAACGCTATGCGCACAAGGAGCCGCCCAAATACGTCCGGGGCTGGGAGACCTTCGACGACAACCAGTTGCCCGACGATGGCGAGGGGCTGCGCGGCATCGGCGCCAGCAGCGGCGTCGTCACCGGTCGGGCGCGGGTCTGCCGGCACCTCAGCGAGATCAGCAAGATCGAGAAGGGGGACATCCTGGTCACGGTCGCCACCGATCCGGGCTGGACCACCGTGTTCTCGATCATCGGCGGCGTGGTCGTGGAAAGCGGCGGCGTGGTGGCCCACGCGGTGATGATCTCGCGGGAATACGGCATTCCCTGCGTGGCGAATCTGGGCTCGGCCTGCGACCTCATTCCGGACGGCAGCATCATCACGATCGACGGCACGAGAGGGCGGGTGCTCATCCATGACAACGAATCCGCAGAGGAAGCGGCCTGAAGCATGAGCAGGTTCGTCCAGATCGGAGGCAGCCTCAATTTCCGGCACATCGGCGGATATGAAACCGTGGATGGCCGGCGCACCCGGGCGGATGCCCTGTTCCGCGGCGGATGGTTCGAGCTGGCCGGCGACGAGGACGCGGACCGCTTCGCCGCGACCGGCATCCGGCGCATCTTCGACTTCCGCAGCGATGCCGAGCGGCAGAAGCGTCCCTTGGGGGAACGAATACGGCGGCAGGCCGAAATCCATGCACTGGGGATCACGCCCGGCAGCATGGGGCCTTATCTGCAAAGTCTGCGTCATCTCCCGGCGGCCGATGTGGACTGCAAGATGGCGATGACGCGCATGCACTACGAGATGCTGGACGAGGGGACGTCCCGGTTCCGGGAGTTCTTCGGGCATCTCGCGGCGGGCGAGGGGCCGTTCATGATCATGTGCTCGACCGGCAAGGACAGGACCGGCGTGGCGACGGCCCTGCTGCTGTCCGCCCTCGGCGTGCCGCGGGAGACGATCCTCGACGACTACCTGATCTCCGCCGAGGTCTATCGCGGCAAGGAACTGACCTTCGCGCGCAATCACGGGCTCGAAGCCCTCGGCGTCGATCTCGATCTGGTCAAGCACGTCTTCACCGTCCACCCGGAATATCTGGGGGCGGTACTGCAGCGGATCGACGAGACGGCGGGGAGCATGGAGGGTTTTCTCTCGGACATGCTGGGTCTCGCCGCCGATGACCGGGGCCGCCTCCAGCGCGTCTATCTGGACCAGACGTGAGTTCCTGAGCCCGGCCCGAGGCGGGAAGGCCGGCGTCCGTGTGCTGTCCCGGAAATTTCCTTGTTAGTTATTATAAACTATTATAGCGTTTCCGCAGGGAAAATCCGGTAGAGGCAAGAGCATGGCCAGAAAGGTCCGGTGCCTCTGGTCATGTATAATTAGTTATTATTAACATACTAAGGGGAGGTGACATGACGGGATACCGAAACGGAATGGCATTCGGCCTTGGAGTGGCCGCTTTGCTGGGCGGGGCATGGTCCGAGGCGGCCGTTGCCGCGGAGCCCGACACGGTGCTCGTGACGGCGCGAAAGCGCGAGGAGAGCGTGCAGAACGTCCCGGTGGCGATCCAGGCGTTTTCCCAGCAGGACATCCAGCAGTACCAGTCGAACGATCTGTCGAAGATCGCGGAAATGGCCAGCCAGGTCATCATCATGCCGACCTCGTCGGGCGCGGGCGCCTCCTTTACCGTCCGGGGTCTGGGATCGGCGGCCAACGATTCCGGGGTGGATTCCAGCGTGGTCCTCGACGTGGACGGCATGCAGGTCAACCGCGGCCATGTGGTCCGCGCGGGAATGTTCGACCTGGCGAGCGTGCAGGTGCTGAAAGGCCCTCAGGCGCTGTTCTTCGGCAAGAACAGCCCGGCCGGCGTCATCGCGCTCACCAGCAACAACCCGACGTCGGAATGGGAGTTCATCGGGCGCCTCTCCTTCGAAGTGGAGGCCGACGAGTTCATCGGCGAGGCCATCGCCTCCGGACCCGTCAACGACAAGCTCGGGATCAGGCTGGCCTACAGGGGACGCACCCAGAAGGGATGGATCAAGAACACGGCAGGCCCGGTCACGGATCAGGCGCCCTATGTTCCGGGTTATCCGTTCAACGCCGAGCCCTATGCCTTTCCGGGCACCAGCGATCCTCGCCGGGGCTCGCAGCAGGAACATATCGGGCGGCTGACGCTGGCCTTCACGCCCACCGACAATTTCGATGCGACCCTGAAGGTGCTGGGCGCGCATTATTCGGACGACGGGCCTTCGCTGCAGGAGGTGACCTCGTGTTCGGGGCCGCTGCCCATCACCATTCCGACCGCGAGCCTGGTCACGCTGGTCGATCCCTACGGGGACTGCACGCTGGACGGCAGGATGGCGTCCGGCGAGCTGGCGCCCGAAGTGGCCGTCGCTTATGACGGCGATGTGGACCGCAAAGGCGGGCGCTCGTTCATGAAGGTCGACACCCTGCTCACGACCCTGAACATGAACTACAGGACCGAGAATTTCACGCTGACGTCACAAACCGGGCTCTATTACTACAAGTACACCAGATTCGACAATTTCGACGGCACCACCTTCAACCAGCTGCTCGGGATTCAATTCGAGGACAACATCAATTTCAGCCAGGAGCTTCGCTTCCTGTCGACCTTCGATTCTCCGCTGAACTTCATGGTAGGTCTCTATTACGAGAAGGCGAAGCGGGATTCGGACAACAACGGGAAGATTTCCGCCCACGGACCCGATCCGGTCTCCGGGCGCAGCAATAGCTGGAACGCCATCTCGACCGTGAAGGGCGACACCTATTCGGCGTTCGGCCAGCTCATCTGGGACATCACGCCGGACCTGGAACTGGCCGGCGGCGCGCGGTTCACGCGGGAAGTCAAGAACGCCACGCAGGAGAACACCTACAGGCATCCGGTCATGACCTTCCTCAAGGCGCCGGGCGTCGTCATCGCCAGTTCCTTCCGGGACAGCGACGTGTCTCCGGAGGCGACGCTGACATGGACTCCCAGCAGCGAGGTCACTTTGTACGGCGCCTACAAGACGGGCTACAAGTCGGGCGGCTTCTCGACGAACACGGTCATCTCGGCGGGCGCGACGTCGGATTCCGTGTCCTATGACGCGGAATCGTCGGAAGGCTTCGAGATCGGCGCCAAGACGATGCTGTTCAACGGCGCGCTTCGGCTGAACGTCACCGGCTACCGGTACACCTTCAAGAATCTCCAGGTGTCCGCCTTCGATGCGTCGACGACGTCCTTCCAGATCCGCAACGCGGCCAGCGCGCGCACCACGGGCATCGAGGCCGAGGCCAATTGGCTGGTCGCCGAGGGGCTGATCCTGCGCGGTCAGGTCGGCTACAACCGGGCGCGCTACGCCTCGTTCCCGCAGGCGCCCTGCTATGGCGGCCAGGGCGTCCTGCAAGGCTGCGTCGGCGGGGTGCAGGACCTGTCCGGAAAGCCGCTGCTCTTCGCGCCTGAAGTGACCGGGAGCGTCGGCTTCACCTACGACACGCCGGTGTTCAACGGCTGGAGCGTGGGCGTGAGCAGCGACGTGACGTTTTCCGGCTCGTACTACTCGCTGTTCACGATCAGCCCGTTCGCCCATCAGGAAAGCTATGCCAAGGTGAATGCGAGCGTCCGGCTGTATTCCGACGACGACCGCTGGGAGTTCGCCGTGATCGGCCGCAACCTGGGCAACAAGCGTGTCCTGGGCGGATCGGCGGACAAGCCCGGTGGCCTGGGCGGCGACGTCTATACCTATTCGCCGCGGGTGCGCGAGATCACGTTCCAGGTGACCAGCCGGTTCTGAGGCGGCGTGATCCGGGCAGGAGTGTCGCTGGACGCTCGTGCCTGTCCCGATACGGCGAGCCATCGCGGGCGCCGCCGGAATCTCTCGACCCGCCGGGGCCGGATGGGCATCTTGTGCGTGCCCATCCGATCCTTGGCCCGATGTGGACGCATCATCGGTTTTCCCGGCTGGAATCGGGTGGCATGGTCTCTTGGATTTCACACCCGCGCGGGGAGGCGGCGAGATGTTATCGACCTATGACGAGTTCCTGTTCCATCAGGTGCCGACCACCTTCGACCAGACTGACTATTCGGACCATCGGTTCTTCGACCGGCTGGTGATCGGCGGGCACAATGAATGCGGCGGGCTGGACGTCTCGGTGGTCCTCGGGCCGGCGGCCTACAAGAACATGAACACCTTCG
>CAZVVC010000025.1:5085-21141 GCA_964630425.1 uncultured Bifidobacterium sp. | reverse complement strand
TCCGAGACGGCGTAGCGTGGCAAAACAGAGCCGTATGAAAGACAGTTGCTCACCCTGCCCTCTCCCAAGGGGAGAGGGTTCTCGATGAGCACGCGGCAAGTTCCCTCTCCCGCTGGGAGAGGGTTAGGGTGAGGGACGTTGGTTGCCGCGGGACAGTTACCCCACCCGCCTCGCATGCCCGGCCCAGTACGGCTCGCGCAGTTCCTTCTTCAGCAGCTTGCCGGACGGGTTGCGGGGCAGCGCGTCCATGAAGTCCACCGACTTGGGCACCTTGTAGCCGCCGATGCGGGTGCGGGCGAAGGCGATGACCTCCTGTTCGGTCAGGCTCGCCCCGGGCTCGAGCACCACGACCGCCTTGACCTCCTCGCCCCAGCGCTCGCTGGGCACGCCGATCACGGCGACGTCCGAGATTAGCGGATGGTGCGACAGGGCGCTCTCGACCTCGGCCGGATAGATGTTCTCGCCGCCCGAGACGATCATGTCCTTCACCCGGTCGTGGATGTAGATGAAGCCCTCGTCGTCCATGTAGCCGGCGTCGCCCGAATGATACCAGCCGTTCCGCATGGCCTGGGCCGTGGCCTCGGGCATGTTCCAGTAGCCCTTCATCAGCCAGGGCGCCCGGATCAGGATCTCGCCCACCTGCCCGCGCGGCAGCTCCGCGTCGTTCTCGCCGCCGATGATGACCCGCGCGCCGGGGAACGGGATGCCGCAGCTCCTGAGCCGGGGCGAGCCGGGCACGTGCTGCTCCGGCGGCAGGTAGGTGATGGTGCCGCTCGCCTCGGTCATGCCGTAACGCTGCACGAAGGGGCAGTCGAAGGTGGCCATGGCGCGCACCAGCACGTCCTCCGGGATCGGCGAGGCGCCGTAATGCACCACGCGGACGTGCGAGAAATCGGCGCCCCTCGCCGCTTCGTGCTGCAGCATGGTGCGCAGCACGGCAGGCACCACGAACACGTTGTTGACCTTGTGGCGCTGGATCGCGTCGATGATCGCGCCGGCCTCGGCCTGGGCGAGGATCACCTGCGTCGCGCCGTGGTAGAAGCCCTGGAAGCCCCAGCCGGTGCCGCCCACATGGAACACAGGCATGGGAATCATGGCGACCTCGTCGTCGCCCCACTGCGCCCATTCCTCGCCGGTGGCCAGATAACCCAGCCGCTGGGCGATCAGGCCGGTATGCATGATCTGGACGCCCTTCGGCAGGCCGGTGGTGCCGGAGGTGTAGAGCTGCACGCAGACATCCTCGGGGACGGACGGCACCATGGGATCGGCGTCCGACTGGCGGCCCAGCCACGACGCGTAGTCTTCCAGCCCGTCCCGGGGCGCGCCCATGAGAACGATCTTGCGCACGCTCGGCCCCGCGGTCCGTACGAGACCCAGGAACTCGGGCTCGACGAACAGAATCTCGGCCTGCGCGTCGCCGCAGATGTACTCGATCTCCGGCGCCGCCAGCCGCGAGTTGATGGCGACCATCACCACGTTCGCCTTGGCCGCGCCGAACAGGAGCTGGAAATAGAGATCGGAGTTCTTGCCCAGATAGCCGATCCGCCCCTGCGGCCCGACGCCTTCCGCGACCAGCCCGGCGGCGACGCGCGTGCAGCAGCGATCGAAGTCGGCCCAGGACACGGCGCGGTCCCCGAAGATGGTGCATGTCCGCGCCGGGCGGCGGCGCGCCCAATGGCGGGGAATGTCGGCGAGCACGTTGATGCCGTCGATGAGCATCGTCTGTTTCCTGCGGGAGTGTCGGTTGACCCTAATTACGGGCAGTGTCGCGGCTGGGCAATAGGCACGTTACGCCGGCCGTCATGCCGCCGGAGGGCGGCATCCAGACTGGACAATGCGCGCTTGCGCGCCGGTTTCTTCGCATGGACTGGTTCCCGCCCTTCGGCGGGATGACGGTTCGGGGCGGAGTTTATCCCACCTTCCGCTCCCGCCCTGCCCAGTACGGCTCCCTCAGTTCCTTCTTCAGCAGCTTGCCGGACGGGTTGCGCGGCAAACTCTCCACGAAGTCCACGCTCTTGGGCGTCTTGAAGCCGGCGATCTGGGTGCGGGCGAAGGCGATCAGCTCCTGCTCGGTCAGGTGCGCGCCCGGCTCCCTGACCACCACGGCCTTCACCTCCTCGCCCCAGCGCTCGCTGGGCACGCCGATCACCGCCACGTCGGCGACGGCGGGGTGCCTGGACAGGGCGCTTTCCACCTCGGCCGGATAGATGTTTTCGCCGCCCGAGACGATCATGTCCTTCACCCGGTCGTAGACGTAGATGAAGCCCCCGTCGTCCATGTAGCCGGCGTCGCCCGAATGATACCAGCCGTTCCGCACCGCCTCGGCGGTCGCCTCGGGCATGTTCCAGTAGCCCTTCATGATGCCGGGCGCCTTGATCATGATCTCGCCCACCTGTCCCGGCGGCAGCGCGTTGCCCTCGCCGTCGCCGATGATGATCTCGATGCCGTGGAACGGGATGCCGCAGCTGCGCAGCCTGGGCGAGCCGGGCACGTGCACCTCGGGCGGCAGGAAGGTGACCGAGCCGCTGGTCTCGGTCATGCCGTAGAGCTGGACGAAGGGGCACCTGAAGGTGGCCAGGGCGCGCACCAGCACGTCCTCCGGGATCGGCGAGGCGCCGTAGAAGACCACGCGGACATGGGAGAAATCGGCGGTCTTCGAGGCCTCGTGCTGCAGCATGAACTGGAGGACGGCGGGCACCACGAACACCTTGGTCACCCGGTGCTTCTGGATGGTCTCGATGATCAGGCCCGGATCGGCCTGTCCGAGGATGACCTGCGTCGCGCCGTTGTAGAACCCGTGGAAGCCCCAGCCCGTTCCGCCCACGTGGAACACCGGCATGGGGATCATGATGACGTCGTCGTCGTGCCAGGCGTTGAATTCGCCCGCCAGCTCGTCGCCGGCGCGCTGGGCGATGAAGCCGCGGTTCGGCAGCTGCACGCCCTTGGGCCGCCCGGTCGTCCCGGAGGTATAGAGCTGGACGCAGATGTCCTCGCTGTCGACGGGCAGCATGGGGTCGGCGTCGGACTGGCCGTCGCGCCAGGCGTGATATTCCTCCCAGCCGTGGCCGCGACCGGACATGGCGACGAACAGCCTCACCGTCGGCAGCCGCGCCCTGATCTCGCCGATCAGGCCGAAGAACTCCTCCTCGACGAACAGCACCTCGACCCGCGCGTCGTTGACGACGTACTCCACCTCGGGCGGCGCCAGGCGCCAGTTGATGCCGACCATGACGGTGTTCGATTTCGCCGCGCCGAACAGGAGCTGGAAGTAGAGGTCCGAGTTCTTGCCCAGATAGGCGACGCGCGTCTGCGGCGCCGCGCCCGCCGCGATGATGCCGTTGGCCACCTGGCTGGCGTGGCGGTCGAAGTCCTTCCAGGACACGGCGCGATCCTCGAACACGGTCGCGGCCTTGTCCGGACGGCGTGCCGCCCAATAGCGCGGCACGTCCGCGAAAGTCTGCAGCTCGGCGATCGGCATGGCGGTTCCCCTTCAGTCTTCCCCTGAAGGAAATCTACGGGCTCGCGATGCGCCGGGCAATCAGCCGATGCGGATGAGCTGCTTGCCGATGTTCTCGCCGGTGAACAGGCGGATCAGCCCCTTGGGCAGGTTCTCGAAGCCTTCCAGCATGTCGACCCGGTACTTCAGTTTCTCCTCGGCGATCCACCGGCCCATGATCTCGCTCCATTCCCTGTAGCGGTGGACGTGGTCGACGATGATGAAGCCGGTCATGGTGGCGCGCGAATAGACCAGGTTGAAGTAGTTCTTCGGCCCCTCGATCGGCCCGGACTTGTTGTAGCGTGAGATGCCGCCGCAGATCACGACGCGGGCGTTCATGGCCAGATTGGCCAGCGCGATGTCGAGGATCTCGCCGCCGACATTGTCGTAATAGATGTCGAGGCCCTTGGGGAACAGCTCCTTCACCCGCGCCGCCACGTCCTCGGTCTTGTAGTTGATGGCCGCGTCGAACCCCAGCTCGTCGGTCAGCCAGCGGCATTTCTCGTCCGATCCGGCGATGCCGACCACCTTGCCCGCGCCCAGGATCCTGGCGATCTGCCCGGCCAGCGAGCCGACCGCGCCGGCGGCGCCCGAGACCAGCACGTTGCAGCCGGGCGTGGGCTTGCCCACCTCGGCCATGCCGTAATAGGCGGTGAAGCCGGTGCCGCCGAACACATAGAGCGCGGCCTCGCCCGAGACACCGTCCGGGATTCGGTTGACCATGCCCTTGCCGTCCGACACCAGATAATCCTGGAAACCGAACAGGCCGTGGACGCGCTGGCCCACCGGCCAGTCGGGATTGCTGGACTCGACGACCGTGCCCGCGCCCAGCGCGCGCATCACGTCGCCGATCTGGAGCGGCGCGGCGTAGTTGGCGCGGTTTTCCATCTGGCCGCGCAGCGCCGGCTCGACGGCGACGATGTCCTGATGGATCAGGAACTGGCCCGGGCCGGGCGCCGGCACCTCGGTCTCGACATATCTGAAGTCGCTTTCCTTCACCATGCCCTCGGGCCGTGCGGCGATCAGGAACTGGCGGTTCTTGCGGTTGGACACGGCATCTCCCCTTCATGCTCGATGGTTCTTTCCGGCGGAAAACCTAGCACAGAGACGGGTTTGGACAAGCGAATTGACTTCCCATGCCACGGACGCTGTGCCCATACTTCGGGCCGCGCCAACCACTGAAACGGGAGACAATGATGGGACGGGTACAGGGCAAGGTCGCCATCGTCACGGGTGCCGCCTCGAACCCCAGCCTGGGCCGGACCACGGCCATGACGCTGGCGCGCGAAGGCGCCAGGCTGGTCGTGACGGATATCGACGAGGCGGGCGCGCGGGACTGCGCCGAGCGGATCAGGGCCGCCGGCGGCGAGGCGATCGCCCTGCGCCAGGACGTGGTTTCCGAGGACGGCTGGAAGGAGGTCGTCGCCGCGACCGCCCAGGCCTTTGGCCGCCTCGATGTGCTGGTGAACAACGCGGGCATCGCCGTGCTCAAGCTGCTCGACGAGCTCTCGCTCGACGACTGGAACCGGCAGGTCAACGTGAACCTGACCAGCGTCTTCCTGGGCACCAAATACGCCGTGCCGGAGATGCGCAAGGCCGGCGGCGGCTCCATCGTCAACCTGTCCTCGGTGGCGGGCCTGATCGGCCTGCAACGCTGCATCGCCTATTCGGCCTCGAAGGGCGGCGTGCGGCTGATGACCAAGTCCATCGCGCTCGAGGTGGGCAAGGACAACATCCGCTGCAACTCGGTCCATCCCGGCGTGATCTGGACTAACATGCAGGCCGGCGCGAGAGAGAACGGCGGCAAGGAAGCCGGCCAGGCCATGACCGCCCATTTCCCGATCACCCGGCTGGGCGAGCCCGAGGACATCGCCAACTGTATCCTCTATCTGGCCTCGGACGAGTCCAGCTACGTCACCGGCGCGGAATTCACCGTCGACGGCGGCATGACCGCCATGTGAGCTATCCGGCAGGCTTCGCGCCGATCTCGGCCAGGCAGCGGTCGGAAATCCGGTCGATCATGCGCGAGGCCTTCGTCTCGAAGCGCCTTCCGGCCGTCATCTTGAAGAAGAATTCGTCGAGGTCGTGCTCCGGCACCTCGGCCTTGATGTGCTTCCACTGACAGCGGCACAGCTTCTTCGCGTTGGCGTATTTGTCGCCGATATACTGGGTACAGATGTTGATGTACCGCCGCTCGGCGCTGGTCGCGCCGATATCGCCGCAGGCCGCCAGCATACTGCCGGCAACCATCACGCAAACGATGACAGACGATCTGCGCAGGCTCATCCGTTTCCCCAAAAAACGGTACGATTGCCAAAGCTTAGCAGGAGTGAACGGGCACGCGGAAGGTTATTCGCCCCGCGCCCGCCGCCCGCGTCGCACCGCCCTCGAAACGCAGGAAAGGGGCCCTCAGGCCCCTTTCCCTCGATCGGATGCGCGCCGACGGCTATTCGGCCGCCTTCTGCGCGTTGTGCTCGCGCGCCCAGGCCTTCGCCTCGTCCGAGCAGGCCCAGTCGATGGCCTGACGCAGGATCTTGCGGAAGGTCTCGTTGCCGTAGGTGGCCGGGCCGTCGCCGAACTGCAGGTAGACGATGGGGCTGTTCTTGTAGGTCTTGATCCAGCCCACCAGGTTGCTGCTGGGCGGGTGCGACCAGCCCTCGTTGGAATAGAACTTGCCCTTCAGCGCCAGCGCCGAGGAATAGAAGTTCTGGTCGGTGAACTCCCACGAGCTGCGGAACAGCGGCACCACCGAATCCTCGAACACCTCGGACATGTAGACCTCGTCGACGATGTCGAACGGCTCGATGCCCTCGGTGATCGGGTGCTTCATCACCGGCGACACCTTGTGCGGCACGTCGATGTTGTAGCCCGAATCCTGCTTGTCCACGCCGCGCGACTTCATCGGCACGTAGAGGAAGTGGCCGCCGACGATCTCGGACCATTCAGGCCAGGCCGGCCAGGCGGCACAGGCATGGTGCATGATCACCAGCGGGAAGCCCTCTTCCAGCATGGCCATCACGCCGTCCTTGTAGGCCTGCGGCGGCTCGACGAAGCGAGGCACGCCGTCGCCGTTCGGGTCGCGGTTGAACTCGATGCCGGGCATGTCATAGAGCACGTAGCAGTCGAAGTTCTTGGCGAAATCCGGGTTGAACATGTACTGGGCGGCCGGATGCTCCACCGCCGAATACTCGATGTCCGGATTGGATTCGAAGATCTTGTAGAACTGGTCGCGGGCGAAGGGGTGGCCGCGCGTCACCAGCAGCACCTTCTTCTTGCCCTCGCCCCAGAACGTCATGCCCGTGGGCGACGAACGGCTGCTCTCATGATAATCGGCGGGATCTACGTCTGCCATCGGTCTTCCCCTTGGATGGTCATGGTTCGGCTGCAACGCTAGAACAAGCGGCGGAGCGGCGCAACCTTGGCAGGGCTGCGGCTCAGTAGGATTTCGGCAGCCCCAGCACCCGCTCGCCGATGAAGTTCAGGATCATGTGTGGGCTGACCGGCGCGATGCGGCCCAGCATGCTCTCGCGCAGATAGCGCTCCACATGGAATTCCTTGGCATAGCCGAAGCCCCCATGAGTCAGCACGGCGTTCTGGCAGGCGGTGAAGCCAGCCTCGGCGCCCAGATACTTCGCGGCGTTCGCCTCGGCGCCGCAGGGCTCGCCCCGGTCGTAGAGGCTGGCGGCTTTCATGGCCATCAGGAACGCGGCCTCCAGGTTCATCCAGTCCCGGGCCAGCGGGTGCTGCACGCCCTGGTTCTGGCCGATGGGCCGGCCGAACACCTCGCGCTCCCTGGCGTAGCGCGCGGCCCTGTCGAGCGCCGCCTGGCCGAGGCCGATGCATTCGGCGGCGATCAGCACCCGTTCCGGATTGAGGCCGTGCAGCAGATATTCGAACCCCCTGCCCTCCTCGCCGATCCGGTCCTCCTCGGGCACCGGCAGGCCGTCGATGAACACCTCGTTCGAATCGACCGCCGCCCGTCCCATCTTGTGGATCTCGCGCACGTCGCAATAGCGGCGGTCCAGGTCGGTGTAGAACAGGCTGAGGCCCAGCGTCGGCTTGGCGCACTGCTCGCGCGGCGTGGTGCGCACCAGGATCAGCATCTTGCTCGCGGTCTGCGCGGTCGAGGTCCAGACCTTCCGGCCGTGAACGACATAGCCGTTACCGGACCGCTCGGCCCGGGTCTTGATGGCGGCGGTGTTGAGGCCCGCATCCGGCTCGGTGACGCCGAAGCAGGCCCGGTCCTCGCCGCGGATGATCGGCGGCAGGATGCGCCGGCGCTGCGCGTCGGTGCCGAACACCACCACGGGATTGAGCCCGAAGATGTTCATGTGCACCGCCGAGGCGCCCGAGAAGCCGGCGCCCGAGCGGGCGATGACGTGCATCATCAGCGCCGCCTCGGTGACGCCGAGGCCCGCGCCGCCCACCTCCTCGGGCATGGCGATGCCCAGCCAGCCGCCCGCCGCTACCGCGCGGACGAAGTCCTCGGGGAATTGTCCGTCGGTGTCGCGGGCCAGCCAGTAGGCGTCGTCGAACGGCGCGCAGAGCTTCTCGATGGCGCGGCGGACGGCCTGCTGTTCGTCGGTCAGGGCGAAATCCAAGCCGTCCTCCGTCCCGCTCGGATCAGGCCGCGTAGTCGGGCTTGCGCTTCTCGAGGAACGACCTGATGCCCTCGGCCACGTCGCCGTTGGAGACGGCGAGGATCTGGTTGCGGTCCTCCATGCCGATGGCGCTGTTCAGGTCGTTGCCGTCCACATTGGCCCAGAAGCATTCCTTGGTCAGGCGCAGGCCCAGCGGCGCGGTCGCCACCATGTCGTCGGCCAGCGCCTTGCCGGCGGCGACGAGCTGGTCGGCGGGCACCACTTCCGACACAAGGCCGTGGCGCAGCGCCCGGTCGGCGTCGATGAAGCGGCCGGTCATCAGCAGTTCGGCGGCGATGGAGGTGCCGACGAGGCGCGGCAAGTGATAGGACGCGCCCATCTCGCAGCCCGACAGGCCGATCTTGATGAAGGCGCAGTTCATCTTGGTGCCCTCGGCGGCGATGCGCACGTCGCAGCCCAGCGCGATGGAGAAGCCGCCGCCGGCCGCGTAGCCGTGCAGCAGGCCGATGATCGGCTGCGGGCAGCGGCGCATCTTCATGACGATGCCGGAGAAGTTGCGCTGGCTTTTCATGCCGGTGTTGGTGGTGCTGTCGAGCGGCCGTTCCGGGTCCTTCATGTCGAGGCCGGCGCAGAACGCACGCCCGTTCCCCTTCAGCACCACGACGCGCACGTCGTAATTGTTCTCCAGGCTGCCGAAATAGTGGTTCAGCTCGCGCACGAACTGGCGGCTGAGCGCGTTGAGGTTGTCCGGACGGTTGAAGGTGACCCAGTCGACCGGGCCGTCCTTCTCGACGATCATGCACTTGTATTCCACGGTTCCTGCCTTTCTCTTCCCTGAGTATTTCAAATGGCTTGCGCACCGCTCTTCACCTCGTCCGGCAGCACGAGGCGCGGCGGCACGGGTTTCGGGCTCGTTCACGAAGGCGTCGGAAGGCCGGTGCCGATCGGCACGGCATCCTCCCCCGAAATGGCTTCCACTCGTCCCCGCGGCAGATACTATAGCCACACCTTCACGAATGCATGCCGGATTCAGCGACCAGGGGAGACGCACATGGCCGAGTTCGCACTGGACATCCAGACCCTCGACGGAAAGATGAACAGCTTCGCCGCCCATCCGGACGGCGACGGGCCGTTCCCCGCCGTGATCCTCTACATGGACGCGCCGGGCATCCGCGAGGAGCTGCGGGACTTCGCCCGGCGGCTGGCCGCGCAAGGCTATTTCTGCCTGCTGCCCGACATGTACTACCGCAACGGCGTGCTGCGCTTCGACTTCTCCATGGACCGGGATAACGCGTTCAAGCTGGTGATGGCCACCATGGCGACCCTGAGCGTCGAGCGGGTGATGCGCGACACCCAGGGCATGATCGACTGGCTGGACGCGCACCCGAAGGCGCGCGGCCCCTATGGCTGCGTCGGCTACTGCATGAGCGGCCAGTACGTGGTGGCCGCCGCCGGCACCTATCCGGACAAGATCGTCGCCACCGCCTCGCTGTACGGCGTCGGCATCGTCACCGACCAGGCGGATTCCCCGCACCTGCTCGTGCCCAACATCCGGGGCGAACTGTATCTGGGCTTCGCGGAAACCGACCCGTGGGTGAGCGAGGACGTCATCCCGACGGTGACGCGGGCGCTGGAGGATCACGGCGTCCGCTATGAATGCGAGATCCACCCGGAAACCGAGCACGGCTTCTGCTTCCCGCAGCGCCCCGCCTATGTCCGGGACCGGGCCGAGATCGCCTGGCGGAAAATGTCGGACATGTTCGACAGGCAGTTGAAGAAAGATGATTAATATATTGATAAATAATAAATTCTCTCACCCTCCTTCACCATTGCGCGTTGCGCCCGCAGCGACGGCAGGCCGCCGGGCGCCGCGGAACCCGCGGGCGCGCAGAGAGTTCTTGCCCCGCCGCCACGCGGCGCTTAGGGTCGCTTGACGCCCGGCCTCATGCCGGGCGTTCGTCTTTTCAGGAAGGAACCATCATGGCCAAGGCGAAGCCCGGAGACACCGTCAGCATCCACTACACCGGCACGCTGGACGACGGCACCCAGTTCGACAGCTCGCGCGGCCGCGAGCCGCTGGAGTTCACCATCGGCTCGGGCCAGGTCATCGCCGGCTTCGACGCGGCCGCCCAGGGCCTGGAGGAAGGCGAGAGCCGCACCGTGCGCATCGAGCCCCAGGACGCCTATGGCGACTCCGACCCGCGGCTGATCCAGCAGATCTCGCGCGACCAGCTTCCATCGCATATCGAGGTGCAGAAGGGCCTGCAACTCCAGGCCGGGCAGCCCGGCGGCCAGGTGCTGATCGTCACCGTCGTCGACTTCGACGACGACACCGTCACCCTGGACGGCAATCACGAACTGGCCGGCCAGGCGCTGACCTTCGAGGTCGAGCTGGTCAGGATCCACTGAGGCGCCCAGGCTCCTCAAGGAATTGTTACGGGCCAGCCACGCTTGTAATTCTTCTTTGCATCATGGTGCGTTAGGATGTGTCCATGACACATCCCCGCCGCTTTTTCCGCTTTCTCGCCCCTGTCCTGCTGATCCTGGCGACGACGCCGCACGCCGCCGCCGAAGGAACGCGGGACTCCATCGCCGCCCTGACGGCCCGGCTTGCCGAGGGCCGTCCCCTCAGGATCGCCGACACGGCGGTCGCCCAGCCGGTCCTGCTGGCGGCGCTCTACCGTCAGCGCGACAACCAGCCGGTCTGGAAGAACAGGGACGAGATCGCGGCCCTCGTCCGCGCCGTCGACGGCGCGAGGGACGACGGCCTCCTGCCCGAGGACTATCACTTCAAGGCCCTGTCGGCCCTGCTGGAAGCCGGGCCGGCCACGCCGCAGCAGGCCGCCGAGCTCGACCTGCTGGCGACGGACGCGATGGCCCGGCTGGCGATCCACCTGCATTACGGCAAGACCGACCCGCGCGCCTTCGACCGGAACTGGAACATCAGTGCCCCGGTCACCCCGGAGGATCTGCTGGCGCTGGCGGGCGCCGTGGCCGCCAGCCCGGACAAGGTGGCCGCCGTCCGCGAGCAGGCGCCGCACCACTGGTTCTATGGCCAGCTCAAGAAGGCGCTCACCGCCCAGCGCGCCTATGTGGCGGCCGGCGGCTGGGGCACGGTCGAGGCCGGCGAGACGCTGAAGCCCGGCATGAGCGACGCGAGGGTGCCGGGATTGCGCAAGCGCCTCGCCACGTCCGGCGAATACACCGCCGCCGAGCCCGCAGATCCCAACCTCTATGACGACGAACTGGTGAAGGCCGTCCAGAAGTTCCAGACCCTGCACGGCATCGACCCGGACGGCGCCGTCGGCCGGAAGACCGTCAGCGAACTCAACGTCACCGCCCAGCAGAGGGTGGACCAGGTGCGCCTCAACCTGGAGCGTGCGCGCTGGGTGCTGAACCAGCTCGGCGACGAGTTCGTCATCGTCAACATCTCGGGCTTCCACATGTATGTGGTGAAGGACGGGGTGCCGGTCTGGAACGCCCGCGTGGTCGTGGGCAGGACCTACCGACAGACGCCGATGTTCAAGTCCAACATGCGCACGGTGGTGCTCAACCCCACCTGGACGGTGCCGCCGACCATCCTGAAGCAGGACCTGCTGCCGAAGATCGCCCGGGACCCGTCCTACCTCGCCTCGCACAACATGGTCGTCGTCGACGGCAGCGGCGCCAGGGTGGACCCCGGCACCATCGACTGGTCCCAGGCCCGCCGGCGCTTCCCGTACAATCTGGTGCAGCAACCGGGACCGGACAATTCGCTGGGCCAGGTGAAGTTCCTGTTCCCCAACGAGCACGCCATCTACCTGCACGACACGCCGAACCGCTCGATCTTCAATCGCGCCGACCGGGCGGCCAGTTCCGGCTGCATCCGGGTCGAGCACCCGATGGAGCTGGCCGCCTATCTGCTGACGGGCGACACCGACTGGCCGAAGGAACGGGTGGACCAGGTCCTCGCCTCAGGCAAGCTCCAGAACATCACGCTGAAGCGGTCCATGCCCGTGGTCATCATGTACTGGACCGCGCAGCTCGACCGCGACGGCACCATGCATTTCTTCCCCGACCTCTACGACCGCGACCCGCCGGTGCTGCGCGCCCTGGGATCGGAGAAGACCGCCTAGAGGCCTGAGAGCTTTCCACGGTGACTCTGCGAGCGTAGCGAAGCAGTCCAGCCTGTCCGATGACGGTCGTGTGGCGGAAGAGCTGGACTGCTTCGCTACGCTCGCGGAATCATATGGAAAGAAATTCCAGTCCGTCGGGCCATGAGCCGGCGAGACCGGCGCAAGGCGCGTCGAACCGGACGGAATGCCGCCGTCCGGCCCGCGCCAGGGGACGCGGGCCGGACGGGCAGCGGTCAGATCGACACGTTCAGCTCGATGCCCCAGATCCGTCCCGGCTGGAGCGTGCCGAAATAGAACGGGCCGGCGTCCAGCACGCGGCTGACGCGGCCCTTGCCGTGGAAGGCGTTCTTCAGGAACACCGACAGGTTGTATTCGGTGCCGCCGCCGAACAGCGGCCCCTTGTAGCCGAGCGAGAAGTCGGCCTGCCCGTAGGAGCCGATCACCTCGCGATACCAGCCGGTCAGGTCGCCGACCGGATCGGCGAAGGGCGACGAATAGAACTCGTCGGTCCATTTGTAGTTGGCGTTGAAGGTGATCATGCCGCCATTGCCCACCTGGAACATCAGGTCGGCGCCGATGTTGAAGTTCCACTTGGGCGCCGAGCGCAGGCGGGCGATGTCGCTGACGTCGACGAAATCGTTCAGCCCCGCATCGAATACCAGATACTGCTTGTAGCGCGAATGCATGTAGCCGGCCGATCCGTAGAGGTTCAGCCAGTCGGCGGGCAGCGCCTGGAACTCCAGCTCGAGGCCCTTCACGGTGACGCTGGCCGCGTTCTGCACCTTGGTCTCGGTGGCGAGGCCGTTAGGCGACGGGGTCAGCACCTCCTCCTGCTTGTCGTCGTAGCGCAGGTAGAAGGCCGACAGGTTGAAGCGCAACCGGTTGTCGAACCAGTCCGACTTCAGGCCCAGCTCGAAATTGTCGACGATCTCGGGATCGTAGGGCGTGTCGCAGGCCGAGGGCGTCGCGCAGCGGCCGTTGAAGCCGCCGGCCCGATAGCCGCGCGAGTACATGAAATAGGCCATGACGTCGTCGTTGAACTTGTAGTCGAGGCCCGCGCGCCATGTCGGCTCGGACCAGTTGGCTCTCTCGTCGATGGCCAGTCCGGGATGCCGTCGCCGTCATAGTCCAGCGACGGGAACACCTGCGCCTGCACCGCCGGGAAGTCGAACGGCACGCCGGTGGTGTCGAAGGTGTTGGTGATGAAGTGCTTCTTGTCCCAGGTGTAGCGCAGGCCCCCGGTGAAGCGCAGCCGGTCGGTGATGTCGTAGTTGCCCTCGGCGAACAGCGCGTAGGACTGCGAGGTCTGCTCGGTCTCGAACTTCTGGGCGAGGCCGCCGAACACGCCGAACACCTGCGGATCGAGGTGGTAGTGCGACTTGTAGAAATAGGCGCCGGCGACGAAGTTGAACGGCCCGTCGAAATTGCTGGCGACGCGCAGCTCCTGGCTGAACTGCCATGACGTCTGGGTGCGCACGGCGCGCGCCAGGCCGCTCTGGTCGGTGAACGGCAGGAACGGCAGGCCGGCGAAGGGCGAGCCGGTGTTCTCCTCGTCCAGCAGCTCGTCCTGGTCCTTGTAGCCGGTGATCGAGGAAACGGTGTAGTCGCCCACGTCCCAGTTCATCTCCAGCGCCCCGAACACGCTGTCGATATAGCTCTTGAACGGGATGGCGGGCGGCGTGAACGACACCTTGAACTTGTTGGCCTTGGCGTAGTCGTACGACGCCGAGGCGCATCCGGCGGCCGGGCCGGTCACCGTCGGGATGCCGCCGAACAGGGTGCAGAAGGTGGTCCGCCCGACACGGTTGGGATCGCCCGACAGGGCGGCGACGATGCCCGCCTCGTCCAGCGTCAGGTTGACGGCGCCCTCGAACTCGGAGCGGTCGTGGACGTATTCGAAGCTCAGCAGCGCCTCGAAATTGTCGTTGGGCGTGAACAGCAGCTTGGCGGCGATGGAGGTGACGTCCTGCCCGTCCTCGCGCTTGCCGCTGTAGACGTTGCGGGTGAACTGGTCGTCCTTGTTGACGAGCGCGGTCACCTTGCCGGCGAGCACGCCCTCGATGATCGGCACGTTGATGGCGACCTTGTAGTCCTGGCGGTTGTAGCTGCCGTAACGGAAGCCGACCTTGGCGCCGAACTCGTGGGTCGGCCGGGTCTTGCGGATGTTGATGACGCCGCCGATGGTGTTGCGGCCGAACAGCGTGCCCTGCGGGCCGCGCAGGATCTCGACCTGCTCGATGTCGAACATGTCGACGAGAACGCCCGAGTTCGAGCCCATGAACACGCCGTCGATGGCGACGCCGACCGCCGGCTCGAAGCTCTTCTCCAAGTCGCCGAAGCTGACGCCGCGGATGCTGGCCGACAGGCCCGAGCCGGTGAAGTCGATGCCGCCCAGCTCCACGTTGGGGGCGTATTTGTCGAGATCGGAGAGGTCGGTCTCGAATTTGTTCTCGATGAACTCCTCGCTCATCGTCGTCGTCGGAATCGGCACGGTCTGCGCCGCCTCCTCGCGCTTGCGCGCGGTGCTGACCACCTCCTCCAGCCGCTTGCCCTGGAATTCGGCCTCGCGCGGCGCGGCCTCCTGCGCCAGGACGGGCGGCGCGGAGAGCGCCGAGACCACGGCGGCTCCCAAAATATACCTTTTCATGAAAACTCCCCAAACGTGTCGACAGACGATGCCGCCCGGTCATGTCTGCGCATGTTACCGAACGGTCACCGCCAGCTTCCCTCCATCGGGACGGCGGCGCAAGAATAAGTTCATCGAATATGATTTTTATTTTATGCGGCCTTCGCCGCCGCTTCCGGACGGGCAAGGCGATTCCGTCTTGCCTGGACGCGCCCCAGGGTTGCACCCTGAGGCCGGAGGAAATCATGGATCTGAACCTGAGAGGCAAAAGCGTCCTGATCACCGGCGCGTCGAAAGGCATCGGCCTGGCGGCCGCCGAGGTGTTCGCCGAGGAAGGCTGCGACGTGCATCTGGCGGCGCGCAGCGGCGAGGTGCTGGAGGCGCATGCCCAGCGGCTGCGCGCGGCCCACCAGGTGCAGGCGACGGCCCATGCGGCCGACCTGCGCCGGCGCGAGGACATCGAGCGGCTGGCCGCCGACTGCGCCGGCATCGACATCCTGGTCAACAACGCGGGCGACATCCCGCGCGGCAGCCTGAGCGAGATCGACGAGGCACGCTGGCGCCACGCCTGGGAACTGAAGGTGTTCGGCTTCATCAACCTGACGCGGCTGGTCTACGGCCGGATGAAGGCACGCGGCCACGGCGTCATCATCAACGACATCGGCGCGGCCGGCGAACGCTTCGACTTCAACTACGTGACCGGATCGGCGGGCAACGCGGCGCTGATGGCATTCACCCGCGCGCTCGGCGGGCGCAGCCTGCTCGATGACAACATCCGGGTCGTCGGCATCAATCCCGGCCCGGTGGAGACCGACCGCATGGTGACGCTCCTGCGCGGCCAGGCCCAGGCCCGATGGGGCGATCCCGAACGCTGGCGCGAGCTGACCGCCTCCATGCCGCTGGGCCGGGGCGCGAAGCCGCGCGAGATCGCCGACCTGATGGCGTTCCTCGCCTCCGACCGGGCCGGCTATACCAGCGGCGTCGTCTATACGGTCGACGGCGGCATGAGCGCCCGGAACTGACATGCACGGAACGGCCGACACGCTGACGCTGGACGGCACGTTCGGCCAGGCCGCGCTGATCCAGGACCTGGAAGCGTCCTTCGGCATCCCGCTGCCGCTGCCCGAGGCCCAGGCCTGGTACTTCGTCGGCGACATCTACCGCTCGCTGATCGCGCGGCTCGGCGAGCGGGCCCGCGACCGGCGCGGAGAGCTCCTC
>CAZVVC010000025.1:0-5075 GCA_964630425.1 uncultured Bifidobacterium sp. | reverse complement strand
CGGGCGAACGCGGGCATCCTCGCCTTCTATTATCTCCGGCGCGGCGTCCGCGAGCTGGGCTACCAGAGCCCGTTCACGCCGGACACGCGGCTGGCCGAGATCGAACGCTTCCATCCGCGCCGCTTCCTGAAGCGGCTGGCGGAGGCGACCGGCCTGCGCCTGCCCGATCACGACGGCTCGCGGCTCGGCTGGATGGCCATCGCCGCCTGCCTGGCGGCCGCCGCCGGCTTCGCCTTCGGCATCAGCCCCCTTCCCGTCCACTGGCCGTTCGCCATGCTGGCCGTGAGCGTCGCGTTCTTCCTGCCGATGTTCGATCCGGGACGCTTTCCCGCCGATTGCCGCACCGCCCGGCAGCTCGCCGAACGGGCCGCGGCCCTCAACTACGCAAAGCTGCGCGGCGACGGCGCGGCCGGCGACGAAGCGGCCATCTGGAAGGCGCTGGTGCTGCTGCTGTCCGAGCACGCCGCCGGCCCCGTCCCGGAGATCACGCCGCACACCCGGCTGGTCAGCGAGGAAACGGCCGCGGGGAAGATCGCGGTCATCTAGGCGCGCAGGCCGATCAGCGTGCGGTCATGCCGCCGTCGACCACCAGTTCGCTGCCCGTCATGAAGGCGCTTTCCGCCGAGGCGAGGAACACGGCCGTGTCGGCGATGTCCCTGGGCCGTCCCAGCCGGCCGATGGGATGGCCGCCGACCATGAAACGCTGCACCTTGTCGGCGTCCATGGCGCGCGCCTCCATCTGGCCGCGCGCCACCTCGACGGCCATGTCGGTCTCGATCACGCCCGGATGGATCGAATTGGCCCTGATGTTCAGCTTCAGGTCGGCGCATTCCATGGCCAGCGACTTGGTGAACAGACGCACCGCGCCCTTGGTCATGCTGTAGACGGTCTGGAACGAGGCGCCGATCAGCCCGGCCACCGAGGACAGGTTGACGATCGAGCCGCCGCCGTCCCAGCGCGAGGCGCGCGCCGCCAGGAAGGGCAGCGCCAGCTTGCAGCCCACCATGAGCCCGACCACGTTGACCGAGAGCATCCGGTTCATGTCCTCGACCGTGGTGTCGGCCAGCGGCTTGCCGAGGAACAGGCCGGCATTGTTCACCAGCACGTCGATGCCGCCGAACTCGGCCGTCGCGGTCTCCAGCGCCGAGGCCCAGGCCGCCTCCGAGGTCACGTCGTGGGAAAGATAGAGCGCCTGCCCGCCCTGCGCCTGGATGTCGGCCGCGGCATGGCCGCCGGCCTCGTCCCGGATGTCGGTCAGCACGACCCGCGCGCCTTCGGCGGCCATCTGGGTCGCGATGGAAAGCCCGATGCCACGCGCCGCCCCGGTGACCAGCGCGACCTTGCCTTCGAGCCGTCCCATGCCTAGCGGCTCCGCAGGTCCAAGCCCTTGGCGACCAGGACCTTCACCAGCGTCGCGCCGGGCACGAAAAGATTGGCGACCTCGGCCCCCGCGTCGAGCAGGAACTGGGTGTCGAGGATCTTGCCCACATAGCTCTCGAAGGTGGCGCCGCCGGTCTTCACCTCGCCGTTCAGGCCGTCGAACTCCACCACGGCCTCCTTGCCCTGGCGGCGGTAGCGGAACGCATAGACGGGCCGGTAGTAGAGGTCGATGGCCTCGAACGTCACCGTCTCCTCGAGCACCTTGTCCGCCTTGATCTTGTTGACGAGGCTGCCGAGCACCTCGCGCACCACCACGGACGAGGTCGCCTGCGGCGGCACGACCACCGTCCCCTTCTCGGTGAACTGGGCGAGGCTCTCCTCGGTGGCGGGGATGGTCGGAAAGCGCAGCCTGGCGGACAGGTCGGCGACCACCTGCCCGGTCAGCGCGTCGAAATAGAGGTCGCGCCTGATCTCCTCGCGGCAGGTCTCGAGCGCCGGCACCGCGATCTGGCCGTCGGCGACCTGGAACAGGTTGCCCAGGATCGACACCTGCCGCACTTCCGGCGGCATCTTCACCGTGTGGTCGCGCTTGCGCTCGTAGGCGGAGACGAAATGGCACGCGACCCGCCAGAACGGCTGCAGCCGGTGCTCGCGGTAGACCAGCTCGAATTCCTCGTCCTTCGGGCGCGAGAGGAACCCCGCGACCTTCGCCAGCGCGCCGAACGCGTCGATCTTCCGGGTCGAGGCGCGGCCTTCGGCATGATCCATGTTGAATTGGTCCTGAAGGACCAGCATGCGTTCTTCGGCGAGATGAACGTCCATCCGATTGTTCCTTGCAGGCGCCGCCCGGGCGCGAAAATGCAGGGCAAAGGTAAGGCCGCGACCCGGCGAGCGTCCACTGCTGAATCCTGCGCCGGGATCGTTTCGGCGGCACCGGCATGTTCAGACAACGTTCATGCACCATTGCGATCATGACAGTTCTGTTACAACACTGGCGTGGCAGCAAGCCGGCCCCGGGCCGGAACAACGCAGGAAGCATTGGAACCGCTTATGGATCGTCTCAAGCAGCTGATCGTCAACTGGGCCGTGCCCCTCGCCGTCGTCGCGGCGATGTACGGCGTGTTCCAGTGGATCGCGATGACGTTCCTGGGCGTCTCCCTCGAGTCCAAGGCGGTGCCGGCCGATCTGGCGCTGCACCTCGTGCTGGGCGCGCTGCTGCTCGCCATGTCCCGCAACCGCTGGACGTTCTTTGCCCTGATGGCGGCCATCATGGCGCTGTTCCATGTGGGCAACGCCATCAAGCTGGCGGTGCTGGGCGGGCCGATGACGCCGGACGACGCCCTGGCGCTGCGCTCGCTCCTGCTGCTGCTCAAGGGCGGCTGGCTGGCGCTCGCCGTCGGCTTCCTGCTGGTGCTCGGCGCCGCCGTCGCGTTCGCCGTCAACCTGCGGCCGCGCCGGGCGCAGATCGCCGCGGGCCTCATGGCCTCGCTGGTCGCGGCGGTCGCGTTCTGGCCCCAGCAGGTGACCTCGGCCATGGACGACACCTTCGGCAACGTGGTGTGGAACCAGCGCGGCAACTACCTGTCGCGCGGCCCGCTGGTGCATCTGGTCCAGGAAAGCGCGCGCTATGCGGCGCGCGGCGATTCGGTGCCCGACCAGGCGAAGGTCGCCGACGCGGCCCATCTGCTGAACCCCAGCATCCACATGGCCGCGCTGACCCAGTCGCTGGACCCGGTGCAGGCGACCATCACCGGCCACAAGGCGCGCAACGTTCACGTGATCCTGCTCGAGTCGTTCTGGGATCCCTCGGTGCTGAAGGAAGCCGACTTCTCGCGCGATCCGTTCGACAAGGAATTCCGCGCTCTGTGGGACGAAAGCGGCAACACCCGCGCGCTCGTTCCCGTGTTCGGCGGCTATACCGCCAATTCCGAGTTCGAGGCCCTGTGCGGCTTCCCGGTGACGCAGGACTGGGTGTTCTTCGAGGCGCGCCTGCGCAATCCGGCGCCCTGCCTGCCGCGCGCGCTGCAGAACGCGGGATACACCACCCTGGCGTCGCACCCCAACATCGCCGCGTTCTGGAACCGGGTGAACGCCTATGACCGCGCGGGCTTCAACCTCTACTGGTCGGCCAAGGATTTCCGGCTCGACGACATGAACGGCGAATTCCTGTCCGACGCCTCGCTCTACAAGCAGGTGCTGGCCAAGGTCGATCCGCTGCTGGAAACCGGCACGCCCACCTTCAACTACATCCTGACTTTCTTCGGCCATCTGGAATATCCGCTCAACGACGACCGTCCGAGCGTGGTGAAGGTCAGGGCCGCGGACGCCGATCCGGTGGTCGAGCGCTATGCCAACACGGTCTACTACAAGTCGCGCGAGCTGATGGCGTTCCTGAAGGAGCTGCGCCGCAAGGACCCGGACGCGGTGATCGTCATGTTCGGCGACCACCTGCCCTTCCTGGGCGGCAATCTGGAGACCTATGCCAGGTCGGGCGTGCTGGCCGGGAACCGGTCCGAGTTCGACGACCGCATGTTCCGCGACCAGTATTCCACGCCGCTGATCGTCATCGACGGCCAGAACGGGCCGCTTCAGCTCGGCAGCGTGCCGCTGTACCGCCTGCCCTCCATCGTGCTGTCGCTGCTGGGCGAGCCCCAGCCCTCGGTGATGGACATGACCCGCATGCCGGCGAACATGGTCGTGCGCCCCCTGCCCGGCATGAACGTGGTCCTGAGGCCGGACGGCTCGGTGGCCGCCTGCCGGGGAACGGACGCCGACGCGCCGGTCTGCAAGGACGCGGGCGAGTGGCTCCAGGCGGTGGGCACCATCGGCGCCGACGTGTTCTGGGGCAAGCAGCACGTGCTGCGCGACGACCTGCTGCCCCCGCCGCCGGACGGCCGCCAGACGGCGGACCTCCGCATCTAGCGGGCGAACAGCCTTCCCGGGTCCCTGAACGCCTTGAATTCGAGGGCGTTGCCCGCGGGGTCGAGGAAGAACATGGTCGCCTGCTCGCCCACCTCTCCCCTGAAGCGGACATGGGGTTCGATGACGAAGCGGATGCCGGCCGCCTTCAGCCGCGCGGCCAGCGTCTCCCAGGCCTCGGGCGAGAGCACGACGCCGAAATGGGGCACCGGCACGTCGTCGCCGTCGACCGGATTGTGATGCAGCCGCGGCGCCATGCCGGGATGCAGATGGGCGACGATCTGGTGGCCGAACAAGTCGAAATCCACCCAGCTGTCGGCGCTGCGCCCTTCCAGGCATCCGAGCACGCCGCCATAGAACGCCCGCGCGGCGGCCAGGTCGTGGACGGGAAAGGCCAGGTGAAACGGCTGCATGGGCGACACCCTCGGTTGCTGGCGCGATCATAGCGCGGATCGGCGGCCATAATGACGCCGGAATCCCTCCGGACACTCGCCTTTCTGCGCGGGGCGGCTGAGGGGTGGGCTCGCATGATGTCACGATCGATCACGGGAATGCTGGCGCTGGCCGCTGTCGCGGCGGCCTTGCCCGCCCATGCCCAGGACGCGCCGGTGCGCCGCGAGATGCAGGTGACGCCGGCGGCGGTCCTGTCGCCCGCCGCGCGCGACGCGCTGCGCGAACGCCTGATCCGCCAGCGCGGCGTGATGATCCCGCCGGCGACCGGGGCGGAGCCGGGTCCCGTCGCGCCGGCGCGCGTCGAGGCGCCGGGCGTCCCCGCC
>CAZVVC010000024.1:0-21526 GCA_964630425.1 uncultured Bifidobacterium sp. | reverse complement strand
GCCGCATCCGTAAGCTTACCAGATGACAGCCCTGATAACTTACAAGGGCTCTCGGAAAATCATTGCGCCGAGAGGGCTGAGGAGGCCCGAAGGGCCGTCGCGAAGCCCGGTCCTACGCCGCCTTGCCGCCGGTCGGGATCTCGTTGAACGGCAGGTCCTTGTCGACGCGGATGTCGCCCGGCATGCCGAGCACGCGCTCTGCGATGATGTTGCGCATGATCTCGTCGGTGCCGCCGGCGATGCGGCCGGCGGGCGAGCCCAGCAGGGCCATCTGGAACGAGCCGCGCTGGACGGCGAGGTCCGGGTCCATGAGGCCGCCGGCCATGTCCTGAAGGTCCATGCCGTAGGACGCCACGGCCTGCTTCTGCGGGCCCTGGATCAGCTTGGAGATCGAGGCTTCGGGGCCGGGCGTGTCGCCGCGCGACAGGGCCGAGATGGTGCGGGCGTTGACGTTGCGGATGCCGGCCTCGCGCACATACCAGTCGGCCAGCTTCTCGCGCACCGCCTGGTTGGCGATCAGCGGGCCGTCCTCGTCCTCGAGGGTGCGGGCCATCTCGAACAGGCCGTCCCAGCTCGCGCCCATGCCGCCGGCGCCGCCCGAGGCGCCCACCGCGAGACGCTCGTTCATCAGCAGGGTCATGGCCACGTTCCAGCCGTTGCCCACGGCGCTGATCCGGTTGGAGTCGGGGATGCGCACGTCGGTCAGGTAGACCTCGTTGAAATGCGCCGCGCCCGAGATCTGCTTGATGGGCCGGGGCTCGATGCCCGGCGTCTTCATGTCGACGATGAAGAAGGTCAGGCCCTTGTGCTTGGGCACGGTCGGGTCGGTGCGGGTGACCAGGATCGCCCAGTCGGACTGGTGCGCGCCCGAGGACCAGATCTTCTGGCCGTTGACCACCCATTCGTCGCCGTCCTTCACCGCGCGGGTGCGCAGCGCCGCGAGGTCCGAGCCGCCGGCCGGCTCGGAGAATAGCTGGCACCAGACGACGTCGGCGCGCGCCATGGGCGGCAGGTGGGCCTTCTTCTGCTCCTCGGTGCCGTGGACCATCAGCATGGGGCCGGTCATGCCCAGGCCGACCACCAGCATGGCGGCCGACGGCGGCGCGAGCTTGGATTCCTCCTGGGACCAGATCACCGAGAGCATGGGGCTGAGGCCCTGGCCGCCATATTCCTTGGGCCAGTTCAGGCACGCCCAGCCGGCGTCGTACTTGATCCGCTGCCATTCCTTGACGACGTCCTGGACGTGGCCGGCGGCCATGCGCTCGCGCCAGTCCTTCGGCGTGTTGGCCTCCAGCCAGGCGCGCGCCTTGGCGCGGAAGGCGGCTTCCTCGGGCGTGTCGTTGAAATCCATGTCCCCGTTCCTCTCGATCCTCGGCCGCGCCCGGGCGGCGCGTGTTACTGTCCGGTTCCGTCGGGGCAAGACGCTAGCATGGCCCGCTCGGCGGATGCAGCGGAAAAAGCGTGCGTGAACGCGGCCCGCCTACAGGCCGGCGACGTACTCGGCCCGCACGGCGAGGGCGGTGTCGGCGAAGTCGGAGAAGCCGCCGTCGATGCCCAGCGCGAAATAGGCCAGCATCTCCCGGCGCACGTCGGCGAAGCCGGGGCCGACCGAATCGTCGCGGAACGTCCAGGGATGCACCTGCATGCCGAGCGCGTGCGCCCGTTCGACCATGCCGGTCGAGCCTTTCGTCGCCGCGCCCAGCAGCAGCGATTTCTGCGGCCCGATAGCCGCCGCCAGGGCGGCCGCCTGCTCCAGCGGCACATGCGGCGCCCCCGCGCCGTCGTCGACCAGGAGCTGGGTCAGCCTGATGCCAGTCAGCGGCCGGATGCGCCGCAGGAAGGCGTGATCGAAGGACTGGATGTAGAGATCGTCCCGGTCCGGCCCGTAGCCGTGATCGGCCAGCGCCCGGAGCAGCGGCGGGATGAAGTCGAGGCCGAGGGACAGCAGGTGGTCGGGATGCTTGATCTCCGGGTGAAAGCCGATGGTCCTGCCCCGCCGCGCCTCGCCTTCGCGCAGCAGCACCAGCAGTTCCTCGAACGTCATCACCGGATAGTGGTCGTCCATGTCCCGCGACCGGCCGGGGAAAGGCTGGCGCGCCCGCAGCGTCCGGATCTCGGCCAGGGTGAAATCCTCCGCCCACCAGTCGTCCCTGCCGTCCTTGACCGCGCGCCGGGCGGCGAACTCGGGACGGTCCGCGACGTCGGTGCTGGTGCCCAGGTAACGGTCGTGGCGGACGACCAGCGCACCGTCCCGGGTCATCACCAGGTCCGGCTCGACCGCGTCCGCGCCCATGTCGAGCGCCATCGCGTAGGCCACCGCGGTATGTTCCGGCGCATAGCCGCTGGCGCCCCGGTGGGCGATGACGATTGGCGCTTTGCCGGTCAGGGTGTTCAGCGGCATGATGTCCTCCGGTTGCGGCAAAGGTAGCGGCGAAGCGCACCCGTGCCCATATCAATATCCGTAACGACCGATTGCCCCGGGAGGCTGAATTGAAGACGCTTGCTGCCGCCGGCCTGACCGCCATCGCCATGACCGTCTCGGCGCACGCGGCCGAGCCGGTGAAGATGTACCCCTTCGAGAAGGCGACGCTGACCTATGCCGTCACCGGCGCCCAGCAGGGCACCCAGACCATCTACATCAAGGATTACGGCCGGATCACCGCCCAGCATTACGAGGCGACGATCCCGTCCGAGAGCGGCGCCCAGCAGATCAACGTGTCGACCTATACCGACCCGCAATGGATCTACACCTATGATTTCACCGCCCGGCAGGGCATGCGTTCGCCCAACGACCAGGCGGCCGCCGCGGCGAGCGCCGGGAGCGGCCTGGAATTCTTCGAGAAGATGACGCTGGCGCAGGGCGGCAAGCGCGCCGGCAGCGACACGTTCAAGGGCACGCCGTGCACGGTCTGGGACATGGGCGGCAACACCGGCACCAAGCTCTGCGTCGACGACCGCATGGTCATGCAGTACATGCGCACCAGCACCGACATGATGCAGGGGAACGTGGAGCTGCAAAGCGCGCAGATCGGCACGGTGGACGAAAGCAAGTTCCAGCGCCCCCAGGCGACCTATCGCGACGTGGACCCGTCGCAGGGGTCCGGGCCCGGCCGGTAGGCAAAAGCGGTTTCGACCTGTCGCCTTCATCTGCCAATACTCTCCTTCCACCGTGCCTCTGCGAGCGTAGCGACGCAGAGGCACCGAGAGGGAAGCCCGAGGAATATCAGCCTGAGCGGCTTTTGCTCTCGCGCCGGGCTTCGCCGCCGCGTCTGGCGCGCCCGCCCGCGATGGCGGAAAGGCGCGGAAACAGGCCATTTTCGCGACTCATTCGCACCTGCAGCACGAATTCTTGACAAGATCGCTCCGATTTAGTCAAACGCCGTTGACTAATGGGGAGGTTTGCCCCATCTGATGCATACCGGACTAAAACGGTACGGTATTCGAGCGTTTGCGAGCGAGGACTGTTCCATGATCCGCCTGACGCGGCTGGCCGACTACGCGGTGCTGCTCATGACCCATCTGGGCCATGAGTTCGCGCGCCATCCCGAGCGGATCCACAACGCGGGCGGGCTGTCGGCGGAAACCCACATCCCCATGCCGACGGTCAGCAAGCTGCTGGGCGTGATGTCGCGCGGCGGGCTGCTGACCTCCCATCGCGGGCAGGCGGGCGGCTATACGCTGGCGCGCCCGCCGGCGGCGATCTCGGTGGCCGACATCGTCGGCGCCGTGGACGGCCCCATCGCCCTCACCGACTGCCTGACCGACGACAGCGACTGCGGCATCGAGTCGCTCTGCGGGGTGCGGACGAGCTGGCAGAAGATCAACAAGGCGGTGGCCGGCGCGCTGGGCGAGATCAGCCTCGCCGAGCTTTGCGCCGACCAGCTCGCCATGTTCCCGCCGCGCGCCCCGGCGCAGCGCGATCACGTTGCAGACGTGCAGTAAGGAAGCCTGAAACCCATGGCCGCGACCACCGAAACACAGCAAGCCGTCAAGGACATCACCGGCGACTACAAGTACGGCTTCGTCACCGACATCGAGACCGATGTGGCGCCGAAGGGCCTGAACGAGGACGTCATCCGGCTGATCTCCGCCAAGAAGGAGGAGCCCGAATGGCTGCTCGACTGGCGGCTCGAGGCGTTCCGCAAATGGGGCAAGGAAGAGGAGCCGGAATGGGCCAAGGTCCATTACCCGGAGATCGACTTCCAGGACATCCACTACTATGCCGCGCCCAAGAAGAAGGACGGGCCCAGGAGCCTCGACGAGGTCGATCCCGAGCTGCTCGACACCTATGCCAAGCTGGGTATCCCGCTGAAGGAGCAGGAGGTGCTCGCGGGCGTCATGGGCTCGGCCAACATCGCCGTCGACGCGGTGTTCGACAGCGTCTCGGTCGCCACCACCTACAAGAAGAAGCTGGAGGAGATGGGCATCATCTTCGGCTCGTTCTCCGAGGCGGTGAAGACCCATCCCGAGCTGGTGCGCAAGTATCTGGGCACGGTGGTGCCCGTGTCCGACAATTTCTACGCCACGCTGAACTCGGCGGTGTTCTCGGACGGCACCTTCGTCTACGTGCCCAAGGGCGTGCGCTGCCCCATGGAGCTGTCGACCTATTTCCGCATCAACACCAAGGACACGGGCCAGTTCGAGCGCACCCTGATCATCGCCGACGAGGGCTCCTACGTCTCGTACCTGGAAGGCTGCACCGCGCCCATGCGCGACGAGAACCAGCTCCATGCCGCGGTGGTGGAGCTGATCGCCCTCGACAACGCCGAGATCAAGTATTCGACGGTGCAGAACTGGTATCCGGGCGACAAGAACGGCAAGGGCGGCATCTACAATTTCGTGACCAAGCGCGGCGCCTGCCGGGGCAATAACTCCAAGATCTCCTGGACCCAGGTCGAGACCGGCTCGGCCATCACCTGGAAGTACCCGAGCTGCATCCTTCAGGGCGACAACTCGCAGGGCGAGTTCTATTCGGTCGCCATCACCAACAACATGCAGCAGGCCGACACCGGCACCAAGATGATCCATATCGGCAAGAACACCCGCAGCCGGATCATCTCGAAAGGCATCTCGGCCGGCAAGGGCCAGAACACCTATCGCGGCCTGGTGCGCGTGCTGGCGGGCGCCGAGAACGCGCGCAACTACACCCAGTGCGACTCGCTGCTGATGGGCGACAGATGCGGCGCGCACACGGTGCCCTACATCGAGGTGAAGAACCCGTCGGCGCAGATCGAGCACGAGGCGACCACCTCCAAGATCAGCGAGGACCAGCTGTTCTACTGCATGCAGCGCGGGCTGACGCAGGAGGAGGCGGTATCGATGATCGTCAACGGCTTCTGCAAGGAAGTGATGCAGAACCTGCCCATGGAATTCGCGGTCGAGGCCCAGAAGCTGCTGGGCATCAGCCTCGAAGGCAGCGTCGGCTGAGCGCGAAGAAACGGCCGGAACAACGGAATATGACCATGCTGGAAATCAAGAACCTGCACGCCAATGTCGACGGCAACGAAATCCTCAGGGGCATCGACCTCACGGTCAACGCCGGCGAGGTGCACGCGATCATGGGGCCGAACGGCTCGGGCAAGTCGACGCTGGCCTATGTGCTGGCCGGACGCGACGGCTACGAGGTGACCGAGGGCTCGGTGACCTATCAGGGCAAGGACCTGCTGGCCATGCCCGCCGACGAGCGCGCCCGCGACGGCGTGTTCCTGGGCTTCCAGTACCCGGTCGAGTTGCCGGTCGTGAACGGCATGACCTTCCTGCGCACCGCCGCCAACGCCGTGCGCCGCCACCGCGGCCTGCCCGAGCTGGACGGCATCGACTTCCTCAAGCTGCTGCGCCAGAAGGCCGCGCTGCTGGAGATGGACGATTCGCTGCTGAAGCGCCCGGTGAACGTGGGCTTCTCGGGCGGCGAGAAGAAACGCAACGAGATCGCCCAGATGGCGGTGCTCGATCCCAGCCTGATGGTGCTGGACGAGACCGACAGCGGCCTCGACATCGACGCGCTGAAGGTCGTCTCCAACGGCATCAACGCCCTGCGCGGCCCGGACAGGGCGACCGTGCTCGTCACCCACTACCAGCGGCTGCTGTCCTATGTGGAGCCGGATGTGGTGCACATCCTGGCCCGCGGCAGGATCGTCGCCTCGGGCGGCAAGGAGCTGGCGCTGGAGCTGGAGCGCGACGGCTACGTCAACTACGTGCCGGAGGCGGCATAGGCCATGATCGCCGTTCCCTACGCCGAACAGTTCGAGAGGCTCAAGCCCGCCCTGCCGGGCGCGGCGCGGCTGCGCGAGCAGGCCTTCGCCCGCTATGCGGCGCACGGCTTCCCGGCCATGAAGCGCGAGGCGTGGCGGCACACCCGGCTGTCGCCGATCAGCGCCGCCGCGCTGGAGCCGGCGGCCGGCGGGGCGCTGACGCCGTCCGACCTCGCCGCCCGGCTGATCCCCGACGCGCTGACCCTGGTGTTCATCGACGGGCGGCTGGACGCGGCCCTGTCCAACGTGGAGCAGGCGCCGGACGGCGTCGCCATCGAGAGCCTGGCCGCCGTGCTGGAGCGGGGCGACGACCTTTCGCCCTGGCTGGCCGAAGCCTCGGACGACGGCCCCGACGACGCGCTGGTGTCGCTCAACACCGCGCTGATGAACGACGGCGCGGTGATCCGCATCGCCGACGGCGTGACCGTCGAGGCGCCGATCCACCTGCTGTTCTTCGTCAAGCAGGGCGGCATGGCGCAGGTACGCAACGTCGTCGTCGCCGGCAAGGGCGCGCGGGCGACCGTGGCCGAGAGCTATTACGGCGGCAAGGAGGTCTACTGGACCAACGTGGTCAACCAGTTCTTCCTGGCCGAGGGCGCCGCCATCGAGCACGCCCGGCAGCAGAACGAGGGCCTGTCCGCCTATCACATCGCCGCCAGCAAGGTGCGGCTGGCCGAGGACGCGCGCTTCAACAGCGTCGCCGTCATGCTGGGCGGCGCGCTGGCCCGCCACGAGACGCAGGTGACCGTCGCCGGCGAGCGCGCCGACTGCCTCGCCGGCATCTCGCTGGGCCGCGGCAAGCAGCTTCAGGACAACGTCACCGTGCTGGACCACGCGGTGCCGAACAGCACCAGCGACCAGATGTTCAAGGCGGTGCTCGACGACGAGTCCCACGCCGTCTACCAGGGCAAGGTGATCGTCCGCCAGGACGCGCAGAAGACCGACGCGCGCCAGGCCAACCACAACATCCTGCTGGCCCGCTCGGCCGAAGCGAGCAGCAAGCCCGAGCTGGAGATCTTCGCCGACGACGTGAAGTGCGCTCACGGCGCCACCGTGGGCGAGCTGGACAGGAACATGCTGTTCTATCTGCGCGCGCGCGGCCTCGACGAGAAGACCGCCCGCGCCCTGCTGGTGGAAGGCTTCATCATCGAGGTGCTGGAGCGCATCGCCTCGGCCGAGATCAGGGACATGTTCATGACCGACATCGGCTTCTGGCTGCACGGACGGCGGCTGTCATGAGCAGGACTCTGGCATGAGCGGGGACATGACATGAACGCGCCCACCGAAAGCCGCATCCTGACGCCGGCCGCGCTCGACGTCGCGCGCGTCCGGGAGGACTTCCCGATCCTGTCGCTGCCCAGCAACGGCAAGCGGCTGGTCTTCCTCGACACCGCCGCCAGCGCCCAGAAGCCGCGCCAGGTGATCGACGCCGAGCGCCACGTCTACGAAGCCGAATACGCCAACATCCACCGCGGCGTCTACGACCTGAGCCAGCGCGCCACCGCCGCCTACGACAAGGCGCGCACGAAAGTGCGCAAGTTCATCAACGCGGCCAGCGACCGCGAGATCGTCTTCGTGCGCAACGCCACCGAAGCCGTGAACCTGGTGGCGCAGACCTGGGGCCGGAAGAACCTGAAGGAAGGCGACCAGGTGATCCTGTCCGAGATGGAGCACCACGCCAACATCGTGCCCTGGCAGATGCTGCGCGAGCAGACCGGGCTGGAGCTGGTGGTGATCCCCATCACCGACAGCGGCGAGCTGGTCTGGGAAGCCTACGAGCAGGCGTTCACCGACCGGACGAAGCTGGTCGCCATGACCCACGTCTCGAACGCGCTGGGCACGATCACGCCGATGGCCGAGATCATCCGCGTCGCCCACGACCACGGCGTGCCCGTGCTGGTCGACGGCTGTCAGGCGGTGCCGCACATGCCGGTCGACCTGCAGGCGCTGGACGCGGATTTCTACGTGTTCTCGGCCCACAAGCTCTATGGGCCGACCGGCGTCGGCGTGCTCTATGCCAAGGCTGGGATCCTCGAATCCATGCCGCCCTATCAGGGTGGCGGCGACATGATCGCCTCGGTGACCTTCGCCAGGACCACCTATGCGGACATCCCGCAGCGCTTCGAGGCGGGCACGCCCAACATCGCCGGCACCATCGCGCTGGGCGCGGCCATCGATTACATCGAGAGCTTCGACCGGCAGGCGCTGCTGGCGCACGAGCACGCGCTGCTGGAATACGCCACCGAGCGGCTGCGCGCGAACAACGCGATCACCCTCTACGGCACGGCCAGCGACAAGGCCGCGGTGATCTCGTTCGCCATCGAGGGCGTGCACCCGCACGACGTGGGCACCATCCTCGACTTCGAAGGCATCGCGGTGCGCGCCGGCCACCACTGCGCCCAGCCGGTGATGGACCGGTTCGGCGTGCCGGCGACGACGCGCGCGTCCTTCGGCATCTACAACGATTTCGACGACGTGGACGCGCTGATGCGCGGCATCGCCCGGGTGCAAGAGATTTTCGGCTGATGAGCGACCTGCGCGAACTCTATCAGGAAGTCATCCTCGAGCACGGCCGCAAGCCGCGGAACTTCGGCGCGTTGCCCGAGGCCAACCGCGAGGCGCATGGCCACAACCCGCTGTGCGGCGACAAGCTGGACGTGCACCTGCTGGTCAGGGACGGCGTCGTCGAGGACGTGAAATTCGAAGGCGCGGGCTGCGCCATCTCGGTCGCCAGCGCCTCGCTGATGACCGAGGCCCTCAAGGGCAAGACCGAGGCCGAGGCCGAGGCGCTGTTCGAGACGTTCCACGCCCTCATCACCAGCGAGGACGGCGTGACGCCCGAACAGCTCGACGAACTGGACAAACTGGCCGTGTTCTCCGGCGTGCGCGACTACCCGCTCAGGGTGAAATGTGCCACGCTGGGCTGGCACACGATGCACGCCGCGCTGGAGAACAGCGGCGAAACGGTGGTGACGGAATGAGCGAGACCTTCCTCAACGACTTCCTCGACGGCCCGCAGGGGGCCGCCCCGGACAACGCGCTCCGCGATCAGATCGTCGATCAGCTCAAGACGATCTACGATCCGGAGATTCCTGTTAACATTTACGAACTCGGTCTTATCTATGATTTGAGCGTGTCGCCGGAGAACGACGTCAAGGTCGTCATGACCCTGACCACGCCCATGTGTCCCGTCGCCGAATCCATGCCCGGCGAGGTGGAGAGCAAGGTGCGCGAGGTCGAAGGCGTGAACGAGGTCGACGTCGAGCTGGTGTGGGAGCCGGCCTGGGACATGACGAAGCTGTCCGAGGCGGCGAAGCTCGAACTGGGCATGTTGTAGGAGACGACAGGATGGCAGGCAGCATCATCACCCTGACGGACCGCGCGGTGGACCGCGTGCGCACCCTGATGGCGAAGCGCCCCGACGCGGCGGGCCTGCGCGTCTGGATCAAGGAAGCCGGCTGTTCCGGCCTTTCCTACAAGGTCGACTTCGCCGACGAGGCGAAACCGGGCGACGACATGGTCGAGACCGAGGGCGGCAAGGTCTATGTGGACCCCAAGGCGGTGATGTACATCCTGGGCTCGCAGATGGACTACCAGGAGGACAAGTTCTTCTCCGGGTTCCTGTTCATGAACCCCAACGAAAAGGGCCGCTGCGGCTGCGGCGAGAGCTTCACCGTCTGACGCCAGACCCTCGGACCCATCTGCATTATTATTCCAACCGTCATCCCGGCGACGTGTCCCGGCAAAGCCGGGACCCAGTCCGTAACGAATAAACTGGCGCGAAGCGCACACTATTCCGCGCTGACACTCGCAAGTCTGGATGCCGCCCTCCGGCGGCATGACGGCTCGTTGGATTGTGAGCGACACATGTCCCTCGACGTCTTTCTCGCCCTGCTGCTGTTCGCCTTCGTGTCCTCGATCACGCCCGGCCCCAACAACCTGATGCTGCTGGCCTCGGGCGTGAATTTCGGCTTCGTGCGGACCATCCCGCACATGCTGGGCATCGGGCTGGGCTTCCTGTTCCTGCTGCTCGCCATCGGCTTCGGGCTGGGCGCGCTGCTGACCGCGTTTCCGGCCGTCCACACCGCGCTGAAGATCGCCGGCGGCGCCTACATGCTGTATCTGGCGTGGCGGATCGCCATGACCCGGACGATGGGCGCGGCGACCGGCAAGGCGCGGCCCATGACGTTCCTCGAGGCGGTGGCGTTCCAGTGGGTGAACGCGAAGGCATGGGTGATGGCGCTCACCGCCATGTCGCTCTACACCAGCGCCGAGCGGCCCTTCGCCTCGGTGCTGCTGGTGGCGCTGGCCTTCGCGCTGGTCAACGTGCCCTGCGTGTCGAGCTGGGCCGGCTTCGGCACCGCCATGCGCGGCTTCCGGTCCGACCCCGTGCGCCTGAAATGGTTCAACATCGCCATGGGCGCGGCGCTGGCGCTGAGCGTGCTGCCGATGGTGCTGTGATCCGGGCGGTCACGGCGCATGCAACGTGCGTTCACGCGCCGCAGCATTTCTTGAACTTCCAGCCCGAGCCGCAGGGACAGGGCTCGTTGCGGCCGATCTTGGCGCCCGAAGGCTTCGCCGCGTCGCGCGGGGACGGGTCGTGCCTGAGCCGGTAGGCGTAGAGTTCCTCGACCACCTCCGGAATGAGGGAAGGCGCGTCGTCCCTGAGTTCCCGCGGGATTTCGGGCGCCTTGCCCGGAAGCACCGTGGCGTCGACGACCAACGCGGCGAGCAGGCGGGCGGCGTCCCTCACGTCGAGCGCCGAATCGTCGTTGAATACCTTGTCCCAGTGATCGGGCCGCAATCCGACGGCCCGCCCGAATCCGTCCGCCCACAGTTCCCAGATACAACCATCTCTCTCATCATGGGAAAAGAGCGGCCCGTAGTGGCCAGGTCCGCGCTTCAGGTCGCGGGCCACGGCGTTGTAATGGCCGAGGAGACGATCCAGCAGCAGCGTGTACTCGGCCGGATCGTCCAGGTCCGGGGTGGTTCCGGGCGCGCCGTTCCAGACCTCGGGCAGCCATTCGGTGGCCGGAACCGCCACGGGACCGACGAGAAGCCCGGCGACGAAGCCGTCGAACTCGTCGGCAGCATCGCCTCCTCGCCGGGAAGCATCCGCAGCGCGTCATCGAGCTGTGCCGCCCTGTCATCGCGCCTGCTCATGCCGAGCCTCTCTCATGGTGACAAGCCGCACCCTGCATATCAGGGCCCGCATTTCCGCGAAAGCCGCCGCGCCGCACGATCCTTGATGTGTAGTCACAACAGGACTACATTCCGGGGCGAGGAGAGTTTGCGATGACCGCCACTACCTATGTTCGCGCCCGGATCGACGAAGACACCAAGGACCGGGCGAGCGCCGCGCTGGAAGCCATGGGTCTGTCCGTGTCGGACGCCATTCGCCTGCTGATGGTGCGAATCGCCGAGGAACAGCGCCTGCCGTTCGACGTGAAGGTCCCGAACGCGGCGACACGCGAGGCGATGGACGAGTCCCGGGAGCTGCTGCGTAAGGGTGCGCTTCGGTTCGATACCGGCAAGGCGCTGCTGGATGACATCGAAAAAGCCGGCACGCGATAAACGGGCCAAGCTGCCCCGACGGTCGGATTACACCAAGACGTTCGTCAAGGACTGGGCGCGCTTGAACCAGTCTGGCCGGTACGACATGAACCGGCTCAAGGAAGCTGTTCTGCTTCTTGTCGCCAACGATGCCCCGCTGGGTCCGGAATGGCGCGATCACGATCTGAAAGGCGACTGGTCGGGGTTCCGCGAGTGTCATGTGGGCGGCGATTTCCTGCTGATCTATCAGGTGGATGACGATGCCAACGGCATCGTTTTCGTCCGCACCGGCACGCATGCCGACTTGTTCGAGTAACTGCGGAGGCCGCCCGTCGACTCCTTTCAGCGCGCCGCCGCCGCGATCTCCTCCTCCAGTTCGGCGATCAGTTCGTCGCTTTCCCGGAGGAACGGCTTTTCGGCGTCGAGGATGATCCGGAAGGCGCGCTGCTTCAGCGCCGGCACGTCGAGGTCGCCGGCGATGCCTTCGACGCGGGCGGCGTCGACGACGATGTCGATCAGCCGGTCGACGCCGTGCAGGCGGCCCCAGAGATAGTCGTTCTCCCGGTGCGCCCGTTTGAAGAAGGCGCCGAAATTGCCCAGCTTCACCCCCTTGAGGAATTCCTCGGGACCGCCGCTGCGGATCGTGTTGCAGTCCTGCGGGCTCAGCCGGGCGACGCGGATCTCGTTGTAGCTGCCCAGCGAATCCCACACGCCGGCCGAGAAGGTGACCATGTCCCAGAACGAGAAGCCGAGATAGTGAATCAGCAGGTCGTGGCGGATCAGGCCCGCCGCGCCGTCGGGTTCGATGGCGGCGAAGATCTCGTCGGACCGCCGGTTCATGGCCTCGAGGTCGATGTCCCGGGCGATCCCGGCGACGATGGCGTCGATCGCCTCCAGATGCCTGCGCGCGAAGGTGTCGCCGCCGGCGCCGTCGAACCGGACGTGGGACAGCGCCGGGCCGAAGACGTCGCGGGTGCGGCCCGCCGCCTCCAGGCTGACGGCGGCCGTGCCGTCGCGGCTGCGCAGGGCGTCCAGCACCTCGTAGAAGCGGCCCTTCAGGCGGTCGAGCCGGGCCGAATCCAGATCGTCCATGCCCTCCTGCCCGAGCCGCCCGTAGAGTGCGTTGAGCGCCTGGATGACGAAGCGGATGCGGCGGGCGCGGAACTCCAGGTCGAAACTGCGCAGCACGCGGATCCAGGCCGGATTGGCGCGGCCGGCCAGCGATTCCTCGGGCTGCCAGTCGCCCGCCGGCAGGACGCCGCGCTCGGCCGCCCAGGCCTTCATGGCGTCCTCGACGAAGCCGGCCTGGGCCGAGCCCCGCTCCTCGCCGCAGAGCAGGGTGATGATCTTGGCCGCCTGGCCCAGCGCGGCGTGGAGCTTGAGCCGCAGATAGCCCTTGAACGCGAAGCCCGACTGCCGGGCGGCGTCCGTATTGGCCAGCGCCCGCCAGCGCGCCACCTGCTCGGCGGTGAGGCGGCGGCGGTTCATGCGCCCCCGGGTCAGCGCCTCCACCGCCGCGGCGATGTCGGGCCGGGCCGCCTCGATGATCTCGCGGGTGTTGCGGGTGCGCCGGTTCAGCGCCTGCACCCAGTCCAGGTCGTCGGCGATGGGCTCGTTGCGCGGGATGTCCGACAGGGCCGCCTTCAGCGTCTTGAGGACGCCGGGCGGCTTGCCCGTGGGCGGCGGCGGCTTGTCGGCCGGCGCCGGGTTGATGTAGACCAGCCGCCGGTCGACCCGGCGATAGGCGGGCCGCGCGCCGATGGCCTCGATGGCCGGCGCGAAGGGCTTGTTGTTGAGCACGCTGCCGTCGAGGAACGAGGTCTTCTCCGGATCGGCGCCGGCCTGCCGGTAGACCCGGAAGTTCTCGCGCAGGAAACGCTCCTTGGCCGTCCAGCTCCGGCCGCGCCGCGCCAGGACCGCGTCGACCTCGGCCAGTTGCGCCGGCGGGAAGGCGGCGGGAAAGCTCGCCGTCGCCCGCGCCGCGAAGGCCAGCGCCGGAATGGCGGCCAGGTCGAAATCCGTCTCCACCTGCCCGTCGGTCCAGCGCCGGTAGCGGAAATGCAGCCGGTGCCGATGCTCGCGCTCCTCGATCATGGGCGGATCGTAGAGCGGGATGGAGCGGGCATAGCCGAAGAAGTCGGTGAGGGTGACGAACATGTCGAGCCGCAGGCCCGACGGCAGCAGCGAGTCGATGGGGCTTCTGGGCGTGCCCATGGCCTCCATGGCGGTGATGAGGCTGTCGACCAGCCGCTCGCCGTCGAAGGGCGGGCGCAGCCGGACGATCTGCATCATACGGCGCAGCTTGCCCTCGACCTCGTCGTCCAGCTCCATGTCGTTGAAGCGGTCGCCCGCGATCCAGCGCACCAGCGGCCAGAACAGCCGGTCGCTCCACGGCGTCACGCTACCCTCGGTGATCAGCGCCTCCACGTCGGCGCCCGTCAACCACATCTCGCGCAACACGTCGAAGGGCAGGTCGTGGGCGATGGCGCGGGCCAGCAGCACGCTGTTGATGCCGCCCGCGCTCGCCCCGGCGATGACGTCGACGATCACCCGCATGTCGAGCCCGGCGCCGATCTCGCGCAGCAGGTCGAAATAGACCTCCTCGGTGTCGGTCTCGCGGTCGGTCAGGCGCGGCAGGTCGGCGAAGCGGCGCTCGTGCTTCCGCGCGGCGTCGTGCTCGGCGTGATAGAGCTTCGAGGCGCGCGCCAGCTTGAGGATTTCCTTGGCGATGCCGTGCATGTAGACGGCGAGCGAGATGCCGCCGCTGCACACGATGGCGAGGCGTAGCTCCTTCTCCTGCATCAGCGTCCGTCCTCGCGGCGCTTCACCCGCTCGCCGTCGGACACGTCCTCGCTCGGATGCGCGATCACCGGGTCGCCGGCCTTCAGGCCCTCGAGGACCTGGGCCGCCTCGGCGTTGCGCTCGCCGACGCGGACGCGGCGCAGCACGGCGCGGCCGCCCTCGATCCGGTAGACCGCCCAGTCCTTGCCGCTGCGGAACAGGGCGCCGATCGGCACCGTCGTCACGTCGGCGCGCGACCAGACGACGATGCGCGGCTCGACCCGGTAGGCGTCGAGCAGGCTGGCCCAGCGATCGGGCGGGTCGCTCAGGTCGATGACCACGTTGACCCGCTGCTCCTCGACGCCCAGCGCCGAGATCTTGGTGAAGCCGGACGGCTCCACATAGCGCACCCGGCCGTTCAAATGGCCGTCGCCGCCCCAGTTCTCGACCCGCACGGCCTGGCCCGCCCGCACCCGGACGGCGTCCTGCGACAGCAGGTCGACGACGATCTCCAGGTCGCGCGGATCGCCCAGCTCCAGGATCGGCGTGCCGGCCGGCATCACCCGCTCGCTCTCCTCGCGCACCCGCAGCACCCGGCCGCTGACCGGCGCGGCCATGCGCAGGCAGCAGCCGTCGACGGCGGCGCCGGCCTCCTCGGTCGGCACGATCAGCTCGGCCTGGGCCGCCGCCTGATCGGCCCTGGCGGCCTCGTGGGCGGCCCCGGCCATGGCGAACTCGGCCTGGCGGCGGTCGCGCTCGCGCTGCGAGATGGCGGTGCCGACGGACAGCGCCCTGGCGCGGTCCCATTCGGCGCGCGCCAGGTCCAGGTCCGCCTTCGCCCGCGCCGTCGCCGCCTTCGCCTGGTCGAGCCGGGCGCGGGAGCGGGCGGTGGCGCGCCGGTCGAGGAACTCGGGCGCCGTCGGCTCGAAGATGGCGACGACGGTCTCGCCCGCCGTCACGGGATCGCCCGGATCGAGGGTGACGCGGCGCAGCCGGCCGCTGACGGGCGCCGAGACGGTGTAGATGTCGCGGATGCGGGTACGGCCTTCGGCGGTGACGGTGACCTCCAGCGTCCCGCGCGCCGCCTCTCGCACGTCCACCGTCGCCCGTTCCGGCACGAACGCGACCCAGACGAGGGCGGCGAGCAGCACCGCGCCGCCAGCCCATTTGAGCCAGCGGCCGGGATTCCGGCGGAGGCGGTTCTTCTCGGCCATCTCTACTCCCGCGTCTTGAGGACGGCGACCAGGTCGAGCCTGTCGAGCCGGCGACGCACCACCAGGGCCGACACCGTGGCCGCGGCCAGGATCACCAGCGCCGTCCAGGCATAGGTCGACGGCTCGAGCACCAGCGGCAGCTTGAACAGCTCGGTCTGCAGGCTGTTCACCACGGCCGCGGCCATGACATAGCCCAGATACATGCCCAGCGGCAGCGCCGCCAGCACCAGGACCGCCAGCTCGCCCAGCAGGATGGCCGATATCTCGCCGCGGGTGAAGCCCAGCACGCGCATGCTGGCCAGCTCGCGGCCCCGCTCGGACGCGCTGATCCGGGCCGAGTTGTAGACCACGCCGAAGGCGATGATGGAGCCGAAGATGATGTTGGTGACGGTCATCTGGATCAGGTTCTGCCCCACGGTCTCGTTGAAGCCGGCGATGGCGGCGGCGCGGATCGACAGGCCGGCGATGGCCGGCGTGCGCTTGACCGCGTCGTAGAACGCGCCGGCGCGGGCGCCGTCCAGCTTCAGCCACGCGCCGGAAATGCTGGGCCCCTCCAGCATCAGCCGGTTCAGCGCCGCCATGTCCATATAGGCGGCGGTGCCCACATACTGCTCGGCGATGCCGGTGACCTGGACCTGCCGCACGGGGCGGCGCCCTTCCAGCACCTCGACGGTGATCGTATCGCCGGCCGAGGCGCCGAGCAGCCCGGCGAGCATGTCCGACAGCACGATGCCGTCGCTGGGCAGGCTGATGGGCCGCTGGTCACGGTCGAGCGCGCGGTGCAGGTCGCCGCCGGAACGGATGCCCATGATGGCCAGCCGCCGGGTCCGATTCTCCAGCCGCAGCTTGACCGGCACCGCGCGGTAGGGCTCGGCGCGCATCACGCCGGGCAGGTGGGCGATGTCGTGCCGCGCGCGCAGCGACTGCGGCTCGATCAGGGTGACGGCGATGTCCTCGCGCTCGGCGCGGTTGAACTGGACGTCGAGCATGAACTCGATGGTGTCCAGCGAGAAGCTCGAGGCGATCAGCGTGCCCAGCGCGACGGCGATGCCGAAGCAGGTCAGCAGCGAGCGCCGCCAGCCCCGCTCCAGCGAGCGCATCACCATGCGCGCCGGCGGCGACAGCAGCCGCGCGAAGCCCAGCCGCTCCAGCAGCACCGAGCGATAGACCGGCGGCGGCTCGGGCCGCATGGCCTCGGCCGGGCGCAGCCGCATCACCCGCCGGATCGCGCCCATCGCGCCCAGCAGCGAGATGCCGAGCGCGAGCGCCACCGACACGGCCAGCGCCCAGGGGGCCAGCTCGTAGTGCAGCGCCGGGAAGCGGTAGAACCGCGCATAGAGGCCGGCCATGGCGTGGCCGAACCAGGCGCCCGCGCCGATGCCGGTGAGCGCCGCCAGCAGGCCGATGGAGGCGGCGAACTTGGCATAGTGCCGCCCCACCTCCGCGTCGGTCAGCCCCAGCGCCTTCAGGGTGCCGATCTCCTCGCGGTCCAGGCTGATCAGCCGCGACAGCACCGTGTGCAACAGGAAGCTCGCCACCACCAGGAAGATGGCCGGCAGCACGATGGCCATCACCCGGAGCTGGTCCAGCTCGCTGCGCAGGAACATGTCGGAGGTGTGGTCCTCACGGCCATAGGCGCCCAGCCCGCCATAGCGGCGGGTCAGCGCGTCGAGCGCCTCGATCACGTCCGGCTCGGACGCGCCGGGCATCAGCGACAGCACCGCGTCGTTGAACGCGCCGTCCATGTCGTGCGCCGCCTCCAGCGCCTCGCGGCCCATCCACATCACGGCGAAGCGCTTGTTGTCGGGGAACAGCGCGCCCGCCGGCAGGGCGTAGACGAACTCGGGCGAGATGGCGACGCCGACGATCTCCAGCTCGCGCCGGTGGCCGCTGATCAGCGCCGAGATACGGTCGCCCGGCCCCAGCTTCTGGCCCTCGGCGAAGGCGTCGCTGATCACCACCTCGTTCTCGCGATAGGGCTCGACCAGCCGGCCGGCGCGCAGATGCAGCCGGTTGAGCGACGGCTGGCGTCCTTCCGGCAGCGACATCAGCAGGGCGGTGGCCGGCTCGCGCATGCCGGGAACGTCCAGCGTCGCGCCCACGGTCACGCGGGTCTCCACCAGCGAGACGCCGGGGATGTCGGCGAAGCGCCGCGCCAGCCCCTCGGGCGCGCGCTTGACGCTGACGAACACGTCGGCGAAGCGGTAGTCCTCGTAATACAGCCGACGCGTCTCGCCGAGGGAATCGATCAGGCCCACGCTCATCACGAAGGTGGCGATGCCCGCGCCCATCACCAGGCCGATGGCGATCACCTGGCTGATCATCGAACGGAGGTTGCGCAGCAGTTTCCTGTCCAGCACCGCCATGCGTCACCACGACACTTCCGACGGCTTCAGCCGCCGTTCGTTGCGGTCGATGCGGCTGATCCGGCCGTCGGCGAAATAGATCACCCGGTCGGCCAGCTCGCGGATGGCCGCGTTGTGGGTGATCACCACCGTCAGCGTGCCTAGCTCGCGGTTCACCCGCGACAGCGCCTCCAGCACGACGACGCCGGTGGTGATGTCGAGGGCGCCGGTCGGCTCGTCGCACAGCAGCACGTCCGGGCGCTTGGCGACGGCGCGGGCGATGGCGACGCGCTGCTGCTCACCGCCGGAAAGCTGGGCGGGGAAGTGGTTGACGCGCTCGCCCAGGCCCACCAGCGACAGCGCCTCCTCGGGCGGCAGCGGATCGGGCGAGATCTCGGTCACCAGCTCCACGTTCTCGCGCGCGGTCAGGCTGGGGATCAGGTTGTAGAACTGGAAGACGAAGCCCACATGGTTGCGGCGATAGAGCGTCAGGTTCCGGTCGCCCACCAGGGTCAGGTCCTCGCCGCGGAAGAACACGTGGCCGTCCGAGGGCGAATCGAGGCCGCCGATGATGTTGACCAGGGTCGACTTGCCGCTGCCCGAGGGGCCGAGCAGCACCACGAACTCGCCCTCGTACAGTTCGAGGTCGACGCCGCGCAGCGCGTGCACCTGCACCTCGCCCATGTCGTAGACCTTGGTCAGGCCCTCGATGCGGAAGGCGGGTTGGGAAGGAGACTCCATGACGATCAGCCTTTCGCCCCCATCCCGCCAGAATCGCCGCGCCGGATCAAGCCCGCGCAGGCATTTCCCGCGTCAGACCAGCGCCTTGGGGCTGTCGAAGGCGACCAGGTCGCCGGCCTTCGCCTCGGCCCAGCTGTCCACGTCGAACTCGATGACGGCGAGGGCGGCGGTGGGGAACTTGTCCTCGATCTCGTCGCGTCGCCCGGCGGAATCGCCCGCCGACAGCTTGAGCGCGGCGAGCTGCATGCCAGGATTGTGGCCGATCACCAGCAGGGTGCCGGCCGTGTCCGGCGCCGCGCGCACCACCTCGATGATCGTCTTGGGCTCGGCCAGGTAAAGCTCGGCGCGGAAATCGAGCGCCACCTCGGCCTGCAGCGCGCTCACCACCCGGTGCGCCGTCTCGCGGGTACGCACCGCGGGCGAGGACAGGATCAACTCCGGTATCAGGTCCCGCTGGCGCAGATAGGCGCCCATCAGCGCGGCCGCCCGCTGGCCGCGCGCATTGAGCGGACGCTCGTTGTCGGGCTGGTCGGGATTGTTCCAGTCCGACTTGCCGTGGCGCAGCAGCAACAGACGCTTCAAGGGGACCCTCCTCCGAATGCACGGCGACCATACAGGCGCCGCGTGTCGTTCCCGTGAATGTAGGCCGGCGCACGGTCGCGGCGGCTCAGGCCGGCAGTTTCCGGTTCAGCGCCGCGACGCCGCGCTCGATGGCCGCGCCGGTCAGCCGGTCGATGTCCAGCTCGTGCCGGATCATCTCCAGCAGCCGCAGCTCCTCCTGCCCGACCTTGCCGTCGCTGGCCGCGACCAGGCAGGCGATGGCATAGGCGGTATCGCGCAGCGACGCCGGCAGCGCGCCGCGCACCAGGCCCAGCACGGTCCGCAGGCCGTCGCCGTCCTGCAGGATGTCGGTGCAGGCCTGCGCGGCCGAAAGCAGCTTGGCCCGGTCGTAGTCCCTGAACACGGGCAGATCGGCGACCGAATGCGACATGGCGCCGATCTCGGCATCGGTCATCTTCGAGTCCGCGGCGGCGACGATCACCATCAGGTAGACCAGCGCCGAATGGGGCGTAAGAACCGGGTCGCTCACGGATTTTTCCCTGCTGTTGGCGTCGGGCGCAACCATAGGGGCGCGCCCGCCTGCCTTCAACGACTATCCCGCCTTCAACGACTATCCCGCAGGGACCGCCGATCGCAGGAACGCGCCGGTGATCTCGACGGCCTCGGCGAGCCCGACCCTCGCCACCTCGACCTCGTCCGGGAAGGCACCGAGCAGGCGGCTGGGCATGGCGCCGTCGAGCATGACGAAGACGCCCCGGTCGCCTGCCCGGCGGATCAGGCGGCCGAACGCCTGCTTGAGCTTCAGGCGGGTCAGCATGTCGTCGTAGCGGTTGCCGCCGAAGGCGTCGCGGCGCGCCCGGTGCAGGATCGACGGGCGCGGCCAGGGCACCCGGTCGAACACGATGAGGCGCAGCGCCTCGCCCGGCACGTCGACGCCGTCGCGCACCGCGTCGGTGCCCAGCAGGCAGGAATTGGCCTCGGCGCGGAAGATGTCGATCAGCGTGCCGGGATCGAACGGGTCCACGTGCTGGGCGTGAAGGGCGATACCGCGCGCCGCGAGCGGCCCGGCGATCCGGGCGTGCACGTCCCGCAGGCGGCTGATCGCGGTGAACAGCCCGAGGCCGCCGCCGCCCGCCGCCTCGAACAGCGCACGGTAGGCGCCCGCGACCTGCTGCGCGTCGGTGCGCTTGACATCGCGCACCACCAGCACCCTCGACTGGCCGCCATAGTCGAACGGCGAGCGATGGCTGGAGCGCCGGGCCGGCAGCACCAGATGGTTGAAGCCGGTCCGCAGCTCGGCGTTGCGCCAGCCGTCCTCGCCGGGATCAGCGCCGGTGCCGTCCCGCAGCGTCGCCGAGGTGACGACGACGCCGTGGGCCGGGGCCAGCACCGCGTCGGCGAACGGCTTGGTCGGGTCGATCCAGTGGCGGTGCAGGCCCGCGTCGTATTCCCGCTGGCCGCCGCGCTCGACCGAGAACCAGTCGACGAAGCCGTCGGCGGTGCCCTTCTCCAGGTCGCGCAGCATGGCGCGCCAGGGCAGGATCATGGACTCGACGCGCCGGACGATGCCGCCGCGCGCCGCTTCCAGCCGGGTGCGCTCCGCGCTGTCCAGTTCCTCGGCCTCGTCGGCGAGCCGGGCGCCGATGACGCGGGCGAGCTGCTGCAACGGCACCGTCAGCTCGGCCAGCGCCTGCTCCAGCGCCCGCGCCGCCTCGCGCAGCCCGTCCGACAGCGTGTGGGTCGCCGCCTCCAGCGTGTAGGGATCGTCCGGCCGCTGCGCGCGGGCATAGACATGGCCGCGCACGGCGGCGAAGAACGCCTCGGCCGCGCCTTGCGGCGCCGCGCTGGAGATCCGGCCCAGCCATCCCTCGCCCGGCAGCGCGGCGGCGGCGCGGATCGCCTCGCGCATCAGCGTGTCGCATTCCGGATGGGTGACGAGAAGGTCGCCGATGCGCGCCTCGATGCCCCGCGCCCGGCCGCGCCGCCCGCCTTCCGGCCCGCGCACCCAGCGCCGCAGCTCCACCGCCTCGAGGCCCGAGAGATGGGCCGAGAAGGCGCTGTCGGCGGCGTCGAACAGATG
>CAZVVC010000023.1:0-21737 GCA_964630425.1 uncultured Bifidobacterium sp. | reverse complement strand
GGCTGGTCATGCCGCCGCGCGTGGTCAGTATGCCCTCGGCGGCATGCATGCCGTGGATGTCCTCGGGGCTGGTCTCGATGCGGACCAGGATGACGTCCTTGCCCTCGGCGGCGGCGCGCTCGGCCTCGTCGGCGTCGAACACGATCATGCCGCTGGCCGCGCCCGGCGAGGCCGGCAGGCCGCGGGTCAGCACGTCCTTGGGCGCCTTGGGGTCGAGCGTCGGGTGCAGGAGCTGGTCGAGCGCCTCGGGATCCATGCGGCCGATGGCCTGGCGCTCGTCGATCAGGCCCTCGCGCGCCATCTCGACGGCGATCTTGAGCGCGGCGGCGGCGGTGCGCTTGCCGCTGCGGGTCTGGAGCATCCAGAGGCGGCCGCGCTGCACCGTGAACTCGATGTCCTGCATGTCGCGGTAATGGCCTTCCAGCCTGGCCATGATCGCGGACAGTTCCCTGAACGTCTCGGGCAGCGCCTCCTCCAGCGAGGGATCGGTCTCGCCCGCCGCGTCCTTGGCTGCCTTGCTGATGTAGCGCGGCGTGCGGATGCCCGCCACCACGTCCTCGCCCTGGGCGTTCAGCAGATATTCGCCGTAAAGCTCGCGCGTGCCGGTCGCCGGGTTGCGGGTGAAGGCGACGCCGGTCGCCGAGTCCTCGCCCATGTTGCCGAACACCATGGCCTGCACGTTGACGGCCGTGCCCCAGGCTTCCGGGATGTTGTGCAGGCGGCGATAGACCTTGGCGCGGTCGTTCTGCCAGGAATTGAACACGGCGCCGATGGCGCCCCAGAGCTGTTCTTCCGGATCGGTCGGGAACGGCTTGCCCAGTTCCTCGGCGACCTTGGCCTTGTAGGCCGCGACCAGCTCGCGCAGCGCCGAGACGTCGAGTTCGGTATCCAGCGTAACCCCAAGGGATTCCTTGTGAATATCCAGAATTTCCTCGAAGTGGTAGTGATCCACTTCCAGCACCACGTCGGAATACATCTGGATGAAGCGGCGATAGCTGTCATAGGCGAAGCGCGGATTGCCCGACAGCGCGGCCAGGCCCTCGACGGTCTCGTCGTTGAGGCCGAGATTGAGCACCGTGTCCATCATGCCCGGCATGGACGCCCGCGCGCCCGAGCGGACCGACACCAGCAGAGGGTTCGACTTGTCGCCGAACTTCGCCCCGACGACGGTCTCGATCTTGCCTAGCGCCTCGGCGACTTGTGCTTTCAGATCAGCGGGATACTGGCGGTTGTTGTCGTAATAGGCGGTACAGACCTCGGTGGAGATGGTGAATCCCGGCGGCACCGGCAGACCCAGATTGCTCATCTCGGCCAGGTTGGCGCCCTTGCCGCCCAGCAGATTGCGCAGGCCGGCATCGCCTTCCGACGCGCCGCCACCGAAGCTGTAGACCCATTTCGTCATTCGCAACTCTCCGCTACCCGTGATGCGCCACGGGGTCTTTGGTTATTCAGCGGGCGCTCCGCGGCGTCCCTCTCATCCGGCGCTTCCGGCTTCGCCCTTTGGGCTACGCCGGACGAGGCGCGCCACCTTCTCCCACAAGGGGAGAAGGGTGGACGGTGCTTCGCCCCAGTCCCCTCTCCCGTTGAGGGAGAGGGTTAGGGTGAGGGGCTCCCGACCCCACGCGACAAGCCTCTCAAGACCGTGTCCGAACACTATCCAAACCGATGCGCCGGGGCCAGCGACGATGACGAGGCGCGCGGTATTCCGCTGACGCGCAACGCCTCGCATCACCCCTCGATCTTCGCGAAATCCGCCACCTGATTGAGCGTCGCACGGATCTGCGACAGCAGCAGCAGGCGGTTGCGGCGCAGCGCCGGTTCCTCGGCGTTCACCGTGACGTGGTCGAAGAACGCATCGACCGGACGGCGCAGCGCGGCGAGCGCGGTCATGGCGTGGGTGAAGCGTTCCGCCCGCACCGCCTCCTCGGCGGCGGCGAGCGCATCGGTCAGATGCGCATGGAGGACCTTCTCCTCCTCCTGCGCCAGGCGCTCGTAGTCGGCGGCGCCGTCGTAGGAGGCGCCGTCCTTCTTCTCCTCGATGCGGACGATGTTGGTGGCGCGCTTGTAGGCGGCCAGCAGGTTGGCGCCGTCCTCGGTATCGAGGAAGGATTGCAGCGCCCTCACCCGGTCCAGCAGCCGGACCAGATCGTCCTCGCCGCTGAGCGCGAACACCGCGGTGATGAGGTCGTGCCGCACGCCCTGCTCGCGCAGATAGACCTTCAGGCGGTCGGCGAAGAAATCCAGCAATTGCAATGCCGTATCGGGCGATGCTCCAGCAGTCTGGAAAACGTCCAGCAGCCGCAGGCGCAGCCCATTCTCCAGCACCAGCCGGATCACGCCCAGCGCGGCGCGGCGCAGCGCGAACGGGTCCTTGGAGCCGGTCGGCGTCTCGTCGATGCCGAAGAAACCCGCCAGGGTGTCGATCTTGTCGGCCAGGGCGACGGCCACGCTCACCGGCGCCGTCGGGCATTTGTCGTTCGGCCCCTGCGGTCGGTAGTGGTCGGCGATGGCCTCGGCCACTTCGGGCGCCTTGCCTTCGGCGAGGGCGTAATAGCGGCCCATGACGCCTTGAAGCTCGGGGAACTCGCCCACCATCTCGGTGCGCAGGTCGGCCTTGGCGAGACCGGCGGCCTCCCTCGCCTTTTCGGCGTCGGCGCCCGGGATCGATCCGGCCAGCTCCACCGCCAGCGCGGTCACGCGGCGCACCTTCTCGCCCAGCGTGCCCAGCTTCTCGTGGAACACCACGTCCTCCAGCGCCGGGAGGCGGCTGGCAAGGCTGGTCTTGCGGTCCAGGTCCCAGAAGAACTTGGTGTCCGACAGGCGCGCGCTCAGCACGCGCTCGTTGCCGGCGACGATCGCCTTGCCGCCGTCCTTGGCGACGAGGTTCGAGACGACGGCGAATTTCGGCGCGAGATTGCCCGCCCTGTCACGGAACATGGGATATTTCTGGTGGGTCTTGATGGCCGAGATCAGCGCCTCGGGCGGCACGTCCATGAAGGCGGCGTCGATGTCGCCGACCAGGATCACCGGCCATTCCACCAGCCCGGCCACCTCGTCGAACAGGCCGTCGTCCTCGATGGGAAGGAGGCCGTTCTGCTGGCCGTAGAGGTCGAGATGCTCGCTGATGTCCAACTTGCGCTCGCGCGCATCGACGATGACGTTGGCCTTGCGCAGCCTCGCCTTGTAGTCGTCGAAGCCGGTGACGGCGAAGCGCGCGGGCGCCAGGAAGCGGTGGCCCACGGTGCTGTCGCCGCTGGCGATGCCGTCCACCTCGAACGGCGCCACCTTGCCGTCGAACAAGGCGAGGATGGAATGCAGCGGGCGCACCCAGGTCAGGCTGCCCGAGCCCCAGCGCATGGATTTGGGCCACGGGAACGAACGGATCACCTCGGGCACGATCTGCGCGATCACGTCCGCGGTCGCGCCGCCCTGCTTCTCGATCACCGCGACGAGGAAGACGCCCTTCTTGTCCTCGACCTCGGTGAGCTGGTCGCGGGTGAGGCCGGTCGAGCGCAGGAAGCCCTCGATGGCCTGGGCGAGCGCGTCGACCCTCGGGCCCTTGCGTTCCTCCTTCACGTCGGGCTGGGTGACGGGCAGACCGTCCACCACCAGCGCGAGGCGGCGCGGCGTCACGAACGCCTCGGCCTTGCCGAAGGTCAGGCCGGCGGCGGTCAGCTTCCCGGTGACGAGGCGCTTCAAATCCTCGGCCGCGCGCGCCTGCATGCGGGCGGGAATCTCCTCCGAGAGGAGCTCGAGCAGGAATTCGGCCATCACGCGGCCCCTACGTCACTGGAGCTTTGGCTCTTCAGCCATGCCTCGCAGCAGGCTTTCGCCAGCGCGCGGACGCGGCCGATATAGGCCTGGCGCTCGGTGACCGAGATCACGCCGCGCGCGTCCAGCAGGTTGAAGATGTGGCTGGCCTTGATGCACTGGTCATAGGCCGGCAGCGCGAGGCCCGCTTCCAGCAGCGCCTGGCATTCGCCCTCGGCGTCGCGGAAGTGCCGGAACAGGATGTCGGTGTCGGCGTGCTCGAAATTGTAGGCCGACTGCTCCCGCTCGTTCTGCAGGAACACCTCGCCATAGGTGACGCCGTTGCCGTAGTTCAGGTCGTAGACGTTGTCGACGCCCTGGATATACATGGCCAGCCGCTCCAGCCCGTAGGTCAGCTCGCCCGAGACCGGGCTGCAATCGATGCCGCCGACCTGCTGGAAATAGGTGAACTGGCTGACCTCCATCCCGTCGCACCACACTTCCCAGCCCAGGCCCCAGGCGCCCAGCGTCGGGCTTTCCCAGTCGTCCTCGACGAAGCGCATGTCGTGGATGGCGGGATCGAGGCCCAGTTCCTTCAGCGAACCCAGATACAGCGCCTGGATATCGGGCGGCGACGGCTTCAGGATCACCTGGAACTGGTAGTAGCGCTGCAGCCGGTTCGGATTCTCGCCATACCGGCCGTCCTTGGGGCGCCGCGACGGCTGCACATAGGCCGCCTTCCAGTGCCTGGGACCGAGCGCCCACAGCGTGGTCGCCGGATGGAAGGTGCCCGCGCCCATCTCCACGTCATACGGCTGCAGGATCACGCAACCCTGCCGGCCCCAATAGGCCTGCAATTTCAGTATGAGGTCCTGGAAGGACGGCGCGGAGGACATGGCGTACGGAAACCCCTGTGGGAAGGCGCGCGCACCGTAGCGTCGGGCCCTTTACGGGTCAAGGAAACGCAGTGAGCCGCGCAGGCCCGCGCCTAGAAGAACCGTTCCAGGTTCTTCCGAACCCGCTCCAGCGGTGACACGTCCGAGGACTCGGGCGTGAATTTCCGGCCGGTGATCTCCTCATAGGCCTTGATGTAGACGCGGCTGGTCTGCTCGATCAGTTCCCCGGGAATCTCCGGGATCGGGTCCTTGTAGGGGTCGCAGCGGGCGGTGACCCAGGCGCGGACGAAGTCCTTGTCGAAGCTGTCGGGCCGCTGGCCGGCCTCGAAGCGTTCCCCGTAGGTGCCGGCGATCCAGTAGCGGCTGCTGTCGGGCGTGTGGATCTCGTCGGCGAGGACGATGTTGCCATTCCCGTCGGTGCCGAACTCGTATTTGGTGTCGACCAGGATCAGGCCGCGCTGGGCGGCAAGCGCCTGTCCGCGCGCGAACAGGGCCAGCGAATAGCGGGCGACCGTGTCCCACTGTGCCTGGGTCAGCAGCCCCTGCCCGACGATCTGCTCGGGCGTGAGCGGTTCGTCATGGCCGCCGTCGAACGCCTTGCTGGTGGGCGTGATGATCGGCCGGGGCAGCACCTGGTTGTCCCTGAGGCCGTCGGGGAATCGGTGGCCGTACATCTCCCGCTCGCCGGCCTTGTAGAGCGTCAGGATCGAGGTCGCCGTGGTGCCGGCCAGATAGCCGCGCACCACCATCTCGACCGGCAGGATGTCGAGCCGCTTGCCGATCACCACGTTGGGATCGGGATATTCCAGCACGTGGTTGGGGCAGATGTCGCGCGTCGCCTCGAACCAGTAGCGCGCCGTCTGGGTCAGCACCTGGCCCTTCCAGGGAATCACGCACAGGATGCGGTCGAACGCGCTCAGCCGGTCCGTGGCGATGATGACGCGCCGGCCGTCGGGCAGGTCGTAATTCTCCCTGACCTTGCCGCTGTAGTGGTTCGGCAATTCGGGGATGGTCGCATCGGACAGGGTCGGCGCGTGGCTGGGCATGGTCTCGGCTCCGCGAATCGGTCGCAGACCCTACCACAATCGTCCGTCGCCGCCGAAAGATCGCACGGCGCCGCCGCAACCGCGGCCGCGCCGGGGCGTTATCCAGGAACTTGCTTCGATGGAGGACCCGGCCGAACGGGTCACAAGGAGGTTCGCAATGACCTGGAAGATGACGCTGCTCGCCGCGCCGGTCCTTGCCGTGGCCACGTTCGCCGCGCCCGTGACCGGCGGACTCGCGCCCGCCCGCGCCGCCTGCGACCCGGGCGAGCGCATCGACGGCACGACCGCCGCCTGGGCGGCCGGCAAGGCCAGGGAGGCCGGCTACAGCCAGATCAGGATGGAGCATAAGGGCTGCGACAATTACTGGCACGGCACCGGCACGAAGGACGGCCAGGACGGCCGCTTCGTCGTCTCGCCCCAGGGCGAGGTGCTGCCCGAGGGCGACTGAACCGGATCAGGGCTCCAGCCCGGCCTTCTTCAGGAACTCGATGGCGGGCGGGATCGGCAGGGCGAAGGTCAGCCCGGAAGGCCGGTCCGCGCCGTCGTCGTCGCGGCCCGCATGGGCGGCGTTGACGATGCCGACCACCGCGCCGTCGGACGGGTCCACCACCGGACCGCCGCTGTCGCCCGGCACGCCGTTGACGTCGAGCTGGTAGGCGCCGGGCTTCATCCCGCCCCAGCCGACCGGCGCGATCGCCGAGACGATGCCGCGCCGGGTCGAGGCATAGAGCTGGTCCACGGGCCGGATCGCATAGCCGGTGAACGCCACCTCCTCGCCCTCGCTGAGCGGCTTGCCCAGGAACAGGCGGAGCGCGGGCAGCGTCCTGCCCTCGATCCTCAGCAGCGCCAGATCGTTCTCCTCGTCGGCGGCGACCTGCTTCACCTCGGCGGTTTCGGCGGCGGCGCCCTGGCCGATGCGGATGGCGAGCCTGCCCCTGGGCGCGCCGCGCAGCACGTGGAGCGCGGTCAGGACATGGGCGCCGTCGCCCACGGCGAACCCCGATCCCAGGATGTCGTCGCCGGCGCCGATGGCGACCACGCTGGGCTTCACCGCGGCGATCAGCTCGACGATGGGGCCTTCGGCGCGCGCGGGCGCCGCGACCCCCGCCAGCAGGAGCACTGCCGCCGCCGCGGCCATCCGCATCCGGGGTTTCGGTTTCGCCGTCCGATCGCTGTTCACGAGGCCTCCGGGTGACATGAGGGAAATGGCGGCTGCGCCGCGACGAGTGCCGCACTTAAGGACAAGGCCCGGTTCATCGTCAACCTCGCCATCGTCAACCTTGGCAAACCGTCATACCAGGATCTCGGCGGCGGGCGCATGGCCGAGGAAGCCGGAAGGGCTGGCCGAGGCGCCGTACGCGCCCGACTGGAAGACCACCACCAGGTCGCCCACCTCGGCCCGGGGCAGCGGCACGTTGTCGCCCAGCCGGTCGAGCGGCGTGCACAGGCAGCCGACGATGTCGACGGATTCGGCCGGCGGCAGGTCGATCTTGCCGGCGATCCCGACCGGATAGTTCTTGCGGATCACCTGGCCGAAATTGCCCGACAGCGCCAGATGGTGGTGCAGGCCGCCGTCGGTGACCAGAAACGTCCTGCCGCGCGACACCTTGCGGTCGACGATCCTGGCGACGTAGAGCCCCGCCTCGCCGACCAGATAGCGCCCCAGCTCGACGGCGAAGGCCGCGTCCGGGCAGGCCGCCCGGCCGCGCGCGATCAGCGGCCCCAGCGCCGCGCCGACGCGGCGCAGGTCCAGCGCCTCCTCGCCCGGGAAATAGGGAATGCCGAACCCGCCGCCCAGATTGACGTAGCGCACCGGGGACGGCGCATCGGCGGCCAGCCGGACGGCGAGATCGACCGTCTTCTCCAGACAGTCGACGAGCACGTCCGTGTTGAGGATCTGCGAGCCGGCGAAGATGTGGAAGCCGGCGAAATCCAGCGGCAGTCCGGCCATTTCGGCCAGCAGCGCCGGCACGGCTTCCTCGTCGACGCCGAACTGCCTGGCGCCGCCGCCCATGCGCATCCCGGACTGGCGCAGCTCGAACAGCGGGTTGACGCGCACGGCGACGCGGGCGCGGCTGCCCAGCGTCCCGGATATGGCGGCGAGACGCCGCATCTCGCCCGCCGATTCCAGGTTGACGGTCACCCCGGCCACCGCCGCCGCGCGCAGCTCCGCGTCGGTCTTGCCCGGCCCCGCGAAGCTGATGCGCCCGGGCGCCATGCCCGAGGCGAGCGCCCGTTCCAGCTCGCCGCCCGAGGCCACGTCGAGCCCGTCGACCAGCCCGGCCAGCAGCGCCACCACCGACGGCAGCGGATTGGCCTTGATGGCATAATGCAGGTCGAGGCCGGCCGGCATGGCCTGGCGCAGCGCCCTCACCCGCGTCTCGATCAGCGCCCGGTCGTAGACGTAGAACGGCGTGCCCAGTTCACCGGCCAGTTCCCCGAGGCTCCGGCCGCCCGCCAGCACCTCGTGCCCGCGCACCTGGAAGCCGCCGATCACGGCGCCGTCCCGAACATGCCGGCAAGCTCCCGGACGAGGCCGGAACGGTCGATCTTGCCGTTGGGATTGCGCGGCAGGCGCTCGCGCAGGACGATGGTCCTGGGCACCATGAACGCCGGCAACTGGGCGCGGCAATGGGCCAGCACGTCGTCGGTCGAGGTCTCGTCCTCGTCGTGCAGCGCGACCAGGCAGACGATGGCCTGGCCCAGCGACGGATGCGGAATGCCCAGCGCGACGGCCTCGGCGACGCCCGGCGCCTCGTAGAGCACGTCCTCCACCTCGGTCGGGCTGACGCGGTAGCCCGAGGTCTTGATCAAGTTGTCCTGACGCTCGACGAAATAGAGGAAGCCGTCGGCATCGCGGGTCACCATGTCGCCGGACCAGACGGCCGGATCGCCGCCGCCGAGGGCGGCGGGCAACGGCCGGAAGCGCGCCGCCGTGCGCGCGGGATCGTTCCAGTAGCCCCTGGCCACCAGCGGCCCGCTGTGCACCAGCTCACCCGGCACGCCCGGCGCTGCGCTCTCGCCCTGGGCGTCGATCACGTCGATCCGGGCGAACGGGATGGCCTTGCCGATGGAATCGGGCCTGGCGTCGATCTCGGCCGGATCGAGATAGGTCGAGCGGAACGCTTCGGTCAGACCGTACATGAGGAAGATCTTCGTCCGGGGCAGCCGCTGCCGCAACGTCTCGATGGCATGGCGCGGCATCCGGCCGCCCGAATTGGTCACGTAGCGCAGGCTGGAGGCGATGGAATCGGGCCAATCCAGCGCCAGCACCTGCAGCCACAGCGGCGGCACGCAGCCCAGGCCGGTGATGGCGTGACGCTCCAGCGCGCCGACGATGTCCCGGGGGAACAGATGGTTGATGAGCACCGCCGACGCGCCCGTCAGGAAGGCGGTCGAGACCTGCGACAGGCCATAGTCGAAGCTGAGCGGCAGCGCGCACAGGATGCGGTCCTCGGCGGTGTTGCCGAGATAGGACGAGACGCTCTGCGCGCCCGTGACCAGGTTGCGGTGCGACAGCATGACGCCCTTCGGCAGCCCGGTGCTGCCGGAGGTGTAGAGCAGCGCCGCGAGGTCGTCGGGCAGCGGATGGCCCAGCGCGCCCGAGCCGCCGGCGGCCATGAAGCCGTCCCAGCCGGTGTCGGCCGCCACGATGGTTCGGATCGAGTCCGGCAGGCCCGTCTCGCCCTGCCGCAGCGCGTCCAGCCGGTCGGTCGAGGTGACGAGCACGGCCGCGCCGGAATCGGCCAGGATGTGGTTCACCTGGCGCGCCTTCAGCACCGGGTTGACCGGCACGAAGACGCCGCCCGCGCGCGCCGCGGCGAACAGGGCGATCACCGACTCGAAGGATTTGGGAAGATAGACGGCGACCCGTTCGCCCGCCCTCAGGCCGCTCGCCAGCAGCGCGCTCGCCGCCTGCTCGACGCGGGCGGCGAGGTCGACATAGCTGACCGCCTCCTCGCCCAGGCGCAGCGCCTCGCCCAGCGGGTTGCGCTTCGTGCCGCGCTCGATGATGTCGCCGAATAGCATGATCAAGCCATTGCCGTTGCGCGGTGGGCATTTAGCCACCCTCATCGGCCTGCTTGTTAGACGAATGGCCGCGCCAGTGGAAGAGCCTCGCGCCGGCCGGGGAAGCCTTTTGGGCTTATCTCGCGGGCGGAAGGGTGTATAAACCGCTCGAAATCGGACGAGGCGGACGGCGCGGCGGCATGGCCACCATCGACAAGCTGCGGGATTTGTTGGGCGAGACGCTGGGGCTCGGCGGCCGGGCTGCCGGCATGGTCGCCGCGACTCCCCTGCTGGGGAATCTGCCCGAGCTCGACTCCATGGCCGTCGTCGACATCGTCACCCGTATCGAGGCGGACTTCGGCGTCAGGATTCATGACGACGAGATCAGTGCCGAAACATTCGCCACTCTCGGCGGACTTGCGGCCTTCATCGAGGAAAAGCTCTAGGGAACGCGGCACTTTACCCGCGATTTCCCGGTTGACCGCCCACGTCGCAGCGCAGCAAACTCCTGCTGGGCACCATTATTAGAGTATTCGGATGAAGCACAGAATTCATCCCGCCATTCTTTGCGGCGGGTCGGGAACGCGACTCTGGCCATTGTCGCGCCGGACACACCCCAAGCAGCTCCTGTCCCTGCTGGACCCCGAAACGCTCCTCCAGGCGACGGCCCAGCGTTTCACCGACGGCACGCGATTCGCGCCGCCCATCGCCCTGTGCAGCGAAGCCTACCGCTTCATCATCGGCGAGCAGATGCGCGCCGCCGGCGTGGCGCCCGGCGCGGTCATCCTGGAGCCGGAAGGCCGCAACACCGCGCCGGCGGCGGCCGTCGCCGCGCTGTGGGCGCAGCGCCAGGACCCGGACGCCGTGGTGCTGCTGTGCCCGTCGGACCACGTGATCCGCGATCTCGCCGCGTTCGGCGAGGCGCTCGAGAAGGCGGCCGACACGGCAGCGCGCACCGGCGCGCTGGTGACCTTCGGCATCCGGCCCGACAAGCCGGAAACGGGCTACGGCTACATCGAGGCCGGCGAGGCCGTCGCCAGCACCGGCGCGCTGTCCGTGACGCGGTTCGTCGAGAAGCCCGACGAACAGACCGCGCGGGGCTATGTGGAAGGCGGCCGCCACCTGTGGAACAGCGGCCTGTTCCTGTTCCGCGCCGCCGATTTCCTGGCGGAGCTGGGCCGGCTGGAGCCCGCCATGCTGGATGCCTGCCGCGCCGCCGTCGACAAGGCGCGCACCGACCTGGATTTCGTCCGGCTGGACGAGGCGAGCTTCGCCGCCTCGCCGTCCAATTCCATCGACTACGCGGTGATGGAAAAGACCGAAAAGGCCGCGGTCGTCCCGGTCTCCATGGGCTGGAGCGACGTGGGCTCGTGGAGCGCGCTGCGCGACGTGGCCGACAAGGACGACGCGGGCAACGCGGTCTGGGGCGACGTGATCGCCGTCGACACCCGCAACAGCCTGGTCCGCAGCGAGGGGCCGCTGGTGGTCACCTACGGCCTCGACGACCTGGTGGTCGTGGCCACCAAGGACGCCGTGCTGGTGTCGAGCGCCGAGGCCGCCCAGGACCTCAAGACCGTGGTCAGCCGCCTCGATGGCCTGAAGCGCGAGGAAGCCGACACCCATTCCCGCGTGTTCCGGCCCTGGGGCTGGTTCGAGACCATGGATCTCGGCCCCGGCTTCAAGGTGAAGCGCATCGCGGTGAAGCCCGGCCAGCGCCTGTCGCTGCAAAGCCACCGGCACCGGGCCGAGCACTGGGTGGTGGTCCGCGGCATCGCCGAGGTGACCTGCGGCGACCGGCTCATGACCCTCAACGCGAACGAATCGACCTACATCCCGGCGGGCACCACCCATCGCCTGGGCAATCCCGGAGAGGCCGAGCTGCAGATCATCGAGGTCCAGTCCGGCAGCTATCTGGGCGAGGACGACATCGTCCGCTTCGACGACATCTATGGCCGCGCCGGATCCGAAACCGCCGCGACGGCCGGCTGAACGGCCTGTAAACGTCGGCCACTGGCGGCTATAAATATCCCCGGGAACCGGCAGCGGGCCGTTTCCGGCCCTTCGCCCGACCGGCAGGTGCATGCGCAAGACAGCCAACGCGATCAAGCCCGATCCCAAGGAAGAGATCATCGCCGCCGCCGACCGGATCCTGGCCACCGCCGGCGCGTCCGCGGCGACGGTGCGCTCGATCACCGCGATGGCCGGCGTCAACACCTCGGCGGTGAACTATCATTTCGGCTCGCGCGACGGGTTGTTCGTGGTGATCTGCGGGCGCCGCATGCAGCCCGCCAACCAGCGCATCCTCGCCCGGCTCCAGGAACTGGAACAGGGCGACACGCCGCCCGCTCCCGCCGACATCTTCAGGCCGCTGGTCGAGACCGCCTTCCACATCTGGGTGCAGGACGGCGTGCTGCGGGCGCTGCGCAGCCTGCTGTTCACCGGCCCCGAGATCGCCGAGCGACTGAACATCTCGCAGATGTCCGAGGTGTACGACCGCATGCGCGCCGCCCTGACGCGCGCCTGCCCGCACCTGACCGTGGAGCAGGTGCACCAGCGCTTCGCCTTCTCCATCGGCGCCATCATGAACCAGGTCTACACCCGCGACGCCCACCTCAAATGGATCTACGGCGAAGCCTCCGAGGACGAGCTGGTCGCCTTCATCGCCGCCGGCTTCGCGGGGTAGACGAAGGCCGGCCGGGCCGGGGCGCCCCTGTCCGGTCCGACGGGTGCTATTGAGACTTATTCACATCCGTGATAGCTGGTCTTTCCAGACCCTCACCAACGCAACCGGGTGGACTTGCCGCTGTTGGAACGCGCCGCCGCGATCGATGTCGCCGCCTTGTACGAGGAACACGCCGACTGGCTGCGCGCCTGGCTTCGGCGCCGCAACGGCTGCGCGCACCGCGCCGCCGACCTGGTGCAGGACGCCTTCTGCCGGCTGCTGGAAAAGCCTGACCTCGTCCTTTCCCGGCATCCGCGCCGCTACCTGGCGACGGTCGCCCGCAGGCTTCTGATCGACGACAGCCGCCGGCGCAAGGCCGAGAACGCCTTTCTGGAGGCCTGGTCGCTGCTGGCATCGGACAGGGAAGCGCCCTCGCCCGAGCGGATCGCGGCGGCCATCGAGGAACTGACCGCCATCGCCCGGCTGCTGGACGGCCTGCCGGCGAAACCGCGGCGCGCGTTCCTGATGAGCCGTCTGGACGGGATGGGCTATCGGGAGATCGCCGCCGAACTGGGCGTGTCGACCAGCATGGTGAAGCAGTACGTGGCGCGCACCCTGACCCATCTCTATCTCGCCGCCTGGGACGCGTCCCCATGATCGAGCCGACGCGCCGCATGGTCGAGGAAGCCGCCCGGTGGCATGCCCGGCTGGGCGACGAACGCAACACGGCCAAGGAACGCCGCGATTTCGAGGCCTGGCGCGCGGCGAGCCCGGCGCACGCCCTGGCCTTCGACCGGCTCGCCGGCCTGTCGGAGCGGATCGGCGGCGGCACCGACATCGAGCGCCGCGCATTGAAGCGCATGCTGACCCGGCGGCGGCGCGGCGCGGCGACCGGCGCCGCCGCCATCCTCGCGCTCGCCCTTGCCGGCTGGGCGGCCTGGTCGCAGCCGGCGGTGCAGATCGCGCTGGCCGAGGAGCGTACCGCGCCCGGCGCGGTGCGGGAGATCGCCCTGCCGGATGACAGCCGGCTGTTCCTGGGCACGCGCAGCGCGGTGAACCTGGACATGGCGACGGACAGGCGCACCGTCCGCCTGCTGGCCGGCGAAGTGATGGCGACGGTCGCGAAAGGCCGGCCCGTCCCCTTCGTCGTCGAAACCGAGGACGGCCGGGCGACCGCCCTGGGCACCGCCTATTCGGTGCGCCGCACCGGCGAGGGCACGGTGGTCACGGTGGTGGAATCGCGCGTGCTGGCCTGCCCCCGCTCGGGCAAGGGTTGCCTCACGCTCTCGGCCGGCGAGCGCGCGAGGCTGACCGGCGCGGCCGCCGAGCGCCTTCCCCCGGTCGATCCCGAGCAGGCGGCGGCCTGGACGCGCGGCTGGCTGGCGGTGGACGACCTGCCCCTGCCGGAGGTGCTGTCGGAGCTGAACCGCTACCGCGCCGAGCCGGTGCGCTTCGATCCCCGCGCGCTGGCCCATCTGCGCGTGTCCGCGCGGCTGCCGGTGACCGATACGGAGCGGGCGCTGACGAGCCTCGCCGCCGCCCTGCCGATCCGGCTGGAACGCGGCGCGGCCGGCACCGCGGCAATCGCGCCGCGATAGGAATCTTTCGGCGGGGACTGTCCATTTCCGGCGCTGCCGCGTCCAACCGGATGAGACCCTATCCGGAAGAGGAACCGCTTCGTGTCGCGCATACGCCTTCGGCAATCCATCGTTTCGTGCCTGCTTCTCGCGGGATGCCTGCCCCTTGCCATCCCGGCCCATGCCCAGCCACAGGCGGCGAGCGCCGTCCGCGACTACGCCCTGCCCGCCGGGCCGCTCGGCGCGGCCATCGCGCGTTTCTCCGAAGCGAGCGGCGCCGTGCTGTCGGCCGATTCCGCGCTGATCCGCGGCAAGCAGACCGCCGGCGTCACCGGCCGCCATTCGGCGGAACAGGCGCTGGCCATCCTGCTGCGCGGCACGGGGTTGCGCGCGGCGCCCGACGGCGCGGGCGGCTTCATCCTGCAACCCGCGCCCCAGCCGGCGGCGCAGCCCGCCGACCGGGCGCCGGCGCCGGCCAAGGCGGCCGCCGCCGCGCTCGATTCCGTGCTGGTGTCGGCCAACCGGGCGGCGACGGCCACCAAGACGGACGCCGCGCTCACGGAAATTCCCCAGTCGCTCAGCGTGGTCACCGCCGATCAGATCGCCAACCGGGGCGCCATCGGCGTGCAAGAGGCGCTGCGCTACACCGCCGGCATCCGCACCGAGCCCAACGGCGCCGATTACCGCTTCGACTACGCGACCGCGCGCGGTGGCTTCGAGGCCGCCGACTATGTGGACGGCATGCGCCAGCCCACGTCGTTCTACACGCCCCGCGTCGAGGCCTATACGCTGGAGCGCATCGAGGTGCTGCGCGGTCCGTCCTCGGTGCTCTACGGCCAGGGCGCGGCCGGCGGCATCGTCAACAGCGTCGGCAAGCGCCCCCTGTTCCAGGCCGGCGGCGAGGTGGCCCTCCAGTATGGCAGCTTCGAGCGCAAGCAGCTCCAGGTGGACGTCACCGGGCCACTCTCCGACACGCTCGCCGGCCGACTCGTCGGCGTGTTCCGCGACGCCGGCAACCAGGTCGATTTCGGCAAGGACAACCGCGTGCTGGTGATGCCGTCGCTGCGCTGGCAGCCGGGCGAGGACACCGACATCGTGTTCGAGGGCCTCTACCAGCGCGACCGCGCCGCCTCCATCGCGTCCTTCCTGCCCGTGCTGGCCACGGTGCTGGCGCCGGAGGGACGCCGCCTGCCCTGGGGCGCGTATCTGGGCGAACCGGACCACAATTTCTACGACAGCGAGCAGGTGGCCGGCACGCTGCTGGTCACGCACCGCTTTTCCGACGCCATCACCTATACGGGCGCCCTGCGCTACAACCGGTCCGATTCCCACAACGGCGACATCGAACCATCGGTGTGGGACGGGCTGGAGAATCCGTTCCTCGACGAGGACGACCGCATCCTGCCGCGCTACCGCTACGACGCGAAGGCGCGGCTTCGCATGCTGACCACCGACCACAATCTCCGCTTCGACTTCACGACCGGGCCGTTCAGCCATAAGGTGCTGGTGGGCGTCGACTATCTGCACACCAAGCTGAAGAGCGCCTTCATCTATGTCGAGGCCGACCCCATCGACATCTACGACCCCGTCTACGGCAGCGTGCCGGAGGCGGCGCTGGAGCCGTCGCCGGACGAGGCCGACAGCCAGCTCGGCTTCTATATGCAGGACCAGATCCGCTACGAGGACTGGGTGACGCTGGTGCTGGGCGTGCGGCGCGACCGGCCGAAGATCGTCGTGACCGGCGAGGACCCCCAGATCGACAAGGCCACCAGCTTCCGCGCCGGCCTGATCTTCGATCTGGGCGGCCTGTCTCCCTATGTGAGCTATTCGGAATCCTTCGAGCCGACCATCGGCCTCGATTTCTACGACAATCCGTTCCTGCCCCAGCGCGGCAAGCAGTGGGAGGCGGGCCTGAAATGGCAGCCGGGGCCGGCGACGCTGGTCACCGCGGCCGTCTACGACATCCGCGGCACCAACCGGCTCGAGACCGATCCCCAGAACGGCGAGAACCAGATCCAGCAGGGCGAGGTGAAATCGCGCGGTTTCGAGCTGGAAGCGTCGCACAGCGTGGCGGACGACTTCACCGTCAGCCTCTCGTTCAGCCATGTGGACGCCAGGATCAGCCGCAGCAGCGATCCGCTGGAGATCGGCCTGCCGCTGTCGAGCGTGCCGAAGAACCAGGCCGCCGCCTGGGGCGAAAAGCGTTTCGCGCTGGGCAACGACATCGCGCTGCGCATCGGCGCCGGCGTCCGCTACATGGGCGCCAGCAACGAGGCGGTGGTGTTCGACGGCGCGGTCGACACATTGCGCACGCCGGGCTTCGTGCTCGCCGACGCGCTGCTGTCGCTCGACTGGCGGCACTGGTCGTTCACCGTCAACGCCACCAACCTGTTCGACAAGCACTATTACGCGAGTTGCTCGGTCCGCTCGGCCTGCGGCGTCGGCTATCGCCGCAACGTGATCGGCACCCTCGCCTATCGGTTCTGAAGCGGCGCGCGCCGATTGTCATCGCCCGCCCGCGCCGTTATTGCTCAATCCGGGATCGCAACGGAACGGGGGAAGACATGCGGATCATCACGGCCATCATCGCCGGCGTGCTGGCGCTGTCGCCAGGCCTCGGCGCGCAGGCGGCGGACACGGGACGGGACGAGAACGGTTTCCCCAGGCTTCCGCCCGGCACGCCGTCCGGCTATCTGGCGACCTCCAGCCTGCCCGACAGCCTCGCCCTGCTCCCGCCGCCGCCGGCGGCGGACTCGGCCGCGTTCCAGCGCGACGAGGACGCCAGCAAGGACGCCGCCCGCGCGCCGGAGTCGCCGCGCTGGCGCCGCGCCGCGAGCGATGCCGACCTGCACTTCCCGCAGGCCGCGCAGACCTATGCCTGCGTCACCGGCGTGGCGCCCTCGCCGGAGGCGACGCCCACGCTCTACCGCCTGCTGCGCCGGTCGCTGGTCGACCTTGGCCTGTCCACCTACAAGGCCAAGAACCACTACCAGCGGACGCGCCCGTTCGTGGCCCACGGCAACGCCACCTGCTCGCCGGGCGACGAGGCCATGCTGCGCCAGGACGGCTCCTATCCGTCGGGCCACAGCGCCGTGGGCTGGGGCTGGGCGCTGCTGATGGCCGAGATCGACCCCGAGCGGGCCGACGCCATCCTGCAACGCGGCCGGGATTACGGCCAAAGCCGGATGGTGTGCAACGTGCACTGGCAAAGCGACGTGGAGGCCGGCCGGCTGGTCGCCTCGGCCACCGTCGCGCGCCTGCATGCCGAACCCGACTTCCAGGCCGACATGCAGGCGGCGAAGGCCGAGCTGGCGGCGGCCCGGCAATCCGAAACGGCCGCGCCCAGCAGTTGCGACGCCGAAGCAGAATCGCTCCGCTAGCCGTTCCCACTCCCTCTGGGAAAAAGTGAATAGTGGCTACCGCCTCAACTGATGCAGAGGCCGCCGTCGACGGCGAGGCACTGGCCGGTGATGTAGTCGCTATAGGGCGAGGCGAAGAACACGGCGAGGCCTTCCAGCCCCTCCAGGCCGCCCGATTTCCGGGCGGGGATGCGCTGCATCATCCAGTCGTGGAAGCGCGGGTCGGCGGCGGCCGTCATGTCGGTCTCGAAATAGCCGAACAGCAGAGCATTCGCCTTGATGCCGTAACGGGCAAGCTCGAACGCGGCGGCGCGGGTCAGCCCGTTCACCGCCGCCTTCGAGGCCGCGTAGTGGGCATTGCGGTTCACGCCCATGATCGACTGGCCCGACGAGGACGCCACCAGCTTGCCGCCCTGCCCTCGGGCGATCATGTGCTCGGTCACATGGCGGTAGGTCAGCGCCACGCCCTCGGCGTTGATCTTCATCACCGCGCTCCAGGCGTCGGACGTCATCTGGTCCAGCCTGCGGGCGCCGCCGGAACGGCCGGCATTGGCGAAGCAGACATCGACCTTGCCGAACGCGCGGAGCGTTCCTGTCATGGCGTCGGCGATCTGGCCCTCGTCGCCGACATCGCACGGGAACGCGCGGACGCGCCCCGCGCCCAGCGTGTCCAGCTCCTCGACGGCCGCGCGGTTCTTCGCTGGGTCCCGCGCCCAGACGGCGACGTCGGCGCCGGCCTTGGCCAGCCCTCTCGCCAGGCCCAGGCCGATGCCGCCGTTCCCTCCCGTCACGACGGCGACGTTCCCCGTCAGGTCGAACAGATCGAGCATTTCGTCTTCCTTCAGCGCGTCAGGGTAAGGGGAAGCGACGCCGGTCCCCGCAGCGCGAAGCTGGGGTGATAGGCGATGTCGTCCGGCGCCACGGCCAGCTCGATCTTCGAGAAATGCGCCAGCATCGCCCTGAACGCGGCCAGCATCTCGGCGCGGGCAAGCTCCGATCCGACGCAGTGATGGATGCCGGCGCCGAACGCCAGATGGGCGCCGTTGTTGGGGCGGTCGATGTCGAAGGCCGCGGCGGCGGCGAACTTGCGCTCGTCCAGGTTGCCCGCGGCGTAGCGGATGTGCAGCACCGAGCCGGCGGGAATGGCGCGGCCCTCCAGCTCCGTGTCTTCCGTGACGTAGCGGAACAGTCCCTGGACCGGCGATTCGTAGCGCAGGACCTCTTCCACGAAACGCTTCAGGCCGTCCGGGTCGGCGCGCAGCCGGTCCTGCAACGCCGGCATGGCCGCCAGATGCATCAGCCCGGCGGCGATGCCGTTGGTCGTCGTCTCGTTGCCCGCGACGAGAAGCTGCTCGACCATGGAGAGGATCTCCCGGTCGGCGAGCGGCCGCTCGCCGTCATAGGTGGCCTGGGTCAGGTCGCTCAGGATGTCGTCGCGGGGAGAGGTCCGGCGCTCGTCGATCCGGTCGATCAGATAGTGCTGAAGCTCGACCACCTTGCGCGCGGCGGCGACCAGCGCCTCTTCCGGCGTGGGCATGCCGAGACCGGCGAGCCACGCGTCGGACCATTCCTTGAAGCGCCTGTAGTCCGAGCGCGGAATCCCGAGCTGGTCGGCGATGACGTAGAGCGGCACCGGAACCGCCAGATCCGCGACCGCGTCGCACGCGCCGGCGTCGCGGAATTCGGCGATCCGCTCCTCGACCACCTCGTCGATATAGGCTTCCATCTCGCGGATGCGGCGGGCGCGGAACGCATGGTCGACCAGCTTGCGATAGACCGTATGCGCCGGCGCGTCGTTGTTCTGGATCGACGGCATGCCCCGGCCATACCCCTCCTGCTCGACGATCCTGTCGGCCTCGAGGCAGCTCAGGCCCGCCTTCGCGCCGCCGGGCGGCTTGCTGGAGAAGACCTTCGGGTTCCGCATCACCTGGAGCAGCAGGTCGTAGCGGCTGACCACGAACATGCCGGTCTCCGGCATCCGGTGGACCGGCGCGTTGTCCCGCAAATCCCGGTAGTGCGCGTAGGGGCACTTCTGGGTCGCGGGGTCCAGCAGGCTGCCCGAGATCGGTCCGGTCATCGCCATCTCCCCGAGGCTTCGGCCTATTCGCCGATATAGGACATGAGGGTCGCGTGCATGTGGCGCAGGCGGCGTTCCCGGTTGCTGATCCACGCCCCTTCGAATCCACGCGAGCGCAGCCCCTTCTGGACATGGGGCAGATTCACCGCGTCCTGGTCGACGACGAGGCCGAGCGAGAATTCCCCGTGCCTGTAGGTGGCGTGCTCCGGCATCGGCGGCCTGGGGGCGCCCGTGGGCAGCGGATGGAAGACGCGGACGTCGAAATACATCCTGTTCGGATCGGTCTCGTGGGGCCGCTGGCGGAACAGCAGCACATGCTCGGCGAACAGGTTGAGGGTGACGTTGGGGAAGATGAAATAGTGGTAATCGTCGGTCATCTGGTCGTCGTTGAGACCGCTGAAGTCGATGCCCTTCTCCCGTCCCCGCTCGCGCCGCAGCCGCTGCAACGCGTGCCGGATTTCAAGCACCCGGCCGCGATAGTCCTCGGGATCGGCGCCCGCGTTGATCAGGTGCTGGGCAAGGATCGCCGGCACCTCGTCGGAGATGTCGACCTTCTGGCTCGGCGTGGTCCAGGCGATCAGGTAGCGGTTGTGCTTCTCATAGAGGTCGATCTGGATCGACATGTCATCCATGTCGTACATCAGCTCGGGGTGGATGCCCTGGACGTGGTAGACCTCGTTGAACGCATCCACCGACGTCTTCCAGTTGCAGTCCCACTCCATGGTGACGTTGAGCGTCATGGCCATGTCCTGGAGCCGGTAGGGATCGAGATGCGCCGGGATCACGCCGAGATAATCGCGCAGCGGCTCGCAGTCCGGGTCCATGTTGAACCAGACGTGCCCGCCCCATTCGTCGGTCCGCAGCGCCTTCAGGCTCAGCCTGTCGACGGGGCAGCCGCCGGGAAAGTCCTCGGCGTCGGGAACGTGGATCAGCCGGCCGGTCAGGTCGTATTCCCACAGGTGATAGGCGCACAGGATGGTGTCCGCCGTGCCGGCGCCGGTGAACTTGAGCTGGTTCCCGCGGTGGTTGCAGACGTTGTAGAAGGCGCGCACGGCGCCGTCATGGCCGCGGACGATGAGGATCGACTCGTCGCCGATGTCGGTCGTCGTGTAGTCGCCCGGCTCCGGGATCTCGTCGACGTGGCATCCCATCAGCCAGACGCGGGTCCACATCCGGTCCCATTCCTTCTCCATGAAGGCGCGCGACTTGTAACGATCGGACGGGATGATATCGATGCCGAGATCGGGCTCGGGAGCCTTCTCCACCGGCGTGCCGACGGACTGGACAACGCGCTGTGCGGCGACCATTGCTTGCTAATCCCCTGAATGCCTGGCCTGGACCCTGCGATCCCCGTTCCCGCCCGGCGGGCGGGAACGGAAAATCCGCATCGATCACTGGTTGCTGAGCAGCACCTCGCCCGGCGTGGCGCCGGTGCAGTCCAGGCCCTCGAAGGTGACCTGGCCGTTGACGAGGGTGTAGTTGAGGCCCTCGGCCCGCTGCGCGCGGCGCCAGCCGCCGGCCGGCTGGTCGTAGAGCTTCTCCATCTTGTCCCAGGACGGCGTGCGGCGGATGGTGTCCGGGTCGTAGACCACCACGTCGGCCGGCGCGCCCTCGCGCAGGATGCCGCGATCCGGCAGGCCCAGCACATGGGCCGGCAGGCGGCTGAGGCCGTAATGGGCCTGCTCGGCGGTCATCAGGCCCTGCTCGCGCACCATCCATTCCAGCAGGTCGGTGGGATAGGCGCCCTGCACCACGAAGTGGCAGTGCGCGCCGCCGTCCGAGATGCCCGGCACCACATAGGGATTGGACAGCACCTTGGCCGTGACCTCGGCCGAGGTGTCGTAGGCATTGCCGACGAACTCGGCCTTGAATTCCGAGGTGAGCGAGATGTCGAGGATCACGTCGGCGATGTGCTTACCCTCGGTGGCCGCGATCTCGGCCACGCTCCGGTCGACATACTTGTCCAGCTGGCCATAGCCGGCCGATCCATGGACACGAAGCTCCTGGGCGAGGCCGGAGGTGCCCAGCCCGCCGACGAGCTTCCTGTCGATGTCCTCGCGCAGGCCCTTGCGGACGCTCTCGTCGTTCATCATGGCGACGCGCTGCTCGTAGGGGCCGTTCATCACCCCGTGCCAGTGCGGCGCGTTGTCCCACAGGCTCCAGTCCTCGAAGGTCAGCAGCGTGGGCGAGCGGACGGTGAAGCCCATGCCGTAGACCTGCAACCCCTTCTCGTGGGACTCGTTCAGCCAGTCGATGAACGCCTCGTGGCGGGCCGGATCGGTGTCGCTGGCCAGCAGGATGTTGCGGACGATGGGCCGTCCCGAGGCCTCGGCCAGCGAGGTCATGAAGGCCTCGACCGTGT